>NZ_AP021881.1:611253-916879 GCF_009937995.1 Sulfuriferula nivalis
AATGCAGAATTTGTGGCAATACGCACTTAGAATGTGTATTGGATTTGGGCGAACAAATGCTCACAGGGGTGTTTCCGCGTGATAAAGATGCAAAGGTTACAACAGGCCCACTACGTTTGGTGAAATGTGTCGGCGGCGATGATGTATGTGGGTTGCTGCAGATGGAGCACTCCTACGATTTGGGTGAGATGTATGGTGAGAATTATGGTTATCGTTCTGGCCTTAATGCCAGTATGGTGGCGCACCTCAATGCCAAGGTAAAAAAAATCCTTGAGCAGGTTGAGTTGACTGATGGGGATATTGTTATCGATATTGGCAGCAATGACAGCACGACGTTGCAAGCGTATCCAGCTTCAGGGCCGGTTTTGGTTGGCGTAGATCCAACCGGTATCAAATTCCAAAGCTATTATCCTGCACATATTCAATTAATTCCTGATTTCTTTTCTTCTGCATTAGTGAACGAGCGCTTTCCAAACCAGAAAGCAAAGGTAATTACTTCATTCTCAATGTTCTATGATCTTGAAGATCCGATGAGTTTTATGCAGCAAGTGTATGACGTGCTTGCTGATGACGGTGTTTGGGTGTTTGAGCAAAGCTATATGCCGACCATGCTGGAAATGAATTCATACGACACGGTTTGCCATGAGCATCTCGAGTTTTATGCGTTGCATCAGATTAAATGGATGACAGATCGGGTGGGTTTTAAAATCATTGATGTAGAGTTCAATGATATCAATGGCGGGAGTTTTTCAGTCATGGTGTCGAAGGCAAATGGTGATTCAACCATTGCAGCGCCAGTGCAAAAAATTCTTGATGATGAATTGGGGGAACACTTAGATACACTTGTGCCATATCAAGCGTTTGCGCAACGGGTAGCTCAAACAAAGCGCAATTTGTTAAGATTTATTGAAAGTGCTCATGCGGAAAGCAAAACCGTGGCAGCATTAGGTGCCTCCACTAAGGGCAACGTGTTGTTGCAATATTGTGGTTTAACCACCAAAGAAATTGAATTTGTCGGTGAAGTGAATGCTGAGAAATTTGGTTGTTATACACCAGGTACATGGATACCGATTATTCCGGAAGATGAGTTGTTGGCTAAAAATCCAGATTATCTGATTGTGTTGCCTTGGCATTTCAAACATTTTTTTGTGGCGAACAAAAAGTTTTCTAAAATGAGTTTGGTTTTTCCATTGCCTGATGTTGAGGTAGTGAAAATTGATTAGTAACGCAACTAATGGAAAAGTGAAGGTTGATGAGTTAGCCAAGAAAAAAGCAGCTCGTGTCATCGCTTTTTATCTACCCCAATTTCATCCAACACCTGAAAATGATTTGTGGTGGGGGAAAGGTTTTACCGAGTGGACTAATGTCGCTAGCGCGAAGCCTTTGTTTAAGGGGCATGAGCAGCCAGTTATTCCTGCGGATTTAGGTTTTTATGACTTAAGGTTGCCTGAGACTAGGGTTGCGCAAGCAGAAATGGCCGCCGCTTTTGGGGTGGAGGGCTTTTGCTATTGGCATTACTGGTTTGCGGGTCGCCGCATGCTTGAGCGGCCTTTTGATGAAGTGCTTGCATCGGGATCGCCAGATTTCCCGTTTTGTCTGGGCTGGGCAAATCATTCATGGAGCGGGATCTGGAAGGACGAGCCGCATCGATTATTAATCGACCAGACTTATCCAGGGGAAGCTGACGACAGGGTTCACTTCGAATATCTGTTAAAAGCTTTTCGCGATCACCGTTATATGACTGTAGACGGCAAGCCGGTATTTGTAATTTTCAAACCGACAGATATGCCTGATGCCAAGAGGCGATTTGGTCTTTGGCGTGAGTTGGCAATAAAGGCTGGGCTTAAGGGTTTGCATATAGTAGGCATCAATATGCTGGACTTTAAAGATGCAGCGGTGCTTGGGTTGGATGCCGTTACGATATCGACTCTGGCCGTCACCAACACAGCGAATTCAGTGATTAACGAAGCGTCAAGAATTATATGGGGAATACGGCGGAGGTTGTCGCTGGGAGGGCCACGTATTGTTGAGTATAAGGATGCGATTAAACACCTTGTACCTGATCTCAACCAGTTTGATTGTGAAGCTTATCCTTGTGTTTATCCCAATTGGGATAACACGCCTCGCAAAGCTCGCAAAGGGCTGGTGCTGGCAAATTCGACCCCTGCGCTTTTTGAGGAGCATTTAAACGATGCTGTAAGTGCTTTGGATGGCCGTGTCGATGAGCACAAACTTGTCTTTTTAAAGTCATGGAATGAGTGGGCCGAAGGTAATCATCTGGAGCCAGATACGAAATGGGGCCTGCAGTATTTGCAGGCGCTTAAGCGAGTCATTGGATGAGCAGCAGCAACCTCTCATCTAATCGAACAACGTTAGTCATCATCGGTGCATCGGGTTTTATCGGAGAGCATTTGTTAAGTGTTCTTGCTGAGCGGAATGATATCGAGATTCGGGTGTTGGTGCATAGCAATAGGTCGAAGAATCATTCCAACTTGAGTTTCATTGAAGGGGATATGCTGAACTCGGATTCATTGGATGTGTTACTCAGTAAAAACTGTACCGTTATCAATTTGGCTTACCTTGTGCAGGATAATCTGGAAGCTATGGCTAATCTTGCTAATGCCTGCGTCAGGAACCAGATCCTGCGGTTGGTTCATTGCAGTACAGCAGTGGTGGCTGGAAGGGTTGATAGTGATTGGGTTACTGAAAGTACTCTATGTGTACCAATTTCAGAGTATGAACAAACCAAATTGCGGATGGAAGAAGTTTTGCTTGAACTAGCTATTGGAAAATTTGAGGTTACGATTCTTCGTCCAACTGCTGTGTTTGGTCCGGATGGCAAGAATTTACTCAAGATGGCGAATGAGCTAATGACGAAAAATTTGTTGATTAATTACGCCAAATCTTGCCTGTTTAATCGCAGGAGCATGAATCTTGTTTGTGTCGAGAATGTAGTTGCTGCATTGGTGTTTTTGCTAGATGCTGAAAAAGTAGATCGTGAAATTTTCATCATTGCTGATGATGACTCTCCAGTTAATAATTATCGCGATATAGAAAACAGATTGCTTACTAACTTCGGAAAATCTTATTTTGTTCCAAGGGTGTTCATTCCAAAATTCTGCCTTGGAGCATTGCTGCGTCTTGCAGGAAAGTCGAATATTAATCCATCCATAAAATACAGTGATCAGAAGCTCGTCCGATTGGGGTTTAAAAAACCACAAAATCTTGAAACGGCCATAGTCGCTTTTGCGGCATGGTATAAAAATTATCACACTAGCCAAAGTGTAGGGCATGTTATTTAATTCTTACGAATTTATATTTTTGTTTTTTCCAATCGCGTTTGCCGGATTTTTCTGGCTAGCACGCTATGGTTAAAGTGGACCCCTCCGTCAAGACAATAATACGTCGAGTTTAAGAGGGTAACCTTTCATATGCAGCTGCACGGCGCTGCCCCGGTTTTGTTTCTGGTTTTCGATCTTTTTCTAACAACGCTTTTCCTGACGTAGTGAACTTGTCCACGATGCTGGCACCACCGCCACTGGCTGTTCGATAAACCTCGTCTGGTGTTTTATAACCCAGTGACTGATGGATACGTTCAGCGTTATAAAACACAAAGTATTCCGTCAATCCTAGCAGCAGTGCTGGTAATGTAGCATAGCCTTTCAAATATACGTCTTCGTGCTTGACGCTACGCCAGAGCCGTTCCACAAAGATGTTATCCAATGCCCGTCCGCGACCATCCATGCTAATCGTAATGCCGTTTTCCTTGAGTGCACCCGTAAACGCGTCACTGGTGAACTGACTGCCCTGATCAGTGTTAAATAACTCAGGTATGCCGTGCGACTGTAGTGCCTGTTCCAGACAGTCCACACAGAAGCCACTGTCCATCGTATTCGATAATCGCCATGCCAGCACTTTGCGCGAGTACCAATCTATCACTGCCACCAAATACACGAATCCTCGTGGCAGGCGCAGGTAAGTGATATCCGTACTCCACACCTGATTGGGACGGGTCACTGCGACACCTCTGAGCAGGTAAGGATAAATCTTATGCTGCGGGTGCGCACGACTGGTGTTCGGTCCTGGCGCCATGCCAGCTAACCCCAGTGTGCGCATTAATCGTTGCACTCGTTTGCGATTGATGTGGTGTCCTATGCTACTCAGGTAATGCCTAATCTTGCGGCTGCCATAAAATGGATGCCGTGTGTATTCTGTGTCTATCAACGTCAGCAATGCCAATTCTTGTTCGTCAGTGGCTTTGATCAATCTGGGCGCATAAACGCTGGATCGCGCCACACCCGCCAATGCACACTGCTGACTGAGTGCTAAAGATGTGCATTGGCTAATCCACTGCTTGCGCAGTGCTATGGGTTGATCCCGGACTTTTTTTTAAGCCAGTCCAATTCCATTTTGAGTCTGCCAATCTCGGAATACAGTCGCTCTGGACTAGCAGAGAGATCCACTGGCTTCGGGCCGCGTTTGGCATTAAACAAGCCAGCAGCTTGTTCTTGCAACTCTTTCTTCCACAATCCAACCTGGGTCGGATGCACGCCAAATTCCTGACCTATTTCGTTAACCGTCTTGACACCACGAATCGCTTCCACTGCAACCTTGGCTTTAAACTCACCCGAAAAATGCTTACGATTTGTTTCACTCACAACCCGCTCCTTTTTACAGCAGGTTACCATCTTAATTCATTGTCCAGAAATCGGGGTCCACTTTAGGTCGTAATGTCAGTGCATTGTGGCTTGCATTTGCTTCGCTATTTTTCTACGGGTGGTGGTCGCCCAAGTATGTTGGCTTGCTCCTCGCTTCAGTTGTTATAAACTATGGTATCGGTTATGTGATCGGACATGCACGTAGTCGCACCCATGCAAAGCTGTTTCTCACATTCGCGATAACGACTAATCTTGTATTGCTGGGCTTCTACAAATACGCGAACTTTTTTATTGCCACTACAAACTGGTTGTCTGATGGGACATTGCCTTTGGTTGATATTATTTTGCCTCTGGGAATTTCCTTTTTTACCTTTACCCAAATTGCATTTTTGGTGGATGTGTATCGTGGAGTGGCTCGGGAATACAATTTCATCCACTATCTGCTGTTCGTTACGTATTTTCCTCATCTGATTGCTGGTCCCGTTCTTCATCATGAGCAGATGATGCCTCAATTTGCCAAGCCAGAAACATATCGTTTGCAATGGGACAATGTGGCGTTAGGGCTGAGTATTTTTACCATTGGCTTGGCAAAAAAAGTACTGCTGGCAGACAGCTTTAGTGATTATGTCGGGCCGGTTTTTTCAGCTACGGGTTTGGGAGTCCAGCCAGACTTTATTGAAGCATGGACCGGTGCGTTGGCTTATACACTGCAACTGTACTTTGATTTTTCAGGTTACTCCGACATGGCTATTGGCATATCCATGGTATTTGGTATCAAGTTGCCAATCAATTTTAATTCGCCATACAAGGCAGCGAACATTATTGATTTCTGGCGTCGTTGGCACATGACGCTTTCCAGATTTCTTCGTGACTATCTTTATATACCGTTAGGTGGAAACAGGAATGGAAAGTTAATGCGGTACATGAATCTTATGATTACGATGCTGCTGGGTGGTTTGTGGCACGGAGCTAATTGGACATTCGTAATTTGGGGTGGGTTGCATGGCCTCTACTTGGTTATTAATCACGCATGGCGATCCCTGGTTGCTGGTCGCATGCCTACGCAAGGTGTTCCTGCGCGTGTTTATTATTTGGCTGCAACGCTACTTACTTTTGTATGTGTAGTTGTTGCCTGGGTTTTTTTCCGTGCGGAATCTTTTTCATCAGCGATTTTGGTATTAAAAGGATGTTTCGGTTATGGGGGTATTTCCTTGCCTTCCAAATTAGGCATGTTAGCTGATGGTCTTGGTAATTTAAGTGGATTGCTGCCTGTAGGGGTTACTTTTGGTGGTGTTTTCCTTAATATCCCAGGTATGGGTTCCATGGGTGGGCTTGCTCCATTTGCCAGATTATTAATACTTGGTTTGTTTATCGTCTGGTTTGCGCCAAATAGTCAGCAGTTCTTCAACATAGTTGAGAATCTAAACAGAGAATCAAGGTTATTTAATTGGGCTGTTACTTGGCGGTTAAGACCAGCTATGGGGTTGTTTTTGGGTTGTGTATTCTGCTTGGCAGTGAGCAAGTTGGATAAGGTGAGCACTTTTCTTTATTATCAATTCTAATGAAATCTAATCGTATCTCAATTTCTTATCTGGTGTGGTTTGCTTTTCCCATAGTCGTGTATTTTGTGATCGCTGTTCCGTTATCAGTATTTTTTGAACATGTCTCAGGGGATTTAACTCGAATTGGACATTGGTCTGAGCGAGATTATGGGTGGAATCAGCCGCAGCCAGCTGTTTATGTGCGGTCGAATGGAGCTGGATTTGCCAACCCTCAGGTATTGGTTCTAGGGGATTCATTTTCGCATCCGAATATATGGCAGTCGTATCTTGCTGAGTCACGTAATCTTACTATCCTTTCTTTTCAGTATCAGGATGTCGGTTGCGTCGATAACTGGTTAAAGTGGGTGCTTAAACCTTCTTATTCAACAGTGAATACCGTAGTAATTCAAGTGGTTGAACGAAGTTTTGTCCCGTTGTTTCGCAATATCAATACATGTACTTACAGGCTTCCGAAACCGCTTGAGACCTCAGGAAAGGAGTTACTTGCAACACGATCACAGGTAGGTTTGACAATGGATGCTGCTTATCTTATTCCGACTGCTACAAATGCGACGCGTATGGCATGGGCTGGCGACAATATATCAATATCTTCAGGCGGAGTGATGAATGTTCCACTTGTTACTGGTAAACTTTTCTCGGATCGCAAATCTAATCGCCTTTTATACTATGAGGAAGATGAAACTAAATTAGCTTGGTCGAGAAAAGATATAATGGCCGCAGTAGTAAACCTTAAACGAATTCAGGGCAATCTTGCAACGAAGGGGTTGCATCTGGTGGTGATCGTGGTGCCAGATAAGTCTTCAGTCTATCGTATGTACATGGCTAATAAAGCAAGCGGAACTGGGTATCCGAATGTTTTTGAGCAATTGAAGACTGCCGGTGTTAATAATGTGAATTTACTGAGCTATTTTCAACAGGCTGCTGGCAATACTGTTGATCTTTATTTGCCTAATGATACCCACCTTAGCATTCAGGGATATAAGCTGATGGCCTCGAAAGTTGCAGATGAAATTTTCTAATTTATGGAAAATCGAGCACTCTCCTAGAACATTTCTATGGGTGATTATCGGTTTTGTTTTTTTTGTTATTGCCTGTTATCCAGGTTTTATGTCACCAGATTCACTTGAGCAATACAAGCAAGCACACACGTTGCAATTTGCAGATGGGCATCCGCCTGTCATGGCATGGCTTTGGTCAAAATTGAACTTGATTTTTGATGGACCACAAAGCTTATTATTCGTGCATTTGGGTATGCTTTGGATAGGGTTGTACATTTGGCACAGAAACGCTGGCGAGAATCACTCGGCCAAGTGGTTTATCCTGTTGGGCTTTTTTCCTTGGGTCGTCAATTTTGAAGGTGTCTTGTGGAAAGACGTGGGTATGGCATTCAGTATGCTACTTGCTATTGGTTTATTGAGTAGGAGCAAGATAACTTTCCCTCAGGGTTTTGTGGCAGTTAGCTTGTTATTGTATGCATTTATGGTGCGTAGCAATGCGCCTGCGGCATTGCTACCTATTGTTTGGTATGCGACTGGAAGATTGTTGCCTATGCTCTCAAATCGGATCAAAGTAGCTATTACTTCGCTATTGATGGTCATGATGTTCGTATTTTTGAATTTCTTTAACTACCAGCTGCTGAGTGCAGAAAAAAATCATATGGATAGCTATATGATGGTCGATGATCTTGTCCATTTATCCGAAGTCGCAGACAAAAGCCTTTTGCCACGAATCGATTACAAAACTGTCAAAGAATGCAGTCAAGAGACGATAGGGGATACGAAGTTGGTGGGGAGATTGTTTTGTCTGATTACTAAACCATCGTATCAGAATGTGGCGCCAATTCCGTATGAAGAAATTAAAAAAGCATGGGTTGCTGCAGTTAAAGTATATCCGCTTGAGTATGCGCAATTTCGTTTAAATGCTTATTTGTATTTACTGCGCGATCCATCGGAGAAACCATATATATATTGGTTTTCCGGAATTAGTACCAATGAAATAGGATTGGTGCAAAATGATAATGCTGCGACAATTTTATTGAAAGGTTATGTCTGGAGCGTGGCTCATTTGTTACCATTCCTATTTAAGCCTTATTGGTGGTTGACCATGGCTTCGTTGTTCTTGTGCGCAACGTTCATAATGCAGGGTGATGATAAAGATTCGTTGACGCTGATTAGAGTGCTTTTAATTTCAGGATTACTGTATATGTTTAGTTATATTCCAGTAACACCAATGGCGGATTTCAGGTATGTTTACTGGAGCACACTGGCAATCAGTTTGGCTGCAATTAAGTATGCAACATCATCCTTATATTTTAGATTTGAGTGGCAAGATTTGCGCACTAAACTTCATGTTGATTAGGTATATGTGATTTTTATGAGTTACCCTATTTTCTTGTCCATCGTTTTGGTTATGCGTAATCAGGCAGCTTCGATCGAATCTGTTTTGCATGAGATATCATTGCCCTTGGCTGAGCTGGTTAGTGACTATGAATTAATCATTGTGGATAATGCATCTGAAGATGACAGTATCTCGGTGTTGAAGAAGCTGACAAGGGAGGGTGGGCTGCCTAACCTTCAAGTATACGCGCTGACCAAAGAGGTGGACTCAGATACCGCATCTTGGGTTGGGCTGGAAAATGCATTGGGCGACTTTGTTGCCGTGATCGATGCTGCAGCAGATAGCATCAATTTTCTGCCAAGTTTGTTGGAGCAGGCATTAGAGGGGGCAGATGTTGTGTTCGCCTCTAATCAACAAAAACCTCGGCAAAGTTTGGCTTATCGAGCCTGTTATTCAGCCTTTAACAGTATTTATCAGACGTTCAATGGCATTCATCTAGCTAATGAAGCGCCGTCATATCGAGTGTTGAGCAAGCGGGTTGTGAATTTTATTCTGCAGCATCCTATGCCTTCGCTGACCTATCGTCATCTGCCTGCCACTGGCGGTTTTACCAAAGTTAATTTAAGTTACAGCGCCAAGACGCGACCATCGCAACCCAAACGTCTGAGTGAAAGTATTGATCGTGGTATGCGTTTGCTGGTTTCGACTACCCGTGGACCGATGCGTTTAGTGACGGCGCTCTCTTTGTTTGGTGCTGGTGCAAATTTATTTTATTCGTTTTATGTTATTGCAGTTGCTTTGCTAAAACCGGATGTTGCGCCTGGGTGGGTGACATTATCTCTACAACAGTCGGGTATGTTCTTTTTGATTTCGCTCGTTTTGTGGATGTTGGGTGAATACATTTTACATATGGCAAGCCTCTCTAATGAGGGGCCGATGTACCATGTGGCACAAGAGTTTACTAGTGCTGTTATAACTCGGCGCGAGAAACTGAATGTTGAAGAAATCCGTGCAAAAACTCATTTTTCATAATGATAAGCTATGCTTTATCGAATGAACCGGTGAAGGGTGGCTGTAATAATGTATGACGCAATAGTTATTGGCGGCGGTTTTTATGGTGCGGCAATTGCCGTCTACCTCAAGAAGCAGCGTGGGTTCTCGAATGTTTTGTTAATCGAGCGGGAGAATGAGTTATTGCAACGCGCCTCTTACAATAATCAGGCTCGTGTTCATAACGGTTACCACTACCCACGCAGCTTTACCACGGCTTACCGTAGCCGCATCAACCTGCCACGCTTCGTGCAGGAATATCCGCAGGCGATGAAAAGAGATTTCACCAAGCTTTATGCCATAGCCAAACGTAATTCTAAAGTTACGGCGCGGCAATTTGAACGGTTCTGTCGTGAAATAGGGGCTAAGTTAGAACCCGCACCTGATAACGTGCGTAGTTTGTTCGAGCCACGTTTGATAGAAGCGGTGTTTGTAGTCGAAGAATATGCCTTCGATGCTAACAAACTGGCCCAGTGGGCAAGGGATGAACTTAAGGAATGTGGCGTGGAAGTGCGTATGGGTACACGCGTTCAGTGCATAAAAAAAATGCAAAACGGCTTGTCGGTACAATGCGAAAACGACATGCCAGAGGCACTGAATACCCGTTATGTATTTAATTGCACATATAGCGGGCTTAATCAGTTTGGTGGGGATTTTCATGGTACGCAAACTGGGCTGAAGCATGAAATTTCTGAGATGGCTTTGATGCAAGTGCCGTCTGAATTGGCAGGTATGGGCATCACTGTGATGGATGGCCCTTTTTTCTCTATGATGCCGTTTCCGAGTAGGGGGTTGCACACGCTGTCGCATGTTCGATATACGCCTCATCTCAGCTGGGCTGATATGGAAGGAGTTGATCCCTATCAAAGGCTGGAGAGTTACCATCGGGCAACGCGAGTGGATCGGATGGTCAGGGATGTTATGCGGTACATGCCAGCAATAGCAGATGCCAGATATGTAGAGTCGTTATTTGAAGTGAAGACGGTATTGGTTAAGAACGAAGGCGATGATGGTAGGCCAATCTTATTTGAACGTCATGCTGAATTACCTAACTGCTATTCGATTCTCGGTGGAAAGATTGATAATATTTATGACGTACTTGAGAAGTTGGATGCGGAAGAATTTTTGCTCATTTAAAAGATAGATAATGAATTGTGGGGTGTAGATGTCTGATGCGTTGATTGGTTATACGGGATTTGTTGGTTCAACATTGCTTAAACAACATTCGTTTGAGTGCAGGTTTCGATCTGTGAATATCAATGAGATTGATGGGAGTGAATTTGATATGGTTGTGTGTGCGGCCGCTCCTGCTCAAAAATGGATCGCTAACCGCGAACCTGACTTGGATCGTCAAAAAATTGAAGGGTTGATTGCACATCTTAAGTCAATAAAATGTAAAACTTTTGTGCTGATTAGCACGGTTGATGTTTTTAAAGCGCCTGTTGGTGTTAAAGAAGATACGCAAGTTGATGAGGTGGATTTACATCCTTATGGTTTGCATCGCCGGTTGCTGGAAAAATTCGTTGAAGGCCATTTCCCGAATCATTTGATAGTCAGACTGCCTGGTTTGGTTGGACCTGGTTTGCGTAAGAACGTGATTTTTGATTTTCAGAACAATAATAATCTTCATGCAATTGAAAGTCGTGGCGTGTTCCAGTTTTATCCGATGGTTAATCTCTGGTCGGATATTCAGACTTCACTCAAAGCCGGGTTGAAGCTTGTCCATCTTACGGCCGAGCCTATCAGTGTGGCTGAGTTGTCAGTGGCGGGCTTTGGTAAAATGTTCAATCAGAATTTTGCTAATTTGCCCGCTACATATGATATGCAGTCTAACTATGCAAATTTGTTTGGTGGTAATAGCGTTTATCAGTACAGTAAACGAGAAACTATTCAGGCAGTTCGGGCTTATGCACAATCAGAGCCAATATCAGTTACAACAATGGGCGGGCAGGCTTGATGAGGATTGCGATTTCAAATATTGCCTGGAACGTTTCCGAAGATGAACAGGTGGCTTCTCTGCTAAATAGCTATGGCATCGATGCGATTGATATTGCGCCGGGTAAGTATTTTTCGGATCCGAAAAATACTAGTCCAGTTGATATTGTGCGGGTACGAGACTGGTGGCGGAGTCGCGGAATTGAGATTGCAGGAATGCAAGCGCTGCTGTTTGGTACCACAGGGTTGAATATGTTCGGTTCTGTTGATTCTCAGACTGCAATGCTGGCGCATCTGGAAGTGGTATGTCGAATTGGTGCTGGATTGGGTGCTACGAAGTTGGTGTTTGGTTCGCCTAAAAACCGTGATTGTTCAGCGCTACCAGATGAAGATGCGCGTGATATTGCGATTGGTTTTTTCAGGCAGTTGGGAGATATTGCCAGTCGACATGGTGTGGTGATATGTCTTGAGCCAAATCCACCCTGTTATGGTGCTAACTTCATGACTAATAGCGCCGATACGGCGAGTATTGTGACAGCGGTGGCGCATCCTTCTGTTCGCATGCAACTAGATACCGGTGCCCTTACCATAAACGGCGAGGATGCAGGGCAGGTCATTAAGGATTATGCGACCTTGATTGGTCATATTCATGCTAGCGAATCAAACCTTGTTACACTAGGCGACGGGGGGGCTGATCACAGTACAGTAGGCTTGCAATTGAGTGAGCGGCTACCTGAACTTATTGTAACCATTGAGATGTTGCTTGCCAAAAACGAATCCAATCTTGATGCAATAGAGCGAGCACTCGGAATAGCTATTCGTTATTATCGAGGCTCCTTTGTTGCCATAACAGGGGCTGTGATATGAAATGGTTGATTTTGATTATGGGCATACTGTCTAATGCTTCTGCAAGTGTATTGGTTAAGTTGGCCATGATGCCACCTCGAAAATTTCCGAGTTTGAATGATCCAATGGGAGCCTTGAGTAATTGGCCTTTCTGGTTGGGATTGGTGCTCTATGGGGTTGCATTTTTGCTTTATGCTGCTGCATTGGCTCGTCTACCTCTGAATGTAGCGCATCCTGTGCTGACTGCTGGGGCGGTGGCAACCGTGGCTACATGTTCATATGTAATATTTCGAGAACCTTTTTACTGGACAACCATTGTGGGGATATTGCTGGTGATCAGTGGCGTAGTATTGATTACAGTGCGTGTAGGTTAAGTAGGGATAGGTGATGATGAATTCAGATTTATCCGTAATTGAGCGCGCAAATTGGCAAGTACCTGAATTTGATACGCCATTGTGGCTTGGACGACGTCATCAATTCTGTGTGGTGATACCTGTTATCAATGAAGGCTCCCGGATCAAAAATTTACTAGATCGCATGAAAATGCACAAAATTTCTGAGGTTGCTGACATTATTATTGTGGATGGTGGCAGTACTGATGGATCGCTTGATCTCGATGTCCTAAAAGACAAAGATGTTCGAGGGCTTTTAGTAAAGAGGGGGCGTGGCAAGCTTAGTGCGCAATTGCGCTGTGCCTATGCTTTTGCGCTGGATCAAGGATACGATGGTATTGTCACGATTGACGGCAATGACAAAGATGACCCTGCCTCTATTCCGCAATTCATTGCTACGCTCAAAAATGGATATGACTTTGTGCAAGCTTCTCGTTTTATACCCGGCGGGGTAGCCGAAAACACGCCTAAATCGAGAGATTTCGCTATTCGGTTTATTCATGCACCAATGTTAAGTTTGTTTTCCGGTTTTTCATGGACGGATACAACCCAAGGTTTTAGAGCCTATAGTAGCAAGATGCTGTTGGATGTCAGAGTGGCACCGTTTCGGGATGTTTTTATCAGTTATGAACTGCTTGCTTATCTTTCTTATCGGGTTCCCAGGCTCGGTTATCGATGTGTCGAGTTGCCAACGATAAGGCGATATCCTCTGACGGGTGATATCCCGACTAAAATTAATGGCATCAAAGGGAATTTATCAGTGTTGCAGGTGCTTTTTAGAGCATGTTTTGGCGCCTACAATTTACCGGCTGACCATGCTGGGAAAAGGTGTCTTCAATGAAAATTTTGAATGTAAGTAATACGCTTGACCCCATAACAGGTGGTGGGGAAGCGGAAAGATCCTTTCAGATGAGTAAGTTTTTAGTTCGGTTAGGAGCTGACTGTCATGTATTGACTGTCGATACGGGATTGAGCGTTGAGAGAAAAGGTTTTCTTGGTAAAGGGGGGGTGATTGCGCTGCCGTGTCTTTTAAGAAGATTTTATATACCCAAATTTTCTTTTCGAGTAATCAATGAGCTTGTGCATGAAGCGGATATTGTGCATTTAATGGGTCATTGGACTATTCTAAATGCGTTGGTATATCTCGCGATTCGTAAAAAAAATAAACCTTATGTGGTTTGTCCTGCAGGAGCTTTGCCAATATTTGGACGCTCAAAACTGATCAAGATGTTTTACAATTTTGTTGTTGGTAAACAAATCATACGAAATGCTTCTATGTGCATAGCAGTGACGCCAGATGAGGAGAGAGCTTTTAAAGCTTATGGTGTGAGGCGCGAGGAGATTCAGGTGATTCCAAATGGGATTGCGGCTTCTGATTTTATGGCAGAAGATAATAAAAAATTTCGGGAAAAGTATGAACTTGGCATGCGACCCTTTATACTTTTTATGGGACGGTTGAATCTAATTAAGGGGCCCGATTTATTATTAGAGGCTTTTTGCAATGTAATGGAAAAATTTCCTGAATTCGATCTGGTATTCGTTGGTCCAGATGGTGGGATGCTTGCAGAATTACAAGTTATTGCAAAGTCTGCTGGTGCTGCAGGTCGCGTGCATTTTGTGGGTTACTTGGGGGGTGTTGATAAGTCGCATGCTTATCATGCTGCCGCTTTTTTGGCGATCCCATCACGGCATGAGGCTATGTCTATCGTGGCGCTTGAAGCCGGCATCTGTGGAACCCCCGTGTTGTTGACTGACCAGTGTGGCTTTAACCAAATCGCCGATGTTGGCGGAGGGTGGGTTGTGCCAGCCACAGTGGAAGGGATAGGTAAGGGATTGAATGAGGTTTTACGTGATGCGAGTGGAGTTGAGCGTGCATCTGTGAAAATTAAAGAATATGTAGCGGAGAGTTTTTCATGGGAGGTTGTTGTTCTTGAGTACTGTCAATTGTATTCAACTATATTAAAAGTCATTGATCATGCAAATTAATACGATAGAAATATTTTTTTGATAATCGCATTATGTTTTTTTAATAAAACGACATAGAGCTGTCACTACATTTATTACTGATTTTTTTCTATAGTTCCCTGCATTTCGGTTTTGTGATCATCTTGATTTTATTGCTGTAAAATTCTGTGAATTTATGGATGATGAAACCTTGGAGAGCAATGAAAGTTGAGATTTATATCTTAATGGTAATAGCGGCTATATTTTTTGGATTTGTTTTTAATATTTAGGTATGGCGATTGGCTACAATTAAAAAGCGTTATTTCAATTGAAATAACGCTTTTTCTTATACTGATTAGATATGTTGTCTTAGTTGGTGGCATCTGTATGAACAAGACGAATTTTATTTATTCGTGGGGTGTTGGTGGCTTGTTATATTGTTTGTTACTGATTGTGTTGCACTTTGATGAGGTCTTTACCCATAAATCACGGGTAGGCGCCCTTTTAGGGATTCTGGTGAAATCATTTACCTAGCCAATGCGCTTTTATTTATTCTGAATTTATTCTGAATTTATTGGATTTTTGAGTGTTAGTAGTCTACCTTGCGTATGCATATGATTTATATTTTTTTAAAAAAACGTGAAATTATGATGTTGGGGATGACTTTTGGATCAATCGTTATATATTCCTCTGGGCCTCGTAGTGAGGACTATCTTTTGCTGGTGGTGTTCTATCTTGTTATTGAATGGTCGGTTACGATGGATGGTTTTAACATGGTTTCCATTTGCACTATTTACAGTATCTGCAGGAACAAAATTTGCGGAAGGTGTAAAGTGGACCCCGATTTCTGGACAATGAATTAAGATGGTAACCTGCTGTAAAAAGGAGCGGGTTGTGAGTGAAACAAATCGTAAGCATTTTTCGGGTGAGTTTAAAGCCAAGGTTGCAGTGGAAGCGATTCGTGGTGTCAAGACGGTTAACGAAATAGGTCAGGAATTTGGCGTGCATCCGACCCAGGTTGGATTGTGGAAGAAAGAGTTGCAAGAACAAGCTGCTGGCTTGTTTAATGCCAAACGCGGCCCGAAGCCAGTGGATCTCTCTGCTAGTCCAGAGCGACTGTATTCCGAGATTGGCAGACTCAAAATGGAATTGGACTGGCTTAAAAAAAAGTCCGGGATCAACCCATAGCACTGCGCAAGCAGTGGATTAGCCAATGCACATCTTTAGCACTCAGTCAGCAGTGTGCATTGGCGGGTGTGGCGCGATCCAGCGTTTATGCGCCCAGATTGATCAAAGCCACTGACGAACAAGAATTGGCATTGCTGACGTTGATAGACACAGAATACACACGGCATCCATTTTATGGCAGCCGCAAGATTAGGCATTACCTGAGTAGCATAGGACACCACATCAATCGCAAACGAGTGCAACGATTAATGCGCACACTGGGGTTAGCTGGCATGGCGCCAGGACCGAACACCAGTCGTGCGCACCCGCAGCATAAGATTTATCCTTACCTGCTCAGAGGTGTCGCAGTGACCCGTCCCAATCAGGTGTGGAGTACGGATATCACTTACCTGCGCCTGCCACGAGGATTCGTGTATTTGGTGGCAGTGATAGATTGGTACTCGCGCAAAGTGCTGGCATGGCGATTATCGAATACGATGGACAGTGGCTTCTGTGTGGACTGTCTGGAACAGGCACTACAGTCGCACGGCATACCTGAGTTATTTAACACTGATCAGGGC
Source organism: Sulfuriferula nivalis (assembly GCF_009937995.1). NCBI lineage: Bacteria > Pseudomonadati > Pseudomonadota > Betaproteobacteria > Nitrosomonadales > Sulfuricellaceae > Sulfuriferula > Sulfuriferula nivalis. The sequence goes on from NZ_AP021881.1 coordinate 627,726, forward strand.
AGTCAGTTCACCAGTGACGCGTTTACGGGTGCACTCAAGGAAAACGGCATTACGATTAGCATGGATGGTCGCGGACGGGCATTGGATAACATCTTTGTGGAACGGCTCTGGCGTAGCGTCAAGCACGAAGACGTATATTTGAAAGGCTATGCTACATTACCAGCACTGCTGCTAGGATTGACGGAATACTTTGTGTTTTATAACGCTGAACGTATCCATCAGTCACTGGGTTATAAAACACCAGACGAGGTTTATCGAACAGCCAGTGGCGGTGGTGCCAGCATCGTGGACAAGTTCACTACGTCAGGAAAAGCGTTGTTAGAAAAAGATCGAAAACCAGAAACAAAACCGGGGCAGCGCCGTGCAGCTGCATATGAAAGGTTACCCTCTTAAACTCGACGTATTATTGTCTTGACGGAGGGGTCCACTTTAGTGCTTTAGTTAATAGTTATTCAGGATGGCATTCAATTACTTTGCTAGGAGACAGATTTGTAGCTGCACCTATTACTCGGTTAAATTTTTGTTGCATCTTGCTGCAGGGTTCCGGTTGATATTAAGACGGCTATTGAGGGGCGTGATGCTGGATGGATGGTTTATAGTATGATGTTGGGTGGTTTGATAGTTCTTATTTTGGCGACTGTCATAATAATTTCGTGGGGTTTATGCGCGGATGCTGCGTGCCAAAATCGATCTAATGTATATGTGCTTGGTATGTTGTTATATTGTCTGTTAACAGGGGGTCGTCATGAGATCTCGGGTTTTTCCCGTTTGGTTGTTTACCAGTCTTGTTACCATTTTATGTTTAACATATTGGCGGCAGTTGGCTTTATCTCTTTTGCGCATAAGGAGCTGAATTGCGTGTTCTCATTGTAAGCCAATATTTCTGGCCGGAAAGCTTTCGCATCAACGAGGTTGCCAAAACATTACTGGAAAAGGGTGTTGAGGTCGAGGTGCTGACCGGCAAGCCGAATTACCCGCAAGGGGCGATATTTTCGGGGTATCGTGCGTGGGGATGTCAGCGAGAAACCTACAAAGATATTAACATTAACCGTATTCCGTTGTTGGCGAGAGGGGGGAGAGGGGGGTGGCGCTTGGCGTTGAACTACCTGTCCTTTGTTGTGTCTGGATTGATGTTCGCCCCTTGGATGTTGCGCAAGAAAAAATTTGATGTGGTCTTTGTCTACGCCCCTTCGCCGATACTGCAAGCTATTCCGGCGATTTTCCTTGGATGGCTGAAGGGGTGTCCGGTGGTGTTGTGGGTGCAAGATTTATGGCCGGAAAGTCTATCGGCGACGGGCTATGTGCGAAACCATGCGGTGCTCAAGATGGTCGAGTGGGTGGTGCGCTTTATCTACCAACATACTGATCTGCTCCTAGTACAGTCAAGAGCCTTCGAAGAGCCTGTTCGTATCTTGGCATCGAAAATACCCATAGCGTATTATCCCAATTCTGTGGATGAGGCTTTTTGCGTACCAACTGTTGTCGCTGTGCCCGACATCCCGGGATTGAGTAAGGGATTCTCGGTGATGTTTGCCGGTAATATTGGTGTAGCTCAAGCGGTAGATGTAATTGTTGAAGCGGCTACTTTATTAAAGGATCATACGGATATTGGTTTTGTCGTATTAGGGCAAGGGAGTCGTTGGGAATGGATGCGTCAGGAGGTAGAAACGCGGGGTTTGACTAACCTTGATCTTCCTGGGCGATTCCCAGTGGAGATGATGCCTGGTTTAATGCAGAAAGCATCAGCATTATTAGTGACATTAACCGACCAACCCATTTTTGCAGTAACAGTGCCGAATAAAGTGCAGGCATATATGGCGAGCGGTAAACCAATTCTTGCCTGTTTGAATGGTGAAGGCGCGCGAGTGGTAATTGAATCTGAAGCAGGTTTAACAGTGCCGGCAGAGGATGCGAAAGGCTTGGCAGTAGCCATATTGCGGTTGTATGAAATGAACCCCGTGGAGCGGGAGAAGCTAGGCTCGAATGGGCGGCATTACTATAAAACGCATTTCAATCATGACCAATTGGTCGATCAATTAATTGAACATTTTCAATTGGTGTCTCAGTCTATTTAAGAGGTGTGTAATGAGGGTATTAGTGTTGGGCGCCAGTGGCATGATTGGTAATGCCATGATCCGTGTGTTTAGTGAAAAGGAAAGTTGGGAAGTTTTTGGAACCGTTCGATCGGGTGAAGTGAAGCGATTTTTCATCCCCACGATTGCCGAGCGGCTGGTGACGGGGATAGATGTTGAAAATCACGATACACTGGTTAAAATTTTCGCCCAGTTACGTCCAGATGTGGTTATTAATTGTGCTGGTTTGACGAAACATTTGCCGGGCGCGGAAGATCATTTGGTGGCCATCCCCATTAATACGTTAATGCCCCACCGGTTGGCAGGGTTATGCGATCTCGTCGGTGCACGTTTGATCCATATCAGCACGGATTGTGTTTTTTCCGGCAAAAGGGGGGAGTATACAGAAGATGACCCTGCGGATGCAGTCGATGTGTATGGTAAATCAAAATTTCTGGGTGAAGTTAATTACCCGCATGCGATCACTCTACGTACATCAACCATCGGACATGAGTTGCAAAGCACACATGGCTTGCTCGACTGGTTTTTGTCACAGCATGAACAATGTAAAGGCTTTACTCGTGCGATTTTTTCTGGATTACCTACCGTTGTTTTTGCACAAGTTATTCGAGATATAGTGATACCTCGGACCGATCTGTTCGGACTGTACCATGTTGCTGGTAAACCTATCGCAAAATATGATTTGTTGAGGTTGATTGCTGAAGCTTATGGTAAATCTATCGAGATCGTGCAAGATGATCAGTTTACGATTGATCGTTCGTTGATTGCCGATCGTTTTCATGCAGCCACAGGTTATATCGCCCCCGATTGGCCTGAGCTGATAAAATCAATGCATTCCTATCAATAGTTTGGAATTACGAAATTATGTTTAAAAATAAAGTATTAATGATTACTGGGGGCACTGGCTCTTTTGGTAATACTGTTCTCAACCGTTTTTTGTCAACAGATGTATGTGAGATTCGTATTTTCAGTCGTGATGAGAAGAAACAGGAAGAGATGCGTATTGCGCTGAATAATGACAAGCTTAGGTTTTATATTGGCGATGTTCGAGACTACGAGAGTGTTTATCAAGCAATGAAGGGTGTGGATTATGTGTTCCATGCAGCCGCTTTGAAGCAGGTTCCATCATGTGAGTTCTACCCAATGGAAGCGGTACGAACAAATGTCATGGGCACTGAAAATGTGATGAATGCGGCTACTGCCAATTGTGTTAAACGTGTGGTGGTGCTTAGCACGGACAAAGCGGTATATCCCATTAATGCGATGGGTATATCTAAAGCGATGGCAGAAAAACTCATGGTGGCCAAATCTCGTATGCAGCGTGAAGGTGAGACAGTGTTCTGTGCAACGCGTTACGGCAATGTAATGGCTTCACGCGGTTCGGTCATTCCCTTATTCGTCGCGCAAATTAAAGAAGGTAAGCCACTTACGGTAACGGATCCCAATATGACTCGCTTTTTGATGTCACTTGAGGATTCCGTTGACTTGGTGCTGTATGCCTACGAGCATGGTCAGCAGGGTGACATTTTTGTACAAAAGGCACCCGCTTCGACTGTGGCAGATTTGGCACAAGCACTGACTGAATTATTTGGCGGTAAAGAAGATGCTAGGATAATTGGCACACGCCATGGCGAAAAATTGTATGAATCACTCATATCTAGAGAAGAGATGGCGCACGCTCAAGATATGGGTAACTATTATCGTATCCCAGCGGATAATCGCGATCTTAATTATGCTCAGTATTTTAGTGAGGGTGAGGAAAAGATTTCTCACTCTGAAGATTATACTTCGCACAATACTGAGCAATTAAATGTGGAACAGGTTAAAGAATTGTTGCTGAAACTGGATTATATTAAGGAAGAATTGAATGCTTAAGGTGATGACTATCGTGGGTACCCGCCCCGAGTTGATTAAGATGAGCCGTGTTATTACTGAGTTTGATCAGCACACGACACATATTCTGGTGCATACGGGGCAGAATTACGATTATGAGCTAAATCAGCTATTTTTTGAAAATCTGGGTATTCGTAAACCGGATTACTTTTTGGAAGCTGTCGGCGAAAATGCAGCTCAGACTATTGCACGCGTGATTGAAAAGTCCGATGAGGTGATGGCAAAAGAAAACCCTGATGCAGTTTTGTTGTACGGCGATACTAATTCATGTCTAGCGGTGATTTCGGCGAAACGACGCAAGATACCGGTATTCCATATGGAAGCTGGCAACCGCTGTTTTGATCAGCGTGTGCCGGAAGAGTTGAATCGTAAGGTGCTTGATCACCTGAGCGATATTAATCTGGTGTTAACCGAACATGCCCGTCGCTACTTGATCGCTGAGGGTATTCGTCCCGAGACTATCATCAAGACAGGTTCTCACATGCGCGAAGTGCTGGATTACTACATGCCCCAGATTGAGCAGTCCGAAGTATTGAAGCAAGTTGGCTTGGAAAAGAACAAATTCTTTATCGTCAGTGCTCATCGTGAAGAAAATGTGGATACGCCTGAGAACCTTCTGGATCTGGTTGAGACATTGAATGCTTTGGCTGAAACGTATAACTTTCCCGTCATTGTTTCCACTCATCCTCGCACCAGAAAACGTTTGGATGCATTGGAGCTAGGCGAACTTAATTCGCTGATTCAGTTTGCTAAACCATTCGGATTTTTTGATTATATCAAGCTGCAAATAGAAGCATATTGCGTTGTGTCGGATAGTGGGACTATTACCGAGGAAGCATCACTGCTAAATTTACCTGCGATCACCATACGCAATGCGCATGAGCGACCAGAAGGTATGGATGTGGGAACTTTGATTATGACTGGACTGAAAAAGGAGCGCGTGCTCGATGCGGTCAAGGTGATCATCTCGCAGCAAGATGAGAATAAGCGTGTAATGCATGCGGTAGAGGATTATGAAGCGGGGCCTGTGTCCAAACAGTTATTAAGAGTCGTGCTGAGTTATGTGGATTATATTAATCGTACAGTTTGGTCTAAATCAAGTTAATGAGTGCTGCGTGGTGATTGCTAGGTTATGACCTCTTTTCTTGTCACTGGGGCAAACGGGTTTGTTGGTAAAGCCCTATGTAAGGAACTTGTACATCGTAAAGTGCCAGTTCGAGGATCTGTACGTGAGCTACTAAGTTCTGTAGAGCGGCCAATTTTCGATCTTGTTGCGGTAGGTGATGTTGGTGCGGATACAGCTTGGACCGAAGCATTGCATGGAGTAGATGTAGTCATTCATCTCGCTGCACGTGTCCACGTCATGCGTGAAAATGCTGCAGATCCTTTGGCCGCATTTCGTGAAGTTAATGTGGCTGGAACAGAATGCCTTGCCCGTGCTGCCGCAAGCGGCGGGGTGCGGCGTATGGTGTACGTTAGTTCAATTAAGGTAAATGGCGAGCAGACTAGTGCGATTCCATTTGCTGAGACTGAGGCGCCCGCACCGCAAGATCCTTACGGTATATCGAAATATGAGGCTGAGTTGGCGTTGCATAATGTCGCGAAAGAAACTGGTTTGGAGGTAGTCATCGTGAGGCCCCCTTTGGTTTATGGTCCTGGTGTCGGTGGGAATTTTTTGAGGCTATTGAAATTGGTGTCTAAAGGCGTGCCGTTGCCGCTGGCGTCCATTCAGAATCAGCGCAGTATGGTTTATCTGGATAATTTTGTTGATGTTTTAATAATGTGCGCGACGCATCAGGCTGCTGCGGGTAAGACCTATTTGGTGAGTGATGGGGACGATATCTCGACACCATTACTGATATATAGTATTGCAAATCTAATGGGTAAGCATAGCCGGTTATGGCCATTGCCATCTACTCTATTGAAATTGGCGGGTGTCATGACGGGTAGATTACATGAAGTAGAGCGGCTGATTGGTTCGTTGCAAGTTGATAGTTCAAAAATTTGCAATGAGCTTGAGTGGGTGCCGCCATATACGGTGCAACAGGGTTTGTGTGAAACGGTGAATTGGTATGTTAATTTGTCTGTGCCAAAGTAAAAATTTTTAATTCAAGATTGATCAGTCAACAAAAAAGCCGCAGTATCTGCGGCTTTTTTGTTGTTCATTACAACGGCTAATTACTTAGCGTGTTCATCCAACTCAACACGGCGGTTTTCAGCACGACCTGCTTTGGTTTTATTGCTTGCAATTGGGTTAGCTTCGCCCATGCCCTTAGCGGTCATACGATCAGCGGCAATACCTTTAGCTTCCAGGTATTTTTTAACTGTCATAGCACGTTTTTCAGATAGTTTTTGGTTGTAAGCAGATGAGCCAACGCTGTCGGTGTAGCCAACGATGTCTATCATGATTTCTGGGTGCTCGTTCAATACAACAGCATTTGCATCCAGTTTTTCTTTACCTGCTGGACGTAATGTCGCTTTATCGAAATCGAAGTGTGTACCTTCCAGTTTGATGATAGTGTGCTCAACCGGAGCTGGTGCAGCAACTGGTGCTGGCGCCGGAGCTGGTTCAGCAACTGGCATAGGTGCAGCAACTGGTGCTGGTGCAACTGGTGCTGCGCCCAATGGGATTACCAAGCCAGCACTTACAATCCAGTCGCCTGGGTTGATGCTAGGATTGGAACCTACATTGTCAGTGTAGCGATAACGCACGTCTGAACGGAAACCTACGCCGCTGAACATTTTCATGAAACCAATACCAGCATTAGCTGCGAAGTTGGTTTCGTTCAAACCAGTAGCGCGGCTGCTTAAGCCACCAATGCCAGCCACTAAATATGGAGCGAAATCTGGATTGCGGTTGAAGAAGTACAATGCATCTACACTCAAACCTGTGTTGTCCAGTGATCCAGAACCACCCGAACCAACTTTAGCGCTATGTGATGCAAAGTTAGCGTTCAATTCTAGATTGAAACTTTCTGAAACTGGCTTACCAACAGCAACAGCAAAACCAATCGCATCATCAACACCCCAATCTTTGTCTGCAACTGTGTAATTAACACTAGGTGCAATGTAAGCACGTGTATCCATTTCGGTAGCGACGGCTGAGCCAGCCATCAAAGCACAAGAAACTGCAACTAAATTACGTAATGTAAGGGACATATGGTTCTCCATTCTAAAAGCATTGTTCAATAAAAGATTGAAACTAGCTTAATTGTACACAAAAATAGTTAGGTAAATTTATATGAATTGTTAAAAAGTGTAACTAAGCTAGGTGCTTGTTGCTTTTATGCTACTTTTTGGGCGAAAGGCTGTAATGACTTCTGTTCTGGTTTCGAGATAGGCGCCACCGATGAGGTCTATACAGTATGGAATCGCAGCAAATATTCCATCTAATGTTTCGGCAATCGCTTTGGGCTGGCCCGGCAAATTGATGATTAAACTGCTGCCCCGCACTACGCCAACCTGACGCGAGAGGATGGCGGTGGGGACGTACTTTAAACTGACAGCGCGCATGGATTCACCAAATCCAGGTAATACTTTATCTGCTACTGCAAGAGTTGCTTCTGGCGTGACATCGCGTGGTGCTGGGCCTGTGCCGCCGGTGGTGAGGATAAGGTCGCAGTGTTGCTCGTCAGCTAACTCGCGCAGTGTGGCTTCAATGACCGCTTGCTCATCGGGAATTAAACGCGCGTTGAATTCACAAGGGTTGAGTAGTGCATTTTGCAGCCAGGTTTGTAATGCGGGTAAGCCTTTATCTTCGTATACGCCTGTGGATGCGCGATCGGAGATCGATACAATGCCTATTTTTGCGATGTCCATATGGCCTCAGAATGGAAGCGCTAAATCAGGGGCCGCGGCGTGGAATACGCTGCGGAACTCATCCTGGATACGGTCTAAACCAGCCTGAGTTTCAGCCTCAAAGCGCAGCACGATGACTGGTGTGGTATTGGACGGGCGCGCCAGGCCAAAGCCATCGGCATATTCCACACGCAAACCATCGAGTTTGATAATGTCTTGTGATTGGGGGAATACGGCACTGTTTTGTAGCTTTTCCATGAGTTTGTAATGTTCACCTTCAGCTAAAGTAATGTTTAATTCAGGCGTATTTACAGTGTTAGGCAAGCCGTGCAGTGTGGCATCAATGTCAGGCTGCTTGCTTAAATATTCCAGCAAGCGAGCTCCCGCGTATAAGCCATCGTCAAAGCCGTACCAGCGTTCTTTAAAGAATACATGGCCGGACATTTCCCCTGCCAGCAATGCACCTGTTTCTTTCATTTTAGTTTTGATGAAGCTGTGACCTGTTTTCCATAATAATGGGCGGCCACCACGAGCGCGTATCCAGTCAAATAAGTTACGCGTAGATTTCACGTCAAAAATGATTTCTGCACCCGGATTGCGTGAGAGCACGTCATCGGCAAATAACATGAGCTGGCGGTCTGGGAAAATGATTGTGCCGTCTTTAGTGACTACGCCAAGTCTGTCACCGTCACCGTCAAACGCCAGACCTATTTCAGCATTGCTGGTCTTCAGGCGCGCGATCAAATCGACCAGGTTTTTAGGTTGTGATGGATCAGGATGGTGATTAGGGAAGTTGCCATCCACTTCACAGAACATTTCTTCCACTTCGCAACCTAAGCGGCGATAAAGTTCAGGGCCAAATGCCCCTGGCACGCCATTGCCTGCATCGACAATAATCCGCATAGGGCGGGCGAGTTTGATGTCGCCGACGATGCGATCCAGATATTCAGGGGCAATATCATGAGCACTGTAATTGCCAGCGCCATGGGTGAGATTGTTATCGACTATGCGCTGCCGCAGTGCCTGTATGGTATCGCCTGATAAGGTTTCACCGTCGATGACCATTTTCAGGCCATTGTAGTCAGGCGGGTTGTGTGAGCCCGTGACCATGACAGCGGAGTTGGTGTTGAGCTGATAGGCCGCAAAATAGGTCATGGGTGTGGCGACCATACCTAAATCTATCACGTCTATGCCAGATTTCTGTATGCCGCGCGCAAGTGCGGCGGCGAGTTCTTCGCCAGATAAACGGCCATCACGTCCGATGCAAATGGCAGTTTGGTTACGCGCGGCAGCTTCAGAGCCTATAGCGTGACCAATGGCTTCAACGATTTCAGGGGTGAGCGATTTACCAACGATGCCGCGTATGTCGTAGGCTTTAAAGATTTCTGTAGGCAAGTTTTGCATGGCGAAGTCCTAGGATAGGTGAGAGATGTAATTGGCTTTATATCATTGTAATAGAGTTATGTGACGTTTTTGAAATATTCGAGCACTGTGTTTGGCAGCCAATTGGCGTGTCCGGGAAATTTGCCGCTATGGAAACCGACGTGCCCACCGTGTTCGGGATAGCATAATTTAACGTGAGTGGAGACTTCGTGCTGTTGGGGTAGATATTGAGCTGGCAAAAACGGGTCGTTTTTAGCGTTGATAATCAGCGTAGGAATGCGGATATTGATTAATCCTGATTTGCTGGCAGCGCGTGACCAATAATCATCAGCATCTTTATAACCGTGTATGGGCGCAGTGACGACATCATCAAATTCGCGCAACGTGGTAGCAGCACGGACACGCTGTGCGTCATAACTATTAGGGAAACGTTTGAGTTTATCGAGCGCGGTGCGTTTGAGCGTGATGAGAAAGTGTCGCGTATACAGCCATTTATTGAGCCCCCTATCTAATGTATTGCCTGCTGCCGTTAAGTCGATAGGTGCGGAAATTGCGGCAGCGGCTTTTAATAATGGTGCATCGGTGCTGGACTGTTCGCCCAACCATTTCAGCAAGGCATTGCCACCAAGCGATACACCGACTGCATATAATTGCGGATAGTCCGGATGCAGGCGGTTGAGTACATAATTGATTTCTGCGCTATCACCTGCAAAATAAGCGCGTGCAAGTCGGTTAGGCTCGCCTGAACAACCACGAAAATGTACGACCACACCGCGCCAGCCGAGTTGCTGAATTTTTGCCATCAATGCCAGCGCATAGTAGCCGCGTGAGTTACCTTCCAGTCCGTGAAATAACACGACCAAAGGTGCGTCTGAGTTGCCATCTACCCAATCCAGATCAAGAAAGTCACCATCTGGTAACTCCCAGCGTTCACGACGATATTTTATGTGGGGTTTATGTGCGAAAAAATAGGGGAACAGGGTTTGTAAGTGACCATTAGGTAACCAGGCAGGACGATGATACGGTGTAATGTTAGGCATGATAGCGGTGATGGACTGAATAGGCGATAATGTAGCGATGAGTGTAATTTACTACAACATTGGGCAAACATCGTGACTATTCGTATATTAGGTATAGATCCGGGATTGCGTGTCACAGGATTTGGCGTCATCGATAAAATCGGCAATCGCCTTGTGTATGTAAGTAGTGGTTGTATTAAAAGCGGCGAGGGCGAATTGCCGCAACGCCTGAGTGTGATTTTAGAAGGACTGGGTGAAGTGATTGGCCTGCATCAGCCAAATCAGGCGGCGGTGGAAAAAGTGTTTGTGAATGTGAATCCGCAATCGACTTTGCTCCTAGGGCAAGCACGCGGTGCAGCGATATGTGCGGCAGTACTGCAGAAGCTGCCGGTGGCTGAATATACTGCGTTGCAGGTTAAACAAGCCGTGGTTGGTAATGGACATGCGGCAAAAGAACAAGTGCAGGAAATGGTTAAGCGACTGTTAAATCTGCCCGGCGTACCGAGCAGTGACGCGGCAGATGCATTGGCTTGTGCGATTTGCCATGCGCATGGTGGACAGGGTTTGGGTGCGCTGGCAACGGCGGGGTATAGAGTTAAGAATGGGCGATTGGTCGGGTGACGGAGATGTCTATAAATAGAAATCTCGTCGCAATACGGCGTTGCTCATGAAAAATGATTCCTTATATATTAGTTATATACTGCGTCATCATTTTTCATTCGCGCCTTGTCTTGCTTAGATATTTCAATTTATAGAGGTCCCCTAAATATATGATAGGCAGAATCACAGGCACGTTAATCGAAAAGCATCCGCCACAGATAGTAGTCGATGTTGCTGGCGTTGGCTACGAGCTGGATGTACCCATGAGCACGTTGTACCACTTGCCAGCCATTGGTGAGCGCGTGGCATTGCATACGCACATGGTGGTGCGTGAGGATGCGCAGTTGCTTTATGGTTTCGGTAGTGAAGCCGAGCGGGCGAGTTTCCGACAGCTGATTAAAATTACAGGGGTAGGGCCGAAAATGGCGTTAGCGGTATTGTCGGGCTTGAGCGCAGCAGATTTGGCGCAAGCAGTGGTGATGCAGGATGTGACGTTGTTGACCAAAATACCCGGCGTGGGCAAGAAAACTGCCGAACGTCTGTTGCTGGAATTGAAAGGCAAAATTGCTGATGCTTTGCCTGGTGGGGGTGCTGCGCCGCAGCAGGTTGCGTCAGTCAATAGCGATGTGCTTAATGCTTTGCTGGCACTGGGCTACAACGAGCGTGAGGCGAGCACTGCTGTACGTCAGATTGCCGTCAGCACAAGTGTGGAAGATGGCATCCGCTTGGCGTTGAAGTGGTTGTCTAAATGATAGAAGTTGATCGTTTAATCGCCCCCGCCCCGCAAAGTGCAGCGGAAGAACAAATTGAACGTGCGCTTCGTCCTAAGCAATTAGCAGAATATGTTGGACAGGAAAAAGCACGGGGTCAGTTGTCGATATTTATTGAAGCGGCGCGTAAGCGCAAAGAATCGTTAGATCACGTGCTGTTATTCGGTCCGCCTGGCTTGGGTAAAACCACGCTGGCGCATATTGTGGCGCGGGAAATGGGCGTGAATTTGCGCCAGACCTCAGGCCCTGTTTTGGAACGGGCAGGTGATTTGGCGGCGTTACTGACCAATCTTGAGCCTAATGATGTGTTGTTTATCGACGAAATTCATCGCCTGAGTCCTGTGGTTGAAGAGATACTTTATCCTGCACTGGAAGATTTTCAGCTCGATATCATGATAGGCGAAGGCCCCGCTGCGCGTTCGGTAAAACTCGACTTGCCGCCGTTTACCTTGGTGGGGGCGACGACGCGGGCGGGGATGTTGACTAATCCGCTGCGCGACCGTTTCGGTATTGTGGCGCGGCTGGAGTTTTATACCGCAGAAGAGCTTACCCGTATCGTCACCCGTTCAGCGCATTTGCTGGAAATGGAAATCGTACCCGAAGGTGCATTTGAAGTGGCGCGGCGTTCGCGTGGCACGCCGCGTATCGCAAATCGTTTATTGCGCCGTGTGCGTGATTACGCTGAAGTGCGTGCGGATGGGCGAGTTACCGCACAAGTGGCGGATGAGGCATTGCAAATGCTGGATGTGGATCATGCTGGGTTGGATGTAATGGACAGAAAGTTGCTGAGCGCGGTGCTGGAAAAATTTGATGGCGGTCCGGTTGGTCTGGATAACCTCGCTGCGGCGATAGGTGAGTCACGTGACACCATAGAAGATGTGCTGGAACCATATTTAATCCAGCAGGGTTATTTGCAACGCACGCCGCGTGGACGTATGGCGACGCTGATGGCATATAAGCATTTTGGACTGGGTGCGCCAGCGAAAAAAGACATGTGGGATGCGTGAAATGAACTTTGATTGGCCAGTGCGCGTCTATTATGAGGATACTGATGCAGCGGGTGTGGTTTATTACGCAAATTATCTGAAATTTATGGAGCGTGCGCGTACTGAGTGGTTGCGGGCATTGGGCGTGGAGCAGACCGACTTACTGGGTGAGCATGAGGTTGTTTTTGTGGTGCATCATGTCACGGCCAAATATCATCAGCCAGCACGATTTAATGATGCGTTATTGGTAGAAACACGTATTCAGCAATTGACGCCAGTGCGGATTAAATTCGCGCAACGAGTGATGCGCGATGGAGTGCAGTTGGTCAGCAGTGAAATAGCGGTGGTATGTGTCAACGCAATGACATTTAAGCCAGTTAAAATACCGCAACATATTATTGATTTATTGGAATAAAAAAGTGGATATAGGCGTTAATCAGGATTTATCTATGCTGGCATTGTTAGCCAGTGCGAGTTTAACCGTGAAATTAGTGATGGGTTTGTTGCTCGTTGCTTCGTTCATGTCATGGTGGTACATCTTTCTTAAGCTGTTCGCGATTAAGCGTGCGACCAAACTGGCGCAGGAATTTGAGCAGACTTTCTGGAATGGCGCAGATTTGCAGCAGCTGTTCCATCAGTTCAGCCCTGAACGTAGTGGAGAACTTGAGCGGATATTCGAAGCGGGTTTCCGTGAATTCATGAAGCTGAAAAAGCAGTCAAATATGGATGCTGCCACGATGACGGAAAGTGCGCGGCGTGCCATGCGGGCGGCTTATCAGCGCGAGATGGATAGTCTGGAATCACATCTGTCGTTTCTTGCTACGGTGGGTTCGGTCAGTCCATATGTGGGCTTATTTGGTACGGTGTGGGGAATTATGAACGCGTTCCGCGGCTTGGCGAACGTTGCGCAGGCAACTCTGGCACATGTTGCCCCTGGTATTGCCGAGGCGCTAATTGCCACCGCAATGGGTTTGTTTGCAGCCATCCCGGCGGTGGTTGCCTATAACCGATATACCTATGACATAGATCGATTGGCAAATCGTTATGAGAGCTTCATAGAGGAGTTTTCTAATATTCTGCAACGACAAGCGAACCAAAGATGAGTCAGCGTCGCCCTCGTAAACAAATGAATAACATTAACGTCGTGCCTTATATCGACGTGATGCTGGTGTTGCTGGTGATCTTCATGGTAACCGCACCTATGGTTAACCCTGGGCAGGTAGACTTGCCTAGTGTCGCGAAAACACAAACGGTTGCGTTACAGCCGCTGCAAATCACGATACATGCCAACGGTGAGCTGCGTGTACATGATCAGGCACAGGCGAATAGTGATGAGCAGACGGTAGATAATACTGAATTGGTGAATGTGATACGCCAAAAGCAGGCTGATCATCCTGATCAGGCAGTGGTGATCGCGGCAGATAAAAATGTGCGCTACGAAGACGTGATGAAAATCATGAGCTTAATGCAGCAAAATCAGGTTAAACGCGTCGGTTTGTTGGCGGCGATGGGCGATAAGTGATGCTCGTAACGATGCGTGAAGCACCGGGGCGTGTCCCTGCAGCAGTACTGGCAGTGCTAGTGCATGCGGTGTTTTTTGCATTGTTGGTGTATAGCCTGGACTGGAAGACGCATGCGCCTGAGCCGGTGATGGTGGAGTTGTGGCAACCACCGCCACCTGTTGTATCGAGTCAAGCACGGCCACGTCCAACCCCGCATGTTGAGAAAATCAGTAAACCTGAACCGGTGCAGCCTGACCCCGATATTGCGATAGCCGAGAAAAAACGCAAACTGGCAGAGCAGGCAGCACGTGAAGCGGAATTGGTTGCCCAGCAAGCCGCGAAAAAAGCTGCGCAGAAACTGGCCGAACAAAAACAAGCTGAGTTAGTGCAGCAACAGCAAGCTGAACAGAAAGCTATTGCGCAGAAACAAATGGAATTGGCTAAGTTAGCTGAACATCAAGCCAAGCTGGATGCGCAAAAACAATTAGCGCAAAAGCAGGCTGCATTGCGGCAAATGATTGCGCAGCAGACTCAAAGTGAGTTAAAAAATGAATCTGCAAGAGCGTTAACTGGACAAAAGCAGGCAGCAATTGCAAGCAAGCAGGCGGCAGAGATGTCCAAAATGCAAGATGAATATGTCGCGAAAATCAGAGCCAAAATTCGCGGTAAGACTATTTTGCCTGATAGCTTGCAGGGCAATCCACAGGCCAGATTTGCCGTTTCGGTATTACCGACGGGTGAGGTGTTGCAAGTGAAATTGCTGCATGGTAGTGGACAAAGCGCTTATGATGATGCGGTTGAACGGGCTATTTTGAAAGCATCGCCTTTGCCTATGCCACCGGATGCCAGTTTGATGAGTCAATTTAGAGATTTAGACCTGAATTTTTCGAGGAATGAAAAATAATGCAATTAATTAAGCGAGTCGTCAGCCTGATGCTGTTATGTTTGCCGCTAGTTTCACATGCGGCTATGACTATAGAAATTATTGGTGGTGCGGCGAGTAAGATTCCCGTGGCGATTTCCCCTTTTGCTGGGGCAGGAACTGCATATCAGACCATCACCGATGTGGTTTCCGCAGATTTAGCGCGTACGGGCGAGTTGAATTTAATTAATGTGGCAGATGTGACGCCGCCGATTACTGATCCGGGTGATCCTCGCTTTGGGCTCGCACAACAACGTGGTGCGGATGCAATAGTGCTGGGGCAAGTGAATGTCTTGCCAAATGCCCAAATTGAAGTGAAGTTCAGGTTGATGGATGCGGTAAAAAAAACGCAGCTGGCAGGGTATAGCTACACCACTGATATCAAGCAACTGCGAGTCATAGGGCACAAAATTGCAGATGTGGTGTATGAGAAGCTGATAGGCGTGCCTGGGATATTTTCTACGCATATTGCGTATGTGTTGAAACAAGGTAAGCGTTACGAATTGCAGGTGGCTGATGCAGATGGGCAAAACGCACAGACGGTACTGAAATCCACGGAGCCGTTGATTTCACCTGCCTGGTCACCTGATGGCAGTAAAATTGCGTATGTCTCGTTTGAAGCCAAAAAGCCAGTGATTTATGTGCAGTCCATGACCAATGGTGCTCGACATATATTGGCTAACTTCAAGGGCAGTAATAGTGCGCCAGCCTGGTCACCGGATGGCAGTAAGCTGGCGCTGGTGTTGACACGGGATAATAATGGTTCGCAGCTTTATGTGATGAATGCGGATGGTAGTGGCTTGCAGCGACTGACTTTTGGTGGTGGGATCGATACTGAACCGACATGGAGCCCTGATGGTCGGACTCTATTATTCACCTCGGATCGTGGTGGTAGTCCACAAATTTATCAAATGCCAGCTTCAGGTGGGGCAGCAAAGCGGGTGACGTTTGAGGGGAACTATAATGTTTCACCTAGCTGGAGTCCCGATGCTAAGCGGGTTGCTTTTGTACAGCGTAGTGAGGGTCGATTCCGTATTGCGGTGCAGGATTTGGCGACAGGTCAAGTACAAGTGCTGACAGACACGAATCTGGATGAGTCGCCTAGCTTTGCGGCGAATGGTAAGATGATCGTGTATGCCACAGAAATTAATGGCCATGGCGTGCTCGCAGCAGTTTCCTCAGATGGTAGAACGCAAGTGCGTTTGTCGGATCGTGCGGGTGACATGCGCGAGCCAAGTTGGGGTCGTTAGAGGCTATATTAGCCGTTGTTTTGTTTGATATTTTTGTGCAATTTTTAAGGAGTGATTTATATGAAAAAAACCGCTTTAAGTTTAATTCTGGTTGCCTTGTTGGCAGGTTGTTCAACTACAGCTACCCAGCCAGCACCTGTCGTTGATAATTCAGCACAAGATGCTGCTGCTCGTGCTGCTGCTGCAAAAGCTGCGGCGGATAAAGCTGCTGCTGAAGCTGCTGCTTTAGAACAAGCACGTTTGGCTAGCCAAATGAATCCATTGACAGACCCTAATAACATTTTGTCTAAACGTAATGTTTATTTCGATTTTGATAAATATGCGGTTAAGTCTGAATACACACCGATGATAGAAGCGCACGCAGCGTATTTAGTTAGCCACAAAGATGTAAAAGTTACTGTGCAAGGCAATACCGATGATCGCGGTAGCCGTGAATACAACTTGGCATTAGGTCAGCGTCGTGCAGATGCAGTGCGTAAGGCGATGAACCTGCTTAACGTGCCAGAAGCTCAAATGGAAGCAGTTAGTTTTGGTGAAGAAAAACCTAAGGCAGCTGGTGAAGATGAAGCTGCTTGGGCGCAAAACCGCCGCGCTGATATCGTTTATCAAGGCGAATAAAGCGTGCTGAATAAGTCTGTTTCCCGTTTTCTATGGTTGTGTTTGGCGGTGACATCGACGGCGTATGCTGCCGATGATGATACTGCCAAACGTCTGGCTGATATGCAGCAACAGCTTAATGCAGTTACCGCGCGATTGACTGTATTGGAGCAGCAGCCACAGGCGAGTTCGCTGTTAACCTTGCAATCACAAATTGATGCGTTGAAATCAGTGGTGGAAGGCTTGCGCGGACAGTCTGAGGTGCATGCACATGACATAGAAACTACACAAAAACGGCAAACTGACTTATATCAGGATTTGGATACCCGCTTACGTGACATGGCACGTACTGATGCGGCCGCTACGGCCGCAGCCAGTACGCCAACTACCACGTCTGGCGCAGCAACAAAAACTGATGCGAAGTCTGATACTAAAGTTGATAACGGCGCTGAAGAACATAGCTATCAAGCTGCTCTGACGTTATTTAAACAAGGTGATTACGCAGGTGCATCAACTGGATTCAAACAATTTCTAAAAACTTATCCTAAAAGTAACATGGCTGCCAGTGCACAATACTGGATAGGCAATGCTTACTTTTCTACCAAAGATTTCAAAAATGCGCTCAGCGCTCAACAGAAATTGGTCAGCACCTACCCTAACAGCCCAAAAGTGCCGGATGCCTTGTTAAATATATCGAGTGCGCAAATCGAACTGGGTGATATGGATGGGGCGCGCAAGACCTTGGAAACGATAGTTAGCAAATATTCGGCTACATCAGCGGCAGGATTGGCTAAAAAACGTCTGGCATTGTTCAAATAATGCTATCTGCAACTTTACGCATTACCGAGATTTTCTATTCTGTTCAGGGCGAAACCAGTCGCGTTGGATTGCCTACTGTATTTATCCGTTTAACGGGCTGTCCATTACGTTGCGGATATTGTGATACCGCTTATGCATTTCATGGTGGCGAAACGATGTCGCTGGAAACGATAATGGCGCGTGTTGCTGAGTTTCATCCCCACTATGTGACGGTAACCGGCGGTGAGCCACTCGCGCAAAAACATGCCCACACCTTGCTCAATGCATTGTGTGATGCAGGCTATGATGTCTCGCTGGAAACCAGTGGTGCTTTGGATGTCAGCGCAGTGGATAAGCGCGTATCGCGTATCGTCGATATTAAAACGCCAGGCTCGGGCGAAGTCAGCAAAAATCGATGGGAAAATATCGAGCATCTCACTAAACATGACGAAATCAAATTTGTTATTACTGATGAGGCTGATTATGTATGGGCAAAACAGATGTTGGTAGAGCATCAATTAAATAAAAATTGTCCTGTTTTATTTTCTCCTATACACGGTAGTGATGCACGTGATTTGGCGGAATGGATATTACGTGACCGTTTGCCAGTTCGCATGCAATTGCAATTACATAAAATTTTGTGGGCAGAATCTGCAGGGCGTTAGTCTGAGATGCTAAAATTGGCCAGTTGATGCAGCTTATCTTGCATCTTGGCTAATTTTTAGACTGTTTCTGCAATCGCAGGATTACGTCTTTTTGAGGTTCTGTTGTGACTAAACACGCTATCGTTTTACTTTCCGGTGGGCTGGATTCCGCCACCGTTCTTGCCATCGCTCAGCGCGAAGGATACATCTGTCATGCTTTAAGTTTTGATTACGGGCAACGTCATTATGCTGAACTCGCTGCTGCTGCGCGAGTTGCACAAGCACAAGGCGCAGCCGAACATCGTGTATTCAAAATGGATCTGACCATGTTTGGTGGTTCTTCACTCACCGATAATAATATCGCAGTTCCTGAAATGCCCAGTGAAGGTATCCCCTCTACCTATGTGCCTGCGCGTAATACCATCATGCTGTCGATCGCTTTGGCATGGGCTGAAGTGTTAAATAGTAAAGCCATTTTTATTGGTGTGAATGCTGTGGATTACTCTGGCTATCCTGATTGTCGCCCAGATTATATTGCTGCATTTGAACGTATGGCGAATCTGGCTACGAGAGCTGGTGTAGAGGGGCAGGATTTGCATATTCATGCGCCATTAATGCGCTTATCCAAAGCTGAAATCATACAATTAGGCACGCAATTGGGTGTGGATTACGCTTCCACAGTTTCCTGTTATCAGGCTGATGAACAAGGACGAGCTTGCGGTGTTTGTGATTCTTGTCGCTTGCGTCAGCAGGGGTTTGAGCAGGCTGGGATTGCGGATGCAACCCGATATCGCTAGTCATATGTGAATCGGATTTGGAAATAAATGATAAACTGAACACGTTGTTTTTCTGTGCTGAGTTCTAAGGTTCTCGTAATATCATGAGGACTATATGCGTAAATATATGAATTTTCCTGATGTTGATCCAAGTTAAAAAATGTTAACGCCATCCGAAGCGCAATATGTAACGCCTGAACAATTGTGTATCGGGCTTTATATCCACCTTGATTTAGGCTGGATGGATCATCCATTTACCTTTAGCAGCTTCAAAATTAAAAATCAGCAGCAAATTAATACGATACGTAAGCTCAAGTTGAAGCGGGTGCGCTATGACCAGGCATTGAGTGATGTGGAGCCAATGCTGATTGAAAATAGTCCGCCTCCACCGGTGATAGTGGAAGAGCTGGATGCGGAGGAGGAAGCAATTCTGGCTGGTAAAAAAGCCAGAATTGATCAGTTAAAAACCATACAAAACGATATTGCCCGTGTTGAGCAAGCATTTGTCAGATCTGTTGATGCAGTCAGAAGCATTACCCGCAATGTATATTCCAGACCTGCAGAAGCTTATGCAGACACTAACGCGCTGATTAATCAAATGTTAAAGAGTCTGGTGGAAAATGGTGATGTGCTTATACATGCGATGGGTAATCAGCTGGGTGAAGATCTTTATTTCCATTCATTGAACGTAACTGTGTTGAGTCTGATGCTGGCTAAATCATTAGACTTCAGTAATGCAGATATGCAAGATCTTGGTATGGCTGCAATGTTACATGATATTGGTAAGAACGATATCCCGCATAAAATATTGGCTAAAACCGACCCGCTTACCAAGGCGGAGCAAACGATAGTTGAGCAACATAGTGAAATCGGGGTGGCTGTCGCAAAAAAAATGGGCTTATCAAATGCAGCTTTGCTTGCTATTTTGCAGCACCATGAATATGTTGACGGAAGTGGTTATCCTCGGCATCTTACGGGGGATAAAATGTCCCCTATTTCACGTGTACTATCAATAGTGAATACTTACGATAATTTATGTAATCCAGGCCATGGTTTAGCCGGACTAACACCGGCAGAAGCATTGTCACGTATGTTTGCCAAGCGGCGTGCGCAATTTGATGATGAGATGCTTAAATCTTTTATCAAGGGGCTGGGTGTGTATCCACCAGGTAGTATAGTGCGACTGTCTAATGATTTTGTGGGGCTGGTGCTGTGTGTGAATGCGACCAACCCGATGAAACCCGATGTGTTGATTTATGATGCTGATACACCAAAAAATGAAGCGGTAATACTGCATCTTGCTGATGAAGCTGATATCAAAATAACCAAAAGCTTGCGTGTTGCTGAGTTATCACCTGAAGCCCATGCTTACCTCAATCCACGTAAGCATGTAACGTATAGCCTGGACTCAAAAGAAAAGCCCAGACCACGTTAGTCCGTAGCATTTGAGTTTCAAAACCGATCCAGTATTGTCAGATTAAAATCACAACTGGTTTGTAAGGCGGCGAGCTGATCTTCACGCACGCGTTTAACCCAGCATTTTTCATAGACTTTGCCACCATCCTGTTGCCAGCGGAATCCTTTTTCCTTTGCCATCTCACGTTCTTCGTAACCAACATTGGCTTGAACTATGAGCCACTTGCGCTGGCTGTTGGCGACGACTTCCGCTATGTCGTAGCGGGCGAGTATGGTGAGCATGGTGAGGACGTCGGTGACGGCACGGTGGGCAAAAGGATTGACTATGCCGTGATATCCCGCCAGATAAATCAGACTGCGGCTTCTGCAAGGGCGTGGGTAATCTACGTCGTACTGAGTATCCAACCAAGGTGTGGCGGGCATTTTAAGACCAAACTGGGTAAATGCAGCTTCCAGCAAGGGACGGTCAAAATCACGACCATTATGCGCCACGATGTAATCAGCTTTGTTCATCAACTTGGTGATGGGTTGTAAGGTGCGTATGTCCGCAGGATGGCCGTGTTGAGCTAATAGTTCGTCGCTGATTCCTGTGTATTCAACCGATTCGGGTGAGACAGGCTGGCCGGGTTTGATGAGTAGCGATAAAAAATCTACCGGCTGTGCAAATTCGGTATCCCATAACACCAGGCCGACTTCGGTAATGAAGTTGGTGTCCATGGGTGCGTTAAATGCGCCACCCGTTTCAAGATCTAGTCCTAGTAATAGCATGATGATATAGCTGGAATAATAATGCTTGGAGTTTAGCGTATTTTTGCGGCTAATACATTGGGATCAAGATGGCCGGTGTGTGAGTTGGTTTTATAATCCTGCTATCCAACTGTGTAGTGTATTGATTTCGTTCTGTAACAGTGTCGTATCGTGATAAACATGGGCGAGGAGGGTTATGCCCTGCGCCCGCCCGAGTAAATGGAGAGCCAGAGCTTGTGCTTCATTACCTTTACCCAGCTCACGAAAACAAACAGCCAGCCAATCACGAAATAAATCAAATAAAGCGCGGGCAGCTTGCTGTTGTTCGCGCTTGTGTTTCGCTAGTTCGGTGTTGAGTGTGCCTATAGGACAGCCATACTCAACCAGTTCCATTTTACGACCCGTAATCATGTCCACAAAAGCGGTTAATTTTGCTTTGGCGTCAGGTTGCGTCGTGTCCCAGAGATGGAGCCGTGTACTGAAGTCTTCGAGGTGCTGAGTAATCACGGCATCAAGGATGTCATCTTTAGTTTTGAAGTAGTGGTAAATATTGCCACGGTGCAATTTGGATGCATCGACAATATCCGTAAACGAGGTATCGGTATAGCCACGTTGGTAGAACAGTTGTTTAGCGCAAGCTACTATATCGGCGCGCGTTTTTTCGCCTTTGCGTATGAGTGTCATTTTGTGGTTTCTAATATGTGCGTGGTCGAATTAGTTGTGTGCAATGCTAGCATGGAGGTGCTGTCGAATTCTATCTATCGGCATGTGGTCACCAATATCTCGACCATAATATGCTTCTGCAATATGCCCATCTGGGCGAATGAGAAAGTCGGCCGGAATACGGTGTATGCCACCTTCTACAGTACCAGGTAAATACCGCTGACGAAATACTGCATGGCTGATTGTGGGCAGTCTTTTAATCCATGCAATGAGAAACCCCGCCCAGCTATGGATAACGCCATAACGTTTATAAAGTATCTGTTGTGGATCTGGGATAAGCGGGAAGGGTGGATGCTGGTTTCCAACGTAGGTGTCTATTTTTTCAGCAGGGGATTGGAATACCGCAAGCATATCTAGCCCATAAGCTTGCAACTCAGCATGTAACTTAGATAGCTCGTGTACTCGCAAATTACATAAGGGACAAGAAGCATAGCGGTAGAATGATAGTAGCAACCACCGCCCGTGAAAATTACTCAGGCTCATCATGTTGCCAAGCTGGTCAGTCGCCTGAAAGTCAGGGGCTATTTCTCCAGCTGTAAGTCTTTTTGACATGTCAAGCTATCGCCTTGGACATCGACATCGGATTTTTTTGATATTTCTGCATTTCATGCATCTGTGCGCGTACAGCTTCCTGCCATGTGTGAGTTGGTTTATAACCCAGTAAGTGCTCCGCTTTACTGTTGTCAGCACTGACTTCTTCCATGAGATGAATAATGCTGCGTGTCACCAGTGGTTCCCACGGCACAATAGCATCAAGTTTCTCCATCAGCCAGGTAAAAGGATATGCGATGGCAAACGGTACGCTAAAATGTGGGCTAGGTAAGTTAAATTCTTTACTAAGCAAAATAATGACTTCGCGTACAGTGGGTACTTGCGGGCCAACGATATTGAATCCTTCGTAGTCGGCCAGCCCATCAGTAATTGCAGCTAAGGCAAAAGCCTGGCCTATGTTGCGACCGTCAACTATCGGTAAACTGGTGCGACCACCTGCAACCCAGGGTACGAGATGTGTTTTCAGTCGTGGGGTAAGTATGGGTAATATACCCAGACCATATCGATGACCAGCAAAGATACCCAGTCTGAGGTTTATTACTTGAAAGTGTGTACTGGCTTGTTCACGTAAGGCATCTTCAATCGCAACGACATTGCAAAGATGTGGCCAAAATGTGCGCGGGATGCCGTGGCTCATGGCGTCAGATGAGTTTAGCGGTGATGATGCGCTGGTGGTGCTGGTATTGATAAAACGTTTAACACCGGCAGCACGGGCGGTTTCGATTAGTGCTAATGTGGGTTGCAGATATAACTCATTGGATGCCTGTGCGTGATCCCACAATGAAGTCCATGCCGCCGCATGACACAGGACATCAACTCCTTTTACCAGCGTTTCGCGGTAATCTTTATCACGCAAATCGCCTATGCGGATTTCACCTTTGTACCCCTTTGGCAGTTTTTCCGGGTCGCGACAGGCGGCGATAATATGAACATCATTTTGCATCTGTAATGCTTCTATGATGTGGCTACCAACAAATCCATTTGCACCTGTCACTAATACTGTTTTCATAGTCGCCCCTTATTTGTTGGATGATCGTCCTAATATATTAGGACGACTGTCCAATATTGTCAAACGGTATAATTAAGAGGTGAGGTTTTAAATTGATTTATATGCGATGACAGTACATATGGCGGGAATTCTGTATTGGATATGAATAACGCTGTAACGAAAATCAACAGTAGGATTTCATGAGTTATTTTCAAAAATTACTCTGGTTATTACTTGGGTTTAATGTAAATAAGTATATACTTAACGTATATCTTTTTGTGGGGTGGCTCATGATTTATGCACGGGTATTTCAATCAGGCAATAGTCAGGCAGTACGTTTGCCAAAGGAGTTTCGTTTTGATACTGATCGGGTAGAGATTTTTCGACGGGGTGATGAGGTTGTTTTACGTCATCGGCGGGGAGACGCACAAGTTATTTTTGATGCTTTGACAAGCCTGCCCGCTGATTTCATGGCGCAAGGACGTGATGATGATCAGCCGCAAGAGAGGCCGGCATTCTGATGGCAGTTCGTTATTTATTAGATACTAACATCTGTATTTATATTGCAAAAGACAATCCTCAGGCAGTGAGAGAGCGATTTGCGCAACATACGTTGGATGAGTTAGTCATGTCGGTTGTTACCTTAGGTGAATTACGTTTTGGCGCAGAGAAAAGCCAGTCACGAGACCGTGCAATTGCTGTAATTAATCAACTTGAGGCCAGTATGTGTATCGCCCCTTTGACCGAAGTGGTTGGTGAACACTATGGGAAAATTCGCGCTGCCCTACAGCGTCGCGGTGAGCTGATTGGTAATAATGATTTGTGGCTTGCCGCTCATGCCCGTGCTGAGGGCTGGGTGCTGGTGACCAATAATGAACGTGAATTTGTTCGTGTTGATGGTTTGCAAGTTGAGAATTGGGCTGTTTAGAATGGGTGAAATGGGAACCAATAGTCTATGTTAGATACGATATTAGAATTTATATTTTATTTGTTCATTGAGGTTATAAGTTTTAATGTTGGCCGTTTTTGTCTTAGGGTTTTGACACTGGGTCGCTTTAACTCAAGAATTGATGATCATCGTCAAGGTTGGGTAAGCCTTGTGGGTTTTCTGGTGATTTTAGTTCTTATAATTGGTTTTGGTGTATGGATGAACAATTAATTCTGTGTCTGTGAAATTGGGAAGCAGGGTCAGTTCTAACATTGCCATATTTAGCTTAATCCCCGCAATATATCCTGATAAGCTGACAGGCGTGCATCACTGATTTTGCCAGCTTCGTGCGCATTGAGCACAGCGCAGTTGGGTTCGTGAGTGTGGCGGCAGTTACTGTATTTGCAATGGCCTATGTAGGGGCGGAATTCGGTGAATAGTTGGTCTAGTTCGCCTGCGCGGATATGGTTGAGGCCGAATGCTTGCATCCCTGGTGAGTCGATGATGTGGCTGTTAGCGTTGAGGTGGTAGAGTGTGGCGCTGGTGGTTGTGTGTTTGCCTGAGTCTAACGCGCTGGAAACGTCACGGGTGGCGACGGCGGCTTCGGGGAGTAGTGCGTTGATCAAGCTGGATTTCCCCATGCCTGACTGGCCGACAAGGACGCTGGTTTTGCCTTGTAAATAGGGCGTGAGCTGGCTGATGTCATGTTTGGCGGAGACGCGTATGAGGTTGTAGCCGAGTTCGCGATAGCTGCATAGCTTAGTGTAGGCGGCATCGGCAACTTCACCCAGATCGGATTTGTTGAGGCAGATCAGGCTCTCTATGCCTGCGGCTTGTGCGGCAATGAGGCAGCGATTGACCAGCAAATCGTAATAACTGGGTACGGGCGAAACGACGATAACAGCAAGATCGACATTGGCGGCAATGAGTTTGCTGCGATGTTCGACGGAGCGGTAGAGCAGGCTGGTTCGGGTGATGATGGATTCAATTACGCCCTGATTGGGACTGGTGAGTTTGAGCCTGACCCAATCACCACATGCGACATTGCTTTGTTTGCCACGGGTTACGCAGTCAAGTACCTGCTGTTGGTCAACTTCAACTTGATAATGCCGACCATAGCTGGCAATGACGCGACCTTCGAGTAGAGGAATGGCGCTCATGGGTTGAGTGATTTCAAAGTGTAAAGTAACTCCAATGCGGCTTTGGGGGTGAGGTCGTCGGGATTAACGCCGTTCAATAATTCTATCGCGGGATGCGCTGGTGCAACAGCAACAGTGCTGAATAAATCAGGTTGCTGCGCATCATGGGTTGCGGCTTGTTCGAGTTCGGCTAATTTGCGTCGAGCCGCGCTGATGGTGGCGGGTGGCACGCCCGCTAGCGCGGCGACTTGCAGGCCGTAGCTCTGGCTGGCATGACCGTCTTTGATGCTGTGTAAAAATATGATGCGGTCTTTATGTTCGATAGCTTGCACATGCACGTTAGCTATCTGGCGCAGGCTATTGGGTAATTGGGTAAGCTCGAAATAATGGGTGGCGAATAGGGTGTAAGCGCGCGTTTTTTCAGCAAGCTGACGCGCAACTGCCCAGGCCAGTGCAAGCCCGTCAAAGGTTGACGTACCGCGCCCGATTTCATCCAGTAGCACCAGGCTGTGTTTGCTGGCATTGTGCAATATGTGCGCGGTTTCGGTCATTTCCACCATGAACGTGGAACGTCCACCTGCCAAGTCATCTGAGCTGCCGATGCGGGTAAATATCTGGTCTATGGTACCGATGCGGGCACTAGTGGCGGGTACCCAGCTACCGCAACATGCTAACAATGTAATCAGCGCAGTTTGGCGCATGTAGGTGGATTTACCACCCATATTCGGTCCCGTAATCAGCAGCATCTGGCGGCTGCGTGATAGATCGGTGTCGTTAGGGATAAATTCGGCGATGCGGCTTTCTACCACGGGGTGCCGTCCTGCGATGATGCTGATGACATTATCATCGACCAGCTCAGGCTGACAAAAATTCAGCGTACTGGCGCGTTCCGCCAGACAACACAAAGTGTCGATTTGCGCGAGTGCGGCGGCGAGGGTTTGCAGTGCCGGGACATGCGTGAGCAGGTCGGCCAGCAGCGCATCGTAGAGCATTTTTTCGCGAGCGAGGGCGCGGTCGGCAGCAGAGAGCGCTTTGTCTTCGAAGGCTTTGAGCTCGGGCGTGATATAGCGCTCGGCATTTTTCAGCGTTTGCCGACGGCGATAATCGTCAGGTACGTTGTCGGCCTGAGCGCGGCTGATTTCGATGTAGAAGCCGTGGACTTTGTTGTATTCGACGCGCAGTGTGGCTATCCCTGTGCGCTCACGTTCACGCGCTTCCAGGGCAATGAGGAATTCGCCGCTGTTGGTTTGCAAGCCACGCAGTTCATCTAGATCGGCATCGTAGCCATCGGCGATAACGCCGCCTTCGCGCAGCACTACCGCAGGTTCGGCACGTAATGCGGCAACCAGTTGCGTATGCAATGCGCTCTGCGGTGCACAATCGGCAGCGAGTTGTGTTAACAGCGGATTGTCGAGTTGTGCGAGTAGCGGTTGTAGTGCGGGTAATAGTGCCAAGCTGTCGCGTAAGCCTGATAAGTCGCGTGGACGCGCGCTCGACAGTGCGATGCGTGCGCTGATACGCTCGACGTCTCCGCAGTCACGTAACTGTTGATGCAGCTGTTCACGTTCGCGCGGTGCTGTGACTAATGTGGCAATTGCACTGGAACGCAAGCGTAAGGCGTCACGATCACGCAGTGGATGATGCAGCCAGTGACGCAATCGGCGTGTACCCATGTGCGTAGCGCAGGTGTTGAGCAGCGAGAGTAATGTGGGTGCAGCTTCGCCGCGTAGCGTTTCGCTGATTTCCAGATTGCGCCGTGTTGCTGCATCCATGCCGACAAATTCATTGTCACGTGCAACCTGCAAGCCATTGATATGCGGCAACTGTCCGCGTTGTGTGCTGTGGGCGTATTGCAATAATGCGCCTGCGGCTTGCAATGCGTTATCCATGTCGTCACAGCCATAGGCGCGTAAATCATGGGTGGCGAATTGCTGGCAGAGCAGTTCCTGCGCGCGTTTGCGGTCAAAATGCCAGGTGGGTAATCGGTGCAGGCTGATGCTGTCAGTGATGGCTGGATATTCGGCATCATCTGCAATCAATATTTCTGCAGGTGCGATGCGTTCCAGCGTGGCAGTGAGTTGCTGCGCAGGTATCTCGCTGATAAAGAATGCGCCACTGGATAAATTGAGCCAGGCCAGTCCGAGTATATCGTTGTTAGCGGGTGAGATGGTGAGCAGCAGGTTGTCCTTGTGCTCATCCAGTAACGCTGCATCAGTGACAGTACCCGGGGTGACGATGCGCGCAACACGGCGTTCTACCGGGCCTTTGCTGGTCGCAGGGTCGCCGACTTGTTCGCAGATGGCAATGGATAATCCTGACTTCACCAGCTTGGCTAGATATTGCTCGGCAGCATGGTAGGGCACACCTGCCATTTTAATCGGCTGACCTGCGGTTGCGCCGCGTGTGGTCAGGGTAATACCGAGTAACTGCGAAGCGCGTACCGCATCATCAAAAAACAGCTCGTAAAAATCACCCATGCGGTAAAACAGCAGTTTATCCGTGTGCTCGGCCTTGATGCGCAAATATTGCTGCATCATCGGCGTGTGCTGTTTGAGAGTGTCGTCTAGCATATCCGCTTCCAGTCAAAATAAGGTCCGGGATCGGTTTTGCGGGTGGGTGCGATGTCACTGTGGCCGGTAAGTGCGGTGTTGGGGTAGCGAAGTTGCAGGCCGCGGATCAGGGAGCTGAGTTTGGTATATTGGCTATCGGTGAATGCGCTAAAGTCGTCGCCTTCCAGCTCTATGCCTATGGAGAAATCGTTGCATCTGTCCCAGCCTTGCCAGTTGGAGGCGCCAGCGTGCCAGGCGCGTTTGCTGCAGGGCACAAATTGAATTAACTCTCCGTCACGACGTATCAAGAAATGTGAGGAAACGCGTAAATGGGCAATGTCAGCATAGTAGGGGTGGGCCTGAGCATCGAGTTTACCGGTGAATAGTTCGATGATGCCGTTGCCGCCAAATTGCCCTGGTGGTAATGAGATGTTGTGGATGACGATAAGGCGGATGTCGTTTTCACTGGCACGAAAGTCACAATGTGGTGAGGCGATAAAACGGGTGTGGCTGGCAACGCCGTACTGATCTATGTTCATGGTTCTTCGTGGGCGGGTGCGTTTAGTGCGTGCTGTATGGCAGCGACAACTGCGCTGGGCTGTGCTTCGGCCTGTAGCGGGGCATGGAAGCGCCCATCGACAAACAGAAACAGGCTGGGAAGATGAAACACGTCGTATTCGCGCGCCAGCGCGGTGGCGGTTTGCACATCGACACTGTAGGCGTGCTGGATGAGCGGGGTGGATAAGTTTTGCAATAATTGCACCCACACTCGACAACTGCCGCAATGCGGTGCGGTAAATAGCACCAGACTGACACCCGCGCTGTGACTTAAGCTGGGGTGAAAATCGAATTCATTGAGCGCAGTCAGGTACATGAATTATTGGATGTGATCCAGAACACGATTCATGGCTCCGACTTGTAGTTGCAGCCATGCCTGAGCCAGTTGTGCACGTTGCTGGCCTTGTTGCGGGGTGTCGATGATGGTTTTGATGTGGTTGAATATTTGCTCGTTGTCATCCCCTGTCCATACTACGCCAGCGGCGATGGCGGCAGCCAGTAATGGGTTCTCACGGTGCGCTGTGCCGACAATGACGGGGCGGTTGTGCAAGATGGGCGTGATGATGTCGGGTGCATTTTTGGCATTCTGGTTCAGAGTAGCGCCGACGACGACGAAATCGACGCAACCGTACAGGCTGGCGATAGGTTCGGCTTGTTCTATGTAATAGACACGCGTTTTCAGCGGCACAAACGAAGTTGAAAAACGTGCGTGACGTATGGTTTGCAAACGATATCGGATGGATTCGCGATAGACCGGTTCACAACGAGCCGGGTCGCGTGGGGCGAGCAGCATCATGCCCATTTTGTGGCGTATGGCGCGACTGAACAGCGCATAAGCCGTATCCTCTTCATCCTCACCGGTGGCGGCGAAGTAGCCCAGCCAGCGCTCACTTTCGTGCTGTTCTTTGAAACGCAGGCAGATTTCAGTGTCAGGTGTGATTTGTGGCAGGCTGGTTAAATCAGCTAGTGGGTCACCTAATGCGAGCGCACCATCAATCTTGATGCCGGCGCTACTGGTGCTTATAAGTTTGCAACCTGCTTGGGCTATGCCTGCATCCTGCGCGTTGATCCAGTAACGTGGGCTGGATGTGGCAAGCGCCAGTGGCAGATATTGTTCACCTAATCCCAGCATAATCACGCGTTGTGGCTGGGCTTTGGCTATGCGCTGTGCAGCAGTGGAGATGTCGCCAGGCAGTGTAAAGTGGGGCAAGGCTGGGGCAGGGTGACTGTGATCGACCAGCGCAATCGCAACGTTATGAAATTTGGTTTGTAGTGCTGTGATGAACAGGTCTGCGCGCGCGTACGTGGCTGCGTCAGTAATCACTAAAGTGCTATTGGTTACGCCTGTGGGCAGTTTATTGAACCCTAAAAAATCGAATAATCCCATGATGTGTAAACTGATATCAACAAACGACTAAGCATACCGCAAATGTCGTTGCCTAGCCATGGTTAGGCACCTAGTAATAGCGATTAAATGGGTCAAAAGGATCGTATCGCGGATAGCCATAATCAGAACGATATCTGCGTGGTGGCAGTGGTGCATCGGTGAGGCTGATTTGTGCCGCGGTAATGGTGACAGGTGTGGTGTCAGTTTGCAGCAGACCAGTCACTTTTAACCATTTACCCATGCCGTATTGTGTAGCATCATAGTAGCCATATACGCAGGTTTTGAATTTGGCAGGCATGGCGTTATGGCGGGTTAGCTCGAAACAGGTGTTGTCGCCATCGCGATATTGTTGTGTGACTTGTCCTGACCACTCAACTGCGTTACCACTGATGTCAGGATCTGCGTGTGCAGTGCAGGATAATAATAGAAAAATAAATAGCCGTAGGCGCATGGCAGCTAACTCCGTAGAATGAAGGTTCAACTTGAATAAGAGTATTTAGATTATGACTGATGTAATAACAACTATCACCTATCATCCACGTGAACAAAAATCAGCTGTTTTACAGCATTGGAATGAGTATCCAGCCAGTTGCAAGGGCTTGTCGTTACAAATGGCAGAGCTGGATAGTGGCGATTATGATTTGGGTGGCGGTGTTGTGGTTGAGCGTAAGTCGGCAACGGATTTTACTTTGGCGATTATGGATAAACGCTTGTTTAGCGAGGTGGGTAAGCTCAAGTCCAGTTATGATCAGGTGATTTATATCGTTGAAGGCGATATTTATGGTGGGCGTTTTCATACAGACCCTGTGGTAATACGTGAGGCGATTGCCTGGATGGCGGTGATGCAAAGCGTGCCCTTGGTACCAAGTCCGAGTGAAGGGTTTACAGCGGAAATACTTTATACCATGGCACATCAGGCACAGCATGGCATGGGGCATCCGGTGGTGATGCGTAATGGTAAGCCGTTTGATCCTGTGAATGGTCAGCGTTATCTGGTGGAAGGCTTGCCGGGTGTTAATGAGGTTATGGCTAAGGCATTGCTGAATCATTTTGGTGGTGCGGCAGCGGTTTTTGCAGCGGATGTGGAGGCGTTGGCGCAAGTGCCAGGTGTTAGCCCGCAGGCGGCAGCACGCATGCGTAAGGTGCTGGACGCGAAATGGACAAAGGCGGCGTAAATATGTCATTTGCTTATGCACACTCAAATATAGGGCAGTGGATGGAAGCGGTGCAGGATTGCGTGCGGCAGTTGCAGCCTGTATCAGCGACTGCAAACCTGGGTTTTGTTTATGTGACTGATTTATATGCGAACAGACTGAGTGATATGTTGGCGCAATTGCGTGAGCAGACAGGTATTGCGCAATGGGTAGGATCAGTGGGCATCGGTGTTTGCGTTACTGGGCATGAGTATCTGGATGAATCCGCCATAGTGGTGATGCTAGGTGAGTTTCCCGACAATGCATTTCGGGTGTTTGCACCAGTAACCGATGTGGCACGTGTGGCGGAAGAGCTGGATGGCTTTACGGTGCATGGACAGGCTGCGTATTATGCCTTGGTACATGGCGATGCCCGCAATGCAGAGATTCCTGAGCTGATAGAGGCGACGGCAGCTGGCATGGCAACTGGATTTATTACGGGTGGAATCAGTAGCTCACGTTTCCAGTCGTTGCAGGTGGCTGATGAGGTAGTGCATGGTGGTTTGTCGGGAGTGATGTTCACTGAAGCTGTAGCGGTAATGACCCGGTTGACACAGGGTGTGACACCAATAGGCCCGCGTCATGCGGTGACTGCCTGTCATGAAAATATCTTGATTACGCTGGATAATCGACCTGCTCTGGATGTGTTATATGAGGATATAGGTGAAATTCTGGCACGTGATTTAAGTCGGGCGGCAGGTTACATTTTTGCGGCTTTGAGTATCCCGGGCTGTGATAGTCGGGATTATCTGGTGCGTAATTTGATCGGTGCGGATACGACTGAGCGTCTGGTTGCGATTAGCGAAGAAATTCCTGCGGCGGCGGAGGTGTTGTTTTGTCGTCGTGATGCTGGTGCGGCGCAGGCGGATATGTTGGCGATGCTGGAAGATTTGCAAGGCCGTTTAACAACGCAACCACGCGGGGCGGTGTACTATTCATGCTTAGGTCGCGGTGAAAGCTTGTTTGGTGCAAAATCGGCTGAATTAGAATTGATACAGCAAGTCTTGGGAGATGTGCCTTTAGTGGGTTTTTTTGCTAATGGTGAAATTTCGCATGACCGTTTGTACGGCTATACAGGCGTACTGACTTTATTTTTATAGTTTTAAGGGGGAAGAAACATGCCACAAACACAACAAGAAGTCTCCATGTTACGTAACGAAGTTGAAATGCTTATGCGTGAGCGTGATGCATTGCTACGCGTATGTGGGTCAGCGGCAGTATTCGTGGCGGAGATGGATAGCGCACAATTGCCAGAGGCCAGTCTGATTGCGGCTGAAATGCTGGGTGAGTCATTAAATGAGTTGAGTGAAGATACATTGCAAGACGCGCTTACTGCGGTGCAGGCGCATATTGAGCAGCATGTAGCAAGTTAATAATAGTTAATCTTCATGATAGCAGTGCCACAATTCATCAAACAACCTAGATACTGGCTGGGTTTGTTAGTGCTTTGCTTGATAAATATGGCTTTGGCAAAGTTTGGCCTATGGATAGCACCATTCGTCAATGGCAGCATTAGTGCAATCTGGCCGGCGAGTGGGTTTGGGATCGCTACAGTGGTGTTGTTTGGGCCGCGTTATTTACCCAGCATATTGATAGGTAGTTTTTTTGCCAATCTGGGCATGATACCTGCACCACTTGCATTTATGTTTGGTGTGGGGAGTAGTGCTGCTGTGGTGATGGCCTGGTGGGTCGTGCATTTAGACGGAACGTTCCGCTGGCAGCTAGATCGCATTGTGGATGTGGTGAGGTTGTCATTTATCGCTGTACCTTTGGCAGCATTGATGAGTGCAGTACTTGGTGCAAGTGCGTTGGTCGCATTAGGGGCTATGCCAGGCGAAAATTGGCTAAATGCGCTGGGGGTGTGGTTGCTGGGCGATTTGGTGGGAGATTTAGTCGTAGCTCCTGCGGTGATGTCGTTATATGCGGCTTATGTTGTTAGACCTTCGCGTGGGCAGTTGGTTGAGGCGGTAATTTTGATAGTGCTGATGGTGTTGGTCATCGGGGGTACGCATTTGCAGTGGATGGGTACCCCTAATTTTGATCCGCAATTTCATTTGCTTTTCCCTTTCATCGTCTGGGCAGCGCTACGTTTGGGCGGCTTTGGACTTGCCATTTCGATATTGAGTGCGGCAGCTATGGTGGTGGCTCTGGTACTGGGCGAGCCCAGGTGGGTGGGTACTTCAGTACCCTATCTGGAAGTTGTAAACTTACAAACATTGCTGATTATTCTTAGTGTGCCAGGGTTTTTGATCGTGGCGGCATTGGCGGAGCATCGTCATGTTGAACGGCGTTATTTCGAAATTGCTTATCGAGACAGTTTGACAGGCTTGGCTAATCGTACGGCATTAGTTGAAAAATTGGAAAATGTGGTGAATACGGCCTATATGAACGGGCTTGATGTCGCGTTGCTGTTTATGGATTTAGACAGGTTTAAAAATATCAATGATACTTTGGGTCACGCCATGGGCGATTTGGTGTTGCAGGAATATGCCCGTCGGATTCAGCGTTGTTTACGTAATGATGATTTTGTGGCGCGCTTGGGTGGAGATGAGTTTACCGTATTGATTTCCGGGCATAATGCACGTGAAGCTGCCGCGGCAGTGGCACACAAGATTTTAGCTGCAATGCGTACACCGATTAAATTGGGTGGGCATGATTATGTGGTGTCGGGCAGCATAGGTATCGCAGCATTAGAATCCATGATGACGCTGAACTGGTCTGATACCAACAGAATTAATGTGGCTGAGGAATTGATGCGCCAGGCTGATACGGCAATGTATCGAGCAAAACGTAACGATTCCGGATTCATGCTCTTTAATAGTAGTATGGATAGTCATACCAAAATGCAATTGCAATTAGAAAGTGAATTGCGAGTGGCGTTGGCAGAGCATCAGTTTGAATTGTATTATCAGGCAAAAGTAGCAACTGCCAGTGAACAGATAGTAGGATGCGAAGCTCTGATACGCTGGCATCATCCTACGAAAGGTCTGATTGAGCCTGATAAGTTTCTGGAAGTGCTGGAGTCCATCGGGCTGATATTGCCTGTGGGTGCATGGAGCTTACGCGAGGTATGCGAACAGATGCGCCAGTGGCGTGAGCAGGGTTTGCCCGTGCAGAGGGTGGGTGTCAATCTATCCATGCGTCAGTTTTTGCAACCGGATTTGCTGGTGTTAATTGATCAGGTATTAGTTGAAACACAAATTCCAGCTGATTTACTGGAGTTGGAAATTACTGAGAGTGTTGCGATGAGCAATGCTAACCTTACCATTGATACCTTAATTGCGTTGAAGCAACGTGGTATATATATTTCCATAGATGATTTTGGTACAGGTTATTCCAGTTTGAGCTATTTGAAACGTTTCCCGATAGATGCGGTAAAAATTGATCGGTCATTTATTCAGGATTTGGAACATGAAAGCGATGATGCCGCGGCTATAGTGACCGCAACTATACGTCTGGCACACGCCATGAATTTGTCGGTGGTAGCGGAGGGGGTGGAAAATGCCCTGCAACGTGATTTCCTGATGAAATACGGCTGTGATGTGCTACAAGGTTATTATTACAGCAAGCCTGTATCTGCAGATGAATTTGCAACTATGTTGATGCGCGGACATTATCACTAAAGCATAACAACACGGACATTGAGTAGATCAATGCCCGTGTGTGTTTGTAGAGGCTAGCTTCAGGTGGTTACGGGTTCTTCTGCAAATTCCAGCTTCAGCGCGTCATTCTCATCTATATCCACGGTCACTGTGCCACCATTCGCCAAACGGCCGAACAATAATTCATCAGCCAGTGCGCGGCGTATCGTGTCTTGTATCAGACGAGCCATAGGGCGAGCACCCATTAATGGATCAAAGCCTTTTTTACCTAGATAGGCTTTCAATGCGTCGGTGAAATGCGCATCAACTTTTTTCTCATGCAGCTGGTCTTCCAGTTGCATAAGGAATTTATCTACCACACGCAAGATGATGTCTTGCGAAAGTGGTGCAAACGAGATAGTCGCATCCAACCGGTTGCGGAATTCGGGCGTGAACATGCGCTTAATTTCGGCCATCTCGTCACCAACCTGTTTCCCTAAAGTAAAGCCTATAGAGGATTTGCTTAGTGATTCTGCACCGGCATTGGTGGTCATGATAATAATAATGTTGCGAAAATCGGCTTTGCGTCCATTGTTATCCGTAAGCGTGCCGTGATCCATGACTTGCAACAGCACGTTGAATACGTCAGGGTGCGCCTTTTCGATTTCGTCGAGCAGTAGGACGGCGTAAGGCGTTTTGGTGATAGCTTCTGTCAGTAAACCACCTTGATCAAAACCTACATAACCTGGAGGCGCGCCGATTAAGCGCGATACAGCATGACGTTCCATGTATTCAGACATGTCAAAACGTATGAGACTGATACCCATGGTGTAGGCCAACTGTTTTGCCACTTCAGTTTTGCCGACACCTGTAGGGCCGGAGAACAGGAATGAGCCTATCGGTTTTTGTGGATTGCCTAAGCCACTGCGTGCCATTTTGATAGCCGCAGTAAGTGCAGCTATGGCGGGATCCTGACCAAATACGACGGTTTTCAAATCGCGATCTAAATGCTTGAGTGCATCTCTGTCATCAGTATTGACGTGTTTAGAAGGGATACGCGCAATTTTGGCGATAATTTCTTCAATTTCTTTTTTGGTGATGATTTTCTTTTGCTTGGATTTAGGCAAAATACGTTGCGCAGCACCCGCTTCATCAATGACATCAATGGCTTTATCAGGTAAATGTCTGTCATTGATATAGCGTGCTGATAATTCTGCTGCTGTAATCAGCGCAGAAGCGGTGTATTTCACGCTGTGGTGTGTTTCGAAGCGTGATTTCAAGCCGCGTAAAATGGCGATAGTCTGCTCTACGCTAGGCTCATTGACGTCTACTTTCTGGAAGCGGCGCGATAATGCATGGTCTTTTTCAAAGATGCCGCGATATTCAGTGTAAGTTGTCGCACCTATACATTTTAGTTGGCCAGATGACAACGCTGGTTTGAGTAGATTGGATGCATCCAGCGTGCCGCCCGAAGCTGCGCCTGCACCGATTAAGGTGTGGATTTCGTCAATAAACAGTATCGCTTTAGGATCGTCATTGAGTTGCTTCAGTACAGCTTTGAGGCGTTGTTCAAAATCGCCACGGTATTTTGTGCCTGCCAATAACGCACCCATGTCTAATGAGTAAACAGTGCTGTCTTCGAGCACATCCGGGATGTCACCTTCGACTATACGACGTGCCAAGCCTTCGGCTATCGCAGTTTTACCCACGCCAGCTTCACCGACTAATAACGGGTTATTTTTACGGCGACGACATAACGTCTGAATTACGCGTTCAAGTTCCTCGGCACGCCCAATAAGCGGATCAATTTTTCCGGCGAGTGCTTGCTCATTGAGGTTGCTGGTGTAACTGTCCAGTGCTGATGCGGTGTTTGACTCTTCGCTGTTACTGCTGGATTCGCTAGGCTGGGATTCGGGTTGCTCGTTTTTGCTAGTGCCGTGCGACAAGTAGTTGACCACATCCAGCCGTGTTAAACCTTGTTGAGTAAGGAAAAATACGGCATGTGCGTCTTTTTCGCCAAACAGCGCAACCAAGACATTCGCTCCAGTCACTTCTTTTTTGCCCGAGGACTGAACATGCAGAATTGCGCGCTGAATGACCCGTTGGAAACCGAGTGTAGGCTGCGTGTCAATTTCTTCTGTGCCTGCGACGGTAGGTGTGTGTTCAGCGATGAAGTCAGCAAGCTGCTGCCGTAGCGTGTCAATATTGACAGCACAAGCGCGCAGGACTTCAGATGCGGATGGGTTATCCAGCATCGCGTAAAGCAGATGCTCTACGGTGATAAATTCGTGGCGTTTCTGGCGTGCTTCCATAAACGCTAAATGTAGGCTGACTTCGAGCTCTTGGGCAATCATTTAATTTTCCTCCATCACGCAAAGTAGCGGATGTTGATGTTGGCGGGCAAAAGCCAAAACTTGTGCGACCTTGGTCGCCGCTAAATCAGCCGTATACAAACCGCAGATCCCACGCCCTTCTGTATGTACTTTGAGCATGATTTGTGTGGCTTGTTCATACGACTTATGAAAAAAATGTTGCAAAACGTGTACAACGAAGTCCATAGGTGTGTAATCGTCATTGAGCAATAATACTTTATACATAGGCGGTGATTTTAATTTCGCCTTACTGGGTGAGAGTACTGTACCTTCCCGCTGTTTTATCGCCATTTGATGCTATTACGCTATGAATTTACTAAGGCTTTATTTTGACGCTTTATGTAGATAATTCAAGCATTGATTAAAAAATAATAAAAAAAATATAAAATGCTTGCAAAGAAGATGTATCTAGCGTAAAAAGTTACTTGGAGTTTGGTATCAAGGTTTAAGCAAGTCTGGTATTGCCGTTGTGCAATCTTGGTTCTCAAATATTCCGTAGCCGTTTTTGGCGTATTTTTTATCAAGGAATGTAGCAATGGCAACTGGCACAGTTAAATGGTTCAACGATTCTAAAGGTTTTGGTTTTATTACTCCTGATGATGGTAGCGAAGATTTGTTTGCACACTTCTCTGCAATCAACATGGGTGGTTTCAAGACTCTTAAAGAAGGTCAAAAAGTTAGCTTTGAAGTATCGCAAGGTCCTAAAGGCAAACAAGCTTCAAACATCCAAGCTTCTTAATTAGTCGCTTGAATTGAAAAAGGGTGCGATTTATTCGCACCCTTTTTTATTGCCTGCTGTTTAAGCAGGCAAGCTGGCTTTACATATTTTCTATCATCTTGTCACCGAATGCTGAGCAAGATAATTTAGTTGCGCCATCCATGAGTCGCACGAAATCAGCAGTAACGGTTTTATTGGTAATCGCTGTTTGCATGGCAGCAACGATTAAATCAGCTGCTTCATCCCAGCCGATGTGACGTAACATCATGTCGGCAGACAAAATAGAGGCTAATGGGTTGGCCAGGTCTTTACCAGCGATGTCAGGGCCAGTGCCGTGAGTTGCTTCGAAAATAGCAACGCTGTCAGATAAGTTCGCGCCTGGTGCGATACCGATACCACCGACTTCCGCTGCCAAAGCATCTGAAATATAGTCGCCATTAAGGTTCAGTGTGGCGACTACATCATAATCAGCAGGTTTTAATAGAATTTGTTGTAGGAATGCATCAGCGATAACGTCCTTGATGACAATGCCATTCGGCAGTTTGCACCATGGGCCACCATCTATATCAACTGCACCAAATTCACGTTTAGCCAGTTCATAACCCCATTTTTTGAAACCACCTTCGGTGAATTTCATAATGTTGCCTTTGTGCACCAAGGTGACTGAGCTACGTTTGTGGTCGATTGCATATTGTATGGCTTTGCGGATCAGGCGCTCGCTACCTTCGATAGATACGGGTTTGATACCGATGGCAGATGTATCCGGGAAGCGAATTTTAGTGACGCCCATTTCTTCTTGCAGAAATTTGATGACCTTTTGTGCTTCTGGTGAGCCAGCTGGCCATTCTATACCTGCGTAGATGTCTTCTGTATTTTCACGGAATATCACCATATCTACTTTTTCTGGTGTTTTAACAGGGCTAGGTACGCCTTGGAAGTAGCGTACAGGACGCAAGCAAATATACAAATCCAGAGTTTGGCGCATCGCGACGTTTAATGATCGTATGCCGCCTGAAGTGGGCGTGGTTAACGGACCTTTGATGGAAACCACATAATCACGCATGGCATTGAGGGTTTCTTCAGGCAGCCAGCTATCATTGCCATAGACTTTAACTGCCTTTTCGCCAGCATAAATTTCCATCCATGCGATTTGGCGTTTACCTTGGTATGCCTTGGCAACGGCGGCATCAACCACTTTACACATGACTGGAGTAATATCAGCACCTGTACCATCGCCTTCAACAAATGGGATAATGGGCTGGTCAGGTACGTTAAGCGTGGTGTCGGCATTAACAGTGATTTTTTCGCCAAAGCTTGGCAGGTGTATGTGTTGGTAAGTCATGATTTTCCCTAATCCCTAAAATAAAGTTAATCCTGTATGCGGCAAGTTATATTATTTAATAAACCTTATGGTGTGGTGTGTCAGTTCAGTGCTGATGGCAAACACCCTACCTTAAAAGATTATATCCCTATTGCGGACGTCTACGCAGCGGGGCGACTAGATACCGATAGTGAAGGTTTGCTTATTTTAACTGATGATGGTCGTTTGCAGCATCAACTTGCACACCCCAAGCATAAATTACCTAAAACTTATTGGGTGCAAGTTGAGGGCGAAATGACTGAAGATGCGCTGGTGGCTTTGATGCGAGGCGTGGACTTGGGCGATTTTGTCACCGCACCTGCGCATGCGCAAAGCATTGCGGAGCCTGATGGGCTGTGGTCGCGTACGCCACCTGTACGTTTTCGCTTGTCAGTGCCCACAAGCTGGATTGCGCTCACGATTACCGAGGGTAAAAATCGTCAGGTTAGACGTATGACTGCAAAAGTTGGGTTTCCGACTTTACGATTAATTCGGGCGAAAATCGGTAATTGGACATTAGATAGCCTCGCTCCGGGACAATATCGGCAATTGTCTGTCATGGAATTGAAAAATATTTGAATATCGTGTCAACGGCATGAAAGCTTATGGCGTTACTTGCTATGACGACGATGAATTCGCGTCATATTAACTTACACTAATTTATTTTTAAGGATGTCAAAATGAGCAAATTATTATCCGCTTTGATCGTTGCTGCTTTCGCTGCTGTTTCTTTCTCTGCTGTTGCTGCTGACGCTCCTGCTGCAGCACCTGCTGCGACTGAAGCTGCTGCACCTGCTGCTGCTCCTATGAAAGCTAAAACTAAAAAGCACCACGCTAAGAAAAAAGCAGCTAAAAAAGTTGAAGCTGCACCAGCTGAAGCACCAGCTGCAAAATAATTAGCCACAAGCTAATTGTGATGCGATAAACGGGAGCTAGTCTCCCGTTTTTTATTGTCTGAGCGTTGTGAACCGATACGAAGTTGTCGTTTCTCAGTTAAAATTATGCTTTTGTGAGTTTATTCCATGGTGTGGAAGCCGCACGTCACCGTTGCTGCTGTCATTGAACAGCATGGCAAATTTTTACTGGTAGAGGAACATACTTCTGAAGGGGTATTGTTCAATCAACCTGCAGGTCATCTGGAACCAGGTGAGTCTTTGCTGGATGCAGTCATACGCGAGACGTTGGAAGAGTCCGCATATCATTTTCTGCCCACTGCGTTGGTGGGTATTTACCAATGGCATCAGCCCTTGCACGACCGGACTTATTTACGCTTTGCCTACACTGGTGAAATAACCGGACACGATGCTGAGCGTACGCTGGATACAGGTATTATTCGAGCATTGTGGCTAACACCCGAAGAAATAAGCGCGCAAATTCAATTGCATCGTAGTCCACTGGTAATGGATAGCCTGCAAGATTACATGCGCGGTGCGCGCTTTCCTTTAAACGTAGTTACGACTTACTGATGCGCGTCTGGTTGTTATTGCTGACGTTGTACACTGCACCAAGCTGGGCGGTGAATGTTGATATTTGTTATAACTATGACTGTGCTGTACATGCTAATGTACGTTTCACCAGCACGCAAATACGAGATATTCGTGAATTGTTTATCACGGTTACCACGTCACAACAGGAGCGTGATGCGATAGCCTTGGCTATGGGGCTGTTTGCAGGATATACGGCGCAACAGACACCGACCGGTAATGACAAAGGTGGTAATGTAAATGATGGTGATGTCGATGGGCGTATGGACTGTATGGACCACGCGCATAATACGACGGCCTATCTGCAATTATTAAAACGATTTGGTTTTTTGGCTTACCACGATGTGTTGTCACCTGTGGAGCGCGCACCATTGTTGGTGAATGTACATTGGGGGGCTCAAATTATGGAATATGCTAGCGGAGATAAATTTGTAGTGGATACCTGGTTTAGAGATAACGGCGCACCCGCGGTGATTTACCCATTGGAAGCATGGTTGCAGGGAGCATCACCTGATGAGTAATGCCAATACGCATATTGTAGTGGGCATGTCTGGTGGTGTTGATTCCGCGGTGACTGCATTGTTGTTGAAGCAGCAAGGTTATCGCGTGACCGGTGTGTTCATGAAAAACTGGGAGGACGATAACGATGATAATTGTCCTGCGCGCCAAGATTTTTTAGATGTGCTGGCAGTGGCCGATGTTATTGGGCTGGATATTGAATCGGTCAATTTCAGTGCTGAATATAAAGATCGTGTGTTCAGTTATTTCCTGCGTGAATATCAGGCGGGGCGCACACCTAACCCTGATGTATTGTGTAATGCCGAGATAAAATTTAAGGCATTTCTCGATTATGCGATGTCACTAGGTGCGGATAAAATTGCAACAGGGCACTATGCCCGTTTGTCTGAGCTAGATGGACAGTTTTATTTACGTAAAGCTGTGGATTTGAGCAAGGATCAAAGTTATTTTTTATACCGACTCAATCAGGCGCAGCTATCGAAAGCGATGTTTCCTTTAGGCGATATGCTTAAATCTGATGTGCGTAAACTTGCAGAGCAAGCGGGTTTGCCAAATGCGGCGAAAAAAGACAGTACAGGCATATGTTTTATTGGTGAGCGTCCGTTTACAGAGTTTCTGCAGCGCTATCTTCCCATCACGCCAGGCGCGATGCGTACGCCAGAAGGTAAAGTGATGGGGCAACATCAAGGTTTGACTTATCACACCATAGGTCAGCGCCAGGGTCTGGGCATCGGTGGCGCGGGTGAGCCGTGGTTTGTGGTAGCGAAAGATATGGCTAATAATGAATTGATTGTGGTGCAAGGGCATGATCACCCGTTGTTGTATCGTTCGCAATTGATAGCTGCGGACTTGAGCTGGGTGGCTGGTGCTGTGCCTGATGTGGCGCAAAGTTGCGCGGCGAAAACACGTTATCGGCAAGCTGATGCAGCATGTCATGTTGCAGCATTAAGTGCAGACACATGCGAATTTAATTTTGCTACGCCACAATGGGCAGTCACCCCTGGACAGTCAGTGGTAGCCTATCAGGGAGATATCTGCTTGGGCGGCGGGATCATTCAGTAAATGTGTCGGATTGGGTTCCGACACAGGCAGAATATCAATCCAGTTTAATAAACACTTCACGATAATGCTGCATTTCGGCGATCGAATCATAGATGTCCGACAAAGCTTCATGCTTGCTGTTTTTGGTGAAATTCTTTACTGCATCAGGTTTCCAGCGTTTTGCCAGTTCCTTGAGT
Source organism: Sulfuriferula nivalis (assembly GCF_009937995.1). NCBI lineage: Bacteria > Pseudomonadati > Pseudomonadota > Betaproteobacteria > Nitrosomonadales > Sulfuricellaceae > Sulfuriferula > Sulfuriferula nivalis. The sequence continues at coordinate 670,209 of NZ_AP021881.1, forward strand.
GTGCTCACATCCAGATTGCGGTAGTGGAAGTAGTCTTCCAGTTTCGGCATGTAACGAGCCAAGAAACGTCTGTCCTGGCATATGGAATTGCCGCACATGGGTGAGATGCGATTAGGAACGTGTAGTTGCAAGAATGCGATCATTTCGGCTTCTACACTGGCTTCATCAAGAGTTGACGCTTTGACTTTGTCTATCAGACCGGACTTGCCATGCGTACCTTTGTTCCAGCTGTCCATACCATCTAATACGGCATCACTTTGGTGTACAACGAGTACAGGGGCCTCGGCGATGGTGTTGAGTTGCGAGTCGGTGATGACCAGCGCGACTTCTAAAATACGGTCGCTGTCGGGTTGCAAACCAGACATTTCCATGTCTATCCAGATGAGGTTGTTTTGATCTTGTGGCATTTTGCTTATTCAACGATTAAAAATGAGATTGTGGCATAATCTGACTATGAATACATTTACTTTAATTTTTATCTTGGCATTAAGTGCCACCACTTTATTGCGAGTTTGGTTAGCGTTACGTCAGATTCGTCATGTCCAACAACATCGTGATGCGGTACCGCAGGCTTTTGTTGGACAGATTAGTTTGGAACAACATCAGAAAGCGGCAGACTACACCGTGGCAAAAAGTCGTTTTTCGCTGTTTCAAATTGGTGTAGAGGTTATGTTGTTGCTGGCGTTTACGCTTGCGGGTGGTATTAATGTGGTGAGCGGTCTATGGGCTCAGTATGTGGATCAACCTTTGCTACGTAACGTGGCGTTGATTGCAAGCGTGCTGGTGCTGAGTAGCTTAGTAGAGTTGCCACTGGATATTTATCGAAAATTCAAACTGGAACAGCAGTTTGGATTTAATACCATGACGCCACGCCAGTACGTGCAAGACATGATTATGCAGTCGGTCGTGGGTGCAGTACTAGGGCTGCCATTGTTGTTTGCAGTATTGTGGATAATCGCCTCGATGGGTACGTATTGGTGGCTGTATGCCTGGCTGGTCTGGGTGAGTTTTAATTTGTTGATATTAGCGATCTACCCGAATTTTATCGCACCATTATTCAATAAATTTGAACCATTGCCTGATGGTGAGTTAAAGCAGGGAATTGCTAGTTTGTTGAATAAATGTGGTTTTACCGTGCAAGGTTTGTTTGTCATGGATGGCTCGAAACGTAGTCGTCATGGCAATGCGTATTTTACCGGCTTTGGCAAAACCAAGCGGATAGTGTTATTTGATACGCTGATTAAACATTTGCAAGGCGGGGAAATTGAAGCAGTGCTGGCGCATGAATTGGGGCATTTTCATCATCGTCATGTGGTCAAACGTATGGTATGGATATTCAGCATGAGTCTGGCGTTTTTGTGGGTGTTGAATTTACTGCTGACTAGCCCGTGGTTCTTTGCCGGATTAAATGTTCAGGAGATGAGTGCTGGTGCTGGTTTAATGTTGTTTTTCCTGGTGTTGCCTGTGTTCAGTTTGCCATTGCAGCCTTTGTCCAGTGTGTATTCGCGTAAGCATGAGTTTGAGGCAGATGCCTATGCTGCTGCGCATGCCGATGGTCGAGACCTGGTGAGTGCATTAATTAAACTGTATCGTGATAATGCCTCGACGTTGACACCTGATACATTGTATTCTTTGTTTTATGATTCACATCCTAATGCGCAGCAACGTGTTGCCCGTTTGCAAGTTGTGAAGCCCGCTTAAATGATTTGAAAGGTTTAAAATGAGAGCTGCTTTGTTAGTAATGTGTGTCGCAGGGGTAGCTTTGTCTGCCAGTGCGATGGCGTTTGATAAGGGTGATCCCAAGCTGGGTAAAGCCCTGGTGGATAAGTCTTGCGTGAGTTGTCATGCCTCGATGTATGGTGGTGATGGCTCGAAAATTTACACTCGCCCTGACCACAAAGTGAAAACGCCACAACAATTGGCAGCGCGTATCAGTGGCTGTAATGCCAATACTGGTGCGGGATGGTTCCCTGAGGAAGAAGCGCATGTGGCTGCATATTTGAATCAGCAGTATTACAAATTCAAATAGTCAGGCACAGCGAGATTATTTGCTGAGGTCTATACCTTCGGTAATGATGTCATTTAATAACTGCTCAACTTGTTTGAATATTTCGCGTGAACTGCGCGCTTTCACTACAGGTGGTTTGCGGTAGCTTACGTATATCATGTTGGGTTGGGCAGGCAGATTGTAAACCGCAATGCTGTATGGGCAGACCATAATGTTGGTAGGGTCTGCCTCCATCATGCTCCGAGACAGAGTGGCACTGCAAAATTCTATTTGTTCCGCGTTTAAATATACTTCCTTGCTCGCCCCTAAATCCTTGCCAGTGCGTGCCAGCATTTCGCTGATATGATTGATGTGGTTGATTTTCAAGCCGCGTCCTTCGACAGAACTGACGATCGAATCCCGTACTGTCTCAAAATCTCCTTGCGTTTGATAGATATGAGAAAATTCATTAGTGTCGGCAGCCATGCTGGCCGCGGAGTAACTGAGGAATAATGCTAGAATTAAATTTTTCATGTAGCACCTTGTGAATATGAATACAGAAATGCAAGTATGGGGGAGAGTCTGGGTAACGCGCAATGGTAATAATCTCATAGGGCGTGGTCGAGTGACCTTGTTGAAAAAAATTGCAGAAACCGGTTCAATTTCGCAAGCGGCGAAGTCCATGAAAATGAGCTACAAAGCGGCGTGGGATGCGGTTGATGCCATGGGTAAAACTTTAGGTGAGCCGCTTGTGGCGACCAGTACGGGCGGGCGTGGCGGTGGTGGTGCACAATTGACAGCTAAAGCACATTTGGTGATTGCTGCATTTGAAGCAATCGAAATTCGCCATCAGCAGATGTTACAAGATTTAGCAGCAGAGTTTAATGCGGCGCTGGTTTAGACCAGCGTTGTTGCGCTAACTCATCACTTTCTCGTGCATCGACCCAGTGCGCGCCATTGGGTGTGTGTTCTTTTTTCCAGAAAGGTGCGCGCGTTTTTAAATAATCCATGATAAATTCACACGCAGCAAAGGCATCACCTCGGTGCATGGATGCGATTGCTACCAGTACGATTTGATCGCAGGGTGAGAGCTTGCCGACACGATGGATGATGGTGGCGTCAATAATTTGCCAGCGCTGCTGTGCAGTGGTGATGATTTCTTGCAGCGATTTTTCTGTCATCGCTGGATAATGCTCCAGTTCCATGCAGCTGACGCTGTGGTCATGGTTAATGTCTCGCACTAGGCCGACAAAGCTGACCACTGCGCCGATTTGCGGCTGATTTTCTCGTAGTGCATTAACCTCGGTGGTTAAGTCAAAATCATCTGTGGTGACCAGAATTTTCATGAATTAACCACCCGTCACTGGTGGAAATATTGCTACTTCATCGCCGTCTTCGAGCGGCATCGTCATTTCAGCCAGTTCCTGATTGACGGCCACGCGGAAGCTTCCCCCCGCCGCGAGTGCTTCAGTCCAGACACCACCGCGTGCACGAAGTACATCCAGCAGCATCGCCACCATCGCTGCGCCATCCGGCAGATCCAGCGTTTCTGCGCTGACACCTAGCTTTTCGCGCAGTTTGGCAAAGTAGAGTACTTGGATATTCATATTAATGCAGTTCGTTAAACGGAATGAAGTTAATCATATCGCCTATCGCTATCGTTTGCCCAATTTCCAGATCTATAAAACCATTTGCCCAAGTGGTGGATGTGAGCACGCCTGAGCTTTGGTTGGGAAATAGTGTGGCTGCAAGTACGCCATCTGCACCCACTTGTGCACGTGCACGCAAGAACTCTCGGCGGTCACCAGCCTTGTTCCAGACGCTGGCTGCACGAACTTTGTAGATGATGGGGAGGCAATCTTTTGCGCCCATGCGTTTTAAAATGAATGGGCGAGCAAACAGACTGAAGGTGGCAAATGCGGAAACAGGATTGCCAGGTAAGCCGATAAAGTCAGCTTCGCCTATGCGGCCATAAGCCAGAGGTTTGCCCGGTTTCATGGCGACTTTCCATAAATCAATTTGCCCTAATTGTGCGACAGCCGCTTTGACGTGATCTTCTTCGCCGACAGATACGCCACCGCTGGTGATGATGAGGTCAGCCATTTGGCTGGATTGTTGTAATGCCTTTAAAGTCGCATCCAGTGTGTCAGGAATGCTGCCCAAGTCTATCCAGTCGCAGTCCAGCGTTTTAATGAGGCCGGCAATGGTGTATCGATTGGAGTTGTATATCCTTCCTGCGGTGAGGGGCGAGCCAGGCTGGACGAGTTCATCACCAGTAGAAAAGCTGGCAATTTTTAAGCGAGTATAGACTGGGAGTGTTGCGTAGCCCACGGAAGCGGCTAGACCCATGTGAGCTGCGCTTAGGCGCGTGCCTGCGGTTAGCACGGTGTCACCTGCTTTAATGTCTTCACCTGCACGGCGAATATTGTCACCTGAGTTGATTGTACGGTTAATGCGGATGCTGTCACCTTCTACGCTGCAATGTTCTTGCATGATGACGGCATCTGCATCAGCTGGTATAGGTGCGCCAGTGAAAATGCGAGCTGCAGTGCCTGCCAGCAAAGCCGTACCTACTTGTCCGGCAGGTATGCGCTGACTGACGGATAATAAAGCGCCAGCGACACATTCTGCTGCACGTACTGCGTAACCATCCATGGCGCTATTGTCTAGCGGTGGTACGGTAATGGCCGAGGTGAGGTCGGTGGCAAGAATACGACCCAGACTTGATTCGGTCGCTATCGTTTCCGTAGTCGTGAGCTCGCGTGCGCGCAGCAGTAGTTCAGCAAGTAGTTGGTCAGCGGTGAGCATGGCGTTCCTCTAAAAGAAAAAAGCAGCCGTAGCTGCTTTCGTCGTTTCAAACACAGCGTGTATTAGTTTACACGACGCTTGAATTCATTGGTGCGGGTGTCGATTTCGATTTTGTCGCCAATTTCCACGAATGCAGCAACCGGAATTTCAAAACCTGTAGCCAAGCGTGCAGGCTTCAACACTTTGCCTGATGTATCGCCACGAACCGCAGGTTCAGTGTAAATCACTTCGCGAACAACGGTGGTTGGCATTTCAACAGAAATTGCTTTGCCATTGTAGAACATAACTTCTAATGGCATTGCATCTTCCAGATAGTTGAGTGAGTCACCCATGTTGTCGGCTTCGATTTCGTACTGGTTGTACTCTTCATCCATGAATACATACATAGGATCTGCGAAGTAAGAATAAGTACAATCTTTATATTCTAATTGTACAGACTGGAATTTTTCGTCAGCTTTGTAAACTGCTTCTGCTGTTTGGCCTGTCAGCAAGTTTTTCATTTTCATTTTAACTACAGATGCATTGCGCCCGGATTTGCTGAATTCAGCTTTCTGCACCACCATCGGGTCGCTACCGACCATAAATACATTACCTGCGCGTAATTCTTGAGCTGTTTTCATCTGCGTTTTCCTACCAAATGGTTAAGATAATAAATAATCCCGCTATTTTAACCGAAACTGGCAAATTTCACCAAGCTGACGTACTGATATAATAGAGATTATTGAATAACAGAGAGATTTATAGCATGAGCCTACGCGCCCCTGAACTTTTGTTGCCTGCTGGTAGCCTGGATAAAATGCACACCGCGTTTCGCTTTGGCGCAGATGCGGTCTATGCCGGACAGCCGCGCTACAGCTTACGTGCTCGTAATAATGAATTTCAGCTGGATCAAATTGAGCTGGGCATTAATCAGGCGCGCGCATTGGGTAAAAAATTCTTTGTTGCCAGTAATTTGATGCCGCATAACGCTAAAGTTAAAACCTATATGGCGGATATGGAGCCCATCATCGCCATGCGCCCCGATGCACTAATTATGGCTGACCCTGGATTAATCATGATGGTGCGTGAAAAGTGGCCAGAAGTGCCTGTGCATTTATCGGTGCAAGCTAATACGGTGAACTATGCAACGGTTAAATTTTGGCAGGCATTAGGTTTGACCCGCATTATTTTGTCTCGTGAGTTGTCGCTGGATGAAATTGCCGAGATCCGTCAGCAGTGTCCTGATATGGAGTTGGAAGTGTTTGTTCATGGCGCGTTGTGCATTGCGTACTCTGGACGTTGTTTGTTGTCAGGTTATTTTAATCATCGTGACCCTAATCAAGGTACTTGTACCAATTCTTGTCGCTGGGATTATAAAGTTCATGATGCCGAAGAAAATCCGGCTGGTGATATTCAGAAGATTGATTTCAACTTTGGCAGCGCGCTTGAGCAGGCTGAAACCAGCTTTGCTGATTGCGGACAGCAGCAGCGTCATCCATTGGCAGATAAGGTTTATTTGATAGAGGAAAGTGCGCGGCCTGGAGATTTGATGCCCGTGCTGGAAGACGACCATGGCACTTATATCATGAACTCAAAAGACCTGCGTGCCATTGAACATGTGGCCAGATTGGTTGAGATGGGTATAGATTCACTGAAAGTCGAAGGTCGCACCAAATCTGCTTACTACGTTGCGCGTACTGCACAATCATACCGTCAAGCCATAGATGATGCCATGGCGGGCAAACAGTTTGATACCAATCTGTTGGCGACATTAGAAGGGTTGGCTAATCGCGGCTATACCGACGGTTTCTATGAGCGTCACCACACGCATGATTATCAAAATTACATGCGTGGTCATTCAGAATCTAACCGCAGCCAATATGTAGGTGATGTGACCGGATACGATGCGCAAACTGGTATGGCTGAGATTGCCGTGAAGAATAAATTCAGTGTAGGGGATAAGCTGGAAATTATTCACCCCACAGGCAATTTCGATGTGGTTATTGATGCCATGTGTATTAAAAATAAATCAGTCACGGTTGCACCAGGTACAGGCCATCTTGTGCAAGTAAAGGTCGGGCAGGACTGCCGTGATGGCATGGTCGCCCGCTACTTGTAATAGTAGCTCAGGCGTATGGTATCCGTTTAGCCGCAAACTTTCATCTGTAAGGTGAAACTGATAATACCCAAGCAGATAGCGGCAAGCGGTAGCCAGAGATCGTGAAAATTAAATTTTCGTTTTCTTAGCCAGTTATCTGCAATGACAAATAATGATCCTACACCCGCAATAGATGTAACTATAAATAAGAACCCAGATATCAATATGATAACCATGTTGGTATTGCTGGCGTTTGTGCATACCAGTCGATTAGGCATGCGAGAATCAAAACCATAAAGAAAAATCAACGCTGATATGGTAATGAAAATGATCACTGCCAAAATAATCAGCCAGGAAGCAGGTCGGCTGATGAATTTGTACAGGGTTTTCAAATCATAAAACTGTATGTGCATGAAACCTCCGTTATTTATTGATTTTTAAACAATAATAGCAGAAATTTAATAATGTTCATGGGTGATTTGCTGAAATGTAACTTAAGTCGTTAGGGTTATCGTAACGGGCGGCAAAGTGGTAAAATTATGGTTTTTCATACGCAAGCCAAGAGGATGTTATGGCAGGTCATAGTAAGTGGGCGAATATCAAGCATAAAAAAGCAGCAACGGATGCGAAGCGCGGCAAGATTTTTACGCGCCTGATTAAGGAAATTACGGTTGCAGCAAAGATGGGTGGTGGCGATGTTTCTACCAACCCGCGTTTGCGTCTGGCGATGGATAAAGCGTATGACAATAACATGCCGAAGGATAACGTAGAGCGTGCAATTAAGCGCGGTTGCGGTGATCTGGAAGGTGTGAATTATGAAGAGATACGTTACGAAGGTTATGGCATAGGCGGTGCAGCAGTCATGGTGGACTGTTTGACTGATAACAAGGTGCGTACTGTTGCGGATGTGCGACATGCTTTTAGCAAATTCGGTGGCAATATGGGAACAGATGGCTGCGTGGCTTTTCAGTTCCAGCATTGCGGTCAGTTGTTGTTTGCGCCGGGTGTGGATGAAGATGCGCTGATGGAAGCTGCACTTGATGCAGGTGCCGATGATGTGATGACGCACGAAGATGGTAGTATCGAGGTGATTACACCGCCGTACGAGTTGCACACGATTAAGCAAGCACTGGAAGCAGCCGGATTTAAGGCTGAGTTTGGTGAGGTGAGCATGAAGCCACAGAATGAGGTTGAGTTCACAGGTGATGATGCGGTCAAAATGCAAAAGCTGTTGGATGCACTGGAAGCGCTGGATGATGTGCAGGAGGTCTATACTTCTGCTGTACTTGACGAATAATTTTAAGGATAGCCGTGTTTACAGGAATTATTCAGGCAGTTGGTAAAGTCGCCGAAGTTGTACCCAGTAACGATGATGCGCGTTTATTGATAGACGCGACGACGCTGGATTTAAGCGACGTCGCGCTAGGTGACTCCATTGCCTGCAATGGTGTTTGTTTAACGGTGGTCGCGTTGTCGCCACAAGGTTTTAGTGTGGATGTGTCAGCTGAGACTTTCCGTTGTACGGTGGGCTTTCCCGCTGGCACATTGGTCAATCTGGAAAAAGCACTGCGCCTGGCGGATAGGCTGGGTGGGCACTTAGTTTCTGGGCATGTTGATGGTGTGGGGACAGTGGTTAGCTTTGCCCCTGTGGGCGATTGCTTTGAGCTGGTTATACGTGCACCTGGCGATATTGCGCGATTTATTGTAACCAAGGGTTCGGTCACTGTGAATGGCGTGAGTTTGACCGTTAATCGCGTGGCGGGTGATGAGTTTAGTATTAACTTGATTCCACACACACTTGCGAATACCAATTTACATATCTTAGCTACTGGTAGTCATGTCAATCTGGAAATCGATATGATGGCACGCTACGCTGAACGTATCCTCAATTATCAGGAATCTAAATGAGTTTAAGCCCTATAGAAGACATTATCGCTGATATCAAAGCTGGCAAAATGGTGGTGTTGGTTGATGAAGAAGATCGTGAAAACGAAGGCGATTTGGTGATGGCAGCTGAATTTGCTACACCTGAAGCTATTAATTTTATGGCGAAGTTTGGGCGCGGTCTGGTTTGTCTGACTTTGACGGATGAACGCTGCAAGCAACTCGGCTTACGCCAGATGGTGTCAGATAATCAATCACCTTACAGCACCGCGTTTACCATTTCTATAGAAGCGGCTGAAGGTGTGACCACTGGCATTTCAGCTGCAGATCGTGCGTGCACGATACAGGCTGCTGTAGCCAAGCATGCTAAAGCGACAGACATTATTCAGCCCGGACATGTTTTTCCATTACGTGCACAACCAGGTGGTGTATTGATACGTGCTGGCCATACTGAAGCTGGTTGCGACTTGGCGGCGATAGCTGGGCTGGAGCCTGCTGCGGTAATTTGCGAAATTTTGAAAGAAGATGGCGAGATGGCGCGTTTGCCAGATTTGCTGCCTTATGCCCAAGAGCATGGTTTGAAGATAGGTGCGATAGTTGATTTGATTCATTATCGCAACCAGAATGAAAGTCTGATAGAGCGCGTAGGTGAGCGGGCAATCACAACCGCATTTGGCGAATTCAAGTTGATAGCGTATCGCGAAAAAATCTCAGGTGCTGCGCATCTGGCATTGGTCAAAGGTGAAATTTACTCTGATAATGAAACCTTGGTGCGTGTGCATGAACCTGTTTCAGTGATGGATGTGCTGGAAATGGATAGCCCCTTGCATAGCTTCGGCGTTAACCGCGCGCTGGAAAAAATAAATATGATGGGTGCTGGTGTGCTAGTGTTGTTGCACAGACCTGAAACCGCTACTGAATTACTGGGGCATGCATTGCCTGATAATGAAGTTAAACCTGCCCAAAAATGGGATGTGCGCAATTACGGCATAGGTGCACAAATTTTGAAAGATGTCGGCGTGGGTAAAATGCGCTTAATGGCAAAACAACGCAAAATGCCATCGTTGGCAGGATTTGGGTTGGAAGTAGTCGGGTATAGCGAGGAATAATGGCATGGCAACATACAAAAATACACGCGAAGTAGATGCAAATATGGCCGGTGAAGCGTTATCCATCGCTATAGTGATGAGTCGTTTTAATCGTGATATCTGTGATGCATTATTGGCATCATGCGTTAATAAACTGGCGCAATTGGGTGTTAAGGCAGATAACACGGTGATTATTAACGTGCCTGGTGCGCTGGAAATCCCTGTAACCCTACGTAAACTAGCATTGAGTGGCAAATATGATGCACTCATCGCGATAGGGTCGGTAGTGAGGGGTGATACTTACCATTTTGAGGTGGTGTCCAACGAAATGGCGAGCGGGATTACGCGTGTGCAATTGGATACAGGCATCCCTGTCGCCAATGCCGTGCTAACTACCGATACTGACGAGCAAGCGCACATCCGTACCGCAGTTAAAGGTGCTGAAGCGGCAGAATGCGCAATAGAGATGGCTAACTTGTTGAAGGTGTTATGAGCGGAAATAGACGTAAGGCGCGTGAATTCGCGGTACAAGGGGTGTATTTGTGGTTGCTGAATCAGCAACCTGTGAATGATGTGATTAAACAGTTGCGTGAAGATGCAGCTTATCAAGAGATTGATGAAGCCATGTTTTCCAAATTGCTGCACGGTGTGGTTGCTAATGTGGCTGAGCTGGATCTGCGTATTGCGCACTTTGTAGATCGGCCTATGGCAGAATTGAGCCCTGTTGAACATGCTGTGTTGTTGCTGGGTACGCAAGAATTATTGCATAGCCTGGAAGTGCCTTATCGGGTCATTATTAATGAGGCAGTTGAATTGACTAAAACCTTCGGTGGCACTGATGGGCACAAATACGTCAATGGTGTAATGGATAAAATTGCTGCACAGGTGCGTAGTGCAGAAGTGAATAAGCCGCGCGCACCTAAATAACCTATGTCCAGTGAGTTTAGTCTCATACAGCAATACTTTTCTCGGCCTACGCCCGATGTAGTATTAGGTGTAGGCGATGATTGTGCGTTATTGCAATCCTCCCCAAACATGCATCTCGCGGTCTCGACCGACAGTCTGGTTGCTGGTGTGCATTTTTTTCACGATGCCGATCCTGCCTTGTTAGGCTGGAAAAGTCTGGCTGTTAATTTATCTGATCTGGCTGCAATGGGCGCAACTCCGCGCTGGTGCACATTGGCGATTAGCTTGCCTGAGGTAGATGAATCTTGGCTGGCTGCTTATGCCGATGGTTTGTACCATTGTGCAGATGCGCACCAGATACGACTGGTGGGTGGTGATACGACGCGCGGCCCACTCAATCTGAGTTTGACGGTGATGGGTGAAGTGCCCATTAATCAAGCACTGCGTCGGGATGGTGCGCAGGTCGGTGATGCGATTTGGGTATCTGGTGACTTGGGTGACGCTGCATTCGCCTTAGCCGCGATACAGGGGCAGTTGCAATTAAGCGAGGTTGATATGGCAAGCCTGGCACAACGCTTGCACGCACCTGTGCCTCGAGTTTCCCTGGGTCTGGCATTGCGCCAGATTGCCCATAGTGCGATTGATATTTCAGATGGATTGTTGGCTGATTTGGGACATATTCTTAGCCATAGTCGAGTCAGTGCTGTGCTGCACTATGCGGCCTTGCCGACTAGCGAGATTGTGGCTGATTTAGCTGCACATCCAGCTTATGATCGTTGTGTTTTGGCTGGTGGCGATGATTATGAATTGTGCTTTACCGCGCCAGTGGCGCACTCTGACGCTATATCTGCTATGGCTGAACAATTGGATGTGCGTTTAACCTGTATAGGTGAAATTGTTGCTGACGGTGGCATGCAACTTATGGACGCTGATGGCCAGCCCATGCAGATGGTGCAAATGGGGTATGATCATTTTGTCAGCTAATTGGCAATTTATTATCCGCCATCCTGCTCATTTTATTGCGTTTGGATTTGGTGCCGGTTTGGCACCGAAAGCGCCGGGGACGTGGGGTACGCTGGTAGCGTTGCCATTGTATTACGGCCTGATGCTATGGTTAAGTCAGCCACAAATGCTGATTTTGATTGCCTTGGCTTTCGTGATCGGTATAGGAATCTGTGATGTGACTGGCAAAAATCTGGGCATCTCAGATTATGGTGGCATCGTCTGGGATGAAATCGTAGCAATGTGGCTGGTGTTGGTGTTTGCGCCTGTACAACCTGTTTGGTGGGCGGTGGCATTCGGCCTGTTTCGTTTGTTTGATATCTGGAAGCCGTTCCCGATAAGCTGGTTTGATACCCATGTAAAGAACGGATTTGGGGTTATGCTGGACGATCTGTTAGCTGCTTTGTTTGCGATAGGCAGTCTGTATGTAATGTTGTGGGTGCTGAAATGAGGCCGACTGATGCAGAGCTATACCAATTAGCGGTAGCAGCGGGAAAGGCATTACACCATCGGGGTATGCGCTTAGCGACAGCAGAGTCCTGTACGGGTGGCTGGGTAGGTATGGTGATGACCGCAGTGCCCGGCAGTTCAGCCTGGTATGACCGTGGTTTTATCACCTATACCAACGAAGCTAAACACGCGCAATTGGGTGTGGCAGTGGCAACGATAGCAAGCACAGGTGCAGTCTCCGAAGCCACTGTACGCGAAATGGCCATGGGCGCGTTACAACACAGTTTGGCAGATATTGCTCTGTCGATTTCAGGTATAGCTGGACCAGGTGGCGGTACGCCGCATAAACCAGTGGGTACTGTATGTATAGGCTGGGCCATGCGTGATGGCACGACGTTGCAAACGACTTGCAGGTTAGATGGTGATCGAGAAGAAATACGCGCACGTGCGGTGGCTGCGGCATTGCGCGGTGTGATTGAGTTGCTGTCCTGAATCACGGATAATAACTGAAAAGGTCTCGAAAAAATAATGGCGGTGATGCACCGTATTTTGGCAACACTATTCAGCATCAATTTTTAAGGAACATACATGGACGATAATAGAAGCAAAGCCTTGGCTGCTGCACTGGCGCAAATCGAAAAAAGTTTTGGTAAAGGTTCCATCATGCGCCTGGGTGATGGTGAGGTGGTGAATGATGTACAGGTTGTGTCTACAGGCTCACTGGGCCTGGATATCGCGTTGGGTGTAGGCGGTTTGCCACGCGGCCGTGTGGTGGAAATCTATGGCCCTGAGTCATCTGGTAAAACTACGCTGACTTTGCAAGTAATTGCAGAAATGCAAAAGCTGGGCGGTACGGCAGCATTTATCGACGCGGAACATGCACTGGATCCACAATATGCACAGAAGCTGGGTGTGAATGTAGGTGAACTGTTGATTTCTCAGCCTGATACAGGTGAGCAGGCTTTGGAAATCGCTGACATGTTGGTTCGCTCAGGGTCAGTGGATATTGTGGTGGTCGATTCGGTTGCTGCATTAACCCCTAAAGCTGAAATTGAAGGCGAAATGGGCGATTCACACATGGGCTTGCAAGCGCGTTTGATGAGCCAGGCGTTGCGTAAACTCACAGGTAATATCAAGCGTACCAATACGCTGGTAATCTTCATTAACCAGATTCGTATGAAAATAGGTGTGATGTTTGGTAGCCCAGAAACCACCACGGGTGGTAATGCGTTGAAGTTTTATGCATCGGTGCGATTAGATATTCGACGTACTGGCGCGATTAAAAAGGGTGAAGAAGTCATTGGTTCAGAAACACGTGTCAAAGTGGTTAAGAACAAGGTTGCTCCACCGTTCAAGCAAGCTGAATTTGATATTTTGTATGGCGAAGGTATTTCACGTGAAGGTGAAATCATTGAGCTGGGTGTAGTGCATAAAATCGTTGATAAAGCGGGTGCATGGTATGCCTACAATGGTGAGAAAATTGGTCAGGGTAAAGATAATTCACGTGAATATTTGCGTGAACATCCGGAAATTGCACGTGAAATAGAAAATAAAGTTCGCGCAGCTGTTGGTATCGTACCTCACACCGTTCGTATTGGTGATTCAGTCATTAAAGACGAAGCCTGATTAGGTTATAGACTTGCGTAACAATCCTTTGGATGAGCCTTTTGTCGATGAACCGGATGCTCGTCCCAAGGTAGTCAAATCGCTCCGTGCCCGTGCCCTTGATGCGCTGGCCCGGCGTGAACATACGCGTCTGGAATTACAGCGTAAACTCAGTCCTCACTCTGAAGACCCTGAAATACTCAGTAGACTATTAGATGATTTTGAACAACGGGGCTGGCTTTCTGACGCGCGTTATGCGGAACAACGCGCCCATGCCAGTCAGTCACGCTATGGCAGTCGTAAAATCGAGTATGAGCTGCGTCAGCAAGGTGTTGCCGAATCGCTCATCAGCACTACATTAGATAATCTTAAAGCCAGTGAATTCGAACGGGCATTACAGGTTTGGCTAAAAAAATATGGCACACCCGCCAACACCCCCAAAGATCGTAACCAGCAGATGCGCTTTTTGCAGTCACGTGGATTTGAGATGGAGGTGATCTATCGTGTAGTGAATATGGATGAGCAGACTTTGGCGGAATGGATATCTCAGTAAGCAGCTAGTTCACTCACCATTGTGCAATGCAACCAAATGCGCAATGACATTGCGTACTCGTCCCATGCTGGCATTTAATGTGGTCTGTATTTCTTCACCATGTATTGCAATTTTGCTGGTGCCACGTCCTGCGGCGTGATTGATGACCACGCCTATCGCTGCATAACGTAAACCTAACTCACGTGCCAATACTGCCTCTGGCATGCCGGTCATGCCCACCATGGTCGCACCATCACGTTCTAAGCGGTTGATTTCGGCTGCTGTTTCCAGGCGTGGGCCTTGGGTGCAGGCATAGACACCCTGGTTTATGTAAGGCTCATGGGCACTTTCACATGCACGCATGATGTTCTGGCGTATTTCTTCGGAGTAAGGTTCGGTAAAGTCTATGTGGGTAACGGGCAGTCCAGCGCCATCAAAGTAGGTGTTTTTGCGACCATGGGTGTAATCAATAATTTGGTGGGGAACAGCCAGTGTGCCAGGTAGCAAATCAGGATGTATGCCGCCAACACTGGCAATCGAGACGATGTGGGTGGCGTCATGCTCGCGTAATGCCCAGATGTTTGCCAGATAATTGACGCGATGTGGAGGTATGGTATGACCATATCCGTGACGGGCAAGAAATATGACTTCATGACCGTTGATATTGCCGAAAGTCAGCGCCCCAGAGGCTTCGCCATAAGGTGTGCGTACCACCTTGCGATGGGTAATAGTGAGGTTGTCCAGTTGGGTTAGACCCGTACCGCCGATGATTGCAAGCATGCCACTTCCTTTTTATTCGAAAAAAAACGCCATCACCCAAAGAGTAATGGCGTTCGGATAGTGCTGAGTTTACTGTGCTTGCTGTATGCCTGCAATATGCCAAGGCGCATTGCGATCGTTGGCGGGTTTTTGTATATGCCAGATTTCGTTGAATGCCTCAGCAGGTGCGTTGGCAACTTCGCGAATTAGACCATGGAAACGGACGCTGACAGTGATGAAATCAGACTCGGTGACGACGTCAATGACATCGGCATTGAGCAAGGTAACTTCGGTCCTTTGTGGTTCATTGCCGCGTTCCTGTATCTGCATGCTGATTTCAGCAAATACTTCGGGTGTGGTGTACTCGCGGATATCTTGCAAATCACCCGCGTCATTGGCAGCCTGCAAGCGGATAAAGTGTGACTTTGCTTCGCGTACAAATGCGACATCGTCAAACCAGGCTGGGCGGGTGCTGTTTGGTGCTGTGTAACCACCACTACCCATCGCAGGAACAGCAACGGGGCCGCTGTAGGCTGTGTAAGCAGCTGCTTGGGGGGTTGAGATAGGGGTGCGGCGCAACATGCGGAACAAGAAGAGCAGTCCAGCAGCCAGACCCATGATCATCAAAATGTCCATGAATTTAATGCCGTCAAAACCATGCCCCATGAACATCGATGCCAGTAAGCCACCAGCAGCTAGTCCTGCTAAAGGGCCTAGCCAACGACTTGCACCAGAAGCAGGTGCAGCAGGAGCTGCTGTAGGCGCGCGGGCAGGTGCAGGCTGGCTGAAGCTGGTACGTTGCTTGCCAAAGCTGCTGCCACCACCAAAACGTTTGGCGTCGGCGGTGCCTGTTATTAAACTAAGACTGATGAATAAGGTTAATACGAGTGCGAGAAATTTTCGCATATGGTGCTCCATAAAAAATTAAAACAAATTCCCGCTAGCACGAGCACGAAAGGTAGTCATTGTTACGATGATAGCTTACCTGACAATAATGACAGGAATTAGTCAGCAAGTGGGGGGAATAAGTTCAATTTCAAGGCATCGCATAAATGGCGGGTAAATTACGCCATGCGCCTGATACATCCATACCGCACCCAAATACGTAACGGTTGGGCAGGGTCAGTCCAACATAATCAGCGGTGATAGGCTTCTCTTTATTGATGTCTTTGTTGGTGAGTACAGCGCATGCCACGCTGGCAGCACCCATGGTCAGTAGTTTTTGCTTAATGGCGGCAAGCGTGTGTCCTTCGTCGAGAATATCATCAAGCAGGATGATATGGCGGTTATTGACATCCGTTTGTGGCATGGCTATCCATGCCAGTTCACGACCATGCAGTGCCTGACCATAACGGCTGGCATGGAGATAATCACATTCCAGCGGGAAGCGTAACATGGGTAATAATTGACCTGCGAATATCATGCCACCGTTCATGACGGTAATGACGAGCGGATGTTTATCAGCGTAATCTTGTTGTATTGCTGCAGCCAGTGTCTGGATCGCAGTGTTTATTTCTTCTGCAGTGTAGATACAAACTGCATTATTCAATGTGTCCCAAGCGTTTGCCGTATTAGTCATGGTTACCTCGTTGACGACGTGTCTCGTATAAACATATGCCTGCGGAAACTGATACGTTCAGGCTTTCTACAGTGCCATACATAGGGATTTTGACCAGCGTATCGCAGTGCTCACGGGTGAGTCTGCGTATGCCTGTACCTTCGGCACCCAGTACCCAGGCCACTGAACCGCTGGCGTCAGTTTGTGCGATTTCCGACTCGGCTTCGCCATCTGTACCGATGATGAACACACCATATTCTTTGATCTCACGCATGGCACGAGCAAGGTTGGTGACGGTGAGATAAGGCACAGTGTCAGCCGCACCACACGCGACTTTAGCCACTGTGGGGGTGAGACCAACAGCACGGTCTTTAGGAGCGATGACCGCATTTGCACCCATGGCATCGGCCACACGTAAACATGCGCCAAGATTATGTGGGTCTTGCACGCCATCTAAAATCAGCAGCAATAAGTCACCTTGTAAATCACCTAATAAATCATCCACATGGCGTGGCTGATTTGCCATGGTGACGCGGGCAGCTACACCCTGATGGCGTGGGCCGCCAGCGATACCATCGAGACGTTTGCTATCTACTTGTAAAATGCGCAGGCCAAGCTGTTTGGCGGATTCGACTAAATCTCGTGCACGTGGGTCTTGTCTGGCAGCGTCTACAAAAACTTCTTCGACGCTGGCTGGGTTTTGGCGTAAACGCGCATTAACTGCGTGAAATCCATAAATTAAAATACTGGCCATGATTATCCTGGTTTATTGGTTTTGCGGCGACGCGGTTTTTTTGCTGGTGTAGCCGCAGGAGGCGTGGATTTTACGGCAGCACGTTTGCTTTGCGTAGCTTTTTTTGTGGTTTTTGTTTTAGTGGCGGTAACTGCTTTGGCAGTGCCGCTATCAGCCGTGATCAGGCTGAAGTCTATACGTGTGGTATCAAGGCTGACGCGCACTATTTTTACCTGGACACGGTCACCTAAGCGATAACGCACACCTGTGCGCTCACCCAGAATTTGATGACGGGTTTTATCAAAGTGGAAATAATCGCTGCCCAGTTCTGAAATATGCACCAAGCCTTCGACATAGATGTCGTCCAGGGCAACGAACAAGCCAAAGCCGGTGACGCTGGCAATCGTGCCGACGAATTCTTCGCCTACGCGGTCTTGCATGTAGTAGCACTTGAGCCATGCCTCGACATCGCGAGTCGCATCATCGGCACGACGCTCAGTCATAGAGCAATGTCCACCTAATTCCACCCAGTTGCCCGGTACATATTTTTGACCTTGTAACACCGCTTTTATTGAGCGATGTACAAGCAAATCAGGATAGCGGCGTATCGGTGAAGTGAAGTGGGTATAGGCTTCATAAGCCAGGCCGAAGTGCCCAACGTTATCCGGGCTGTAAACAGCTTGTTGCAATGACCGTAGCATCACGGTTTGCAATAGTTGTGCATCAGGGCGTGGTTTGATTTGTAGCAATAGTTTTGCGTAATCCTTGGCCGTTGGCGTATCGCCGCCACCCAGACCCATACCAAACTCTGATAGGAACTCACGAAGTGCAGTGAGTTTTTCGGGCGTTGGTCCTTCATGGATACGGTACAGGCAAGGATGCTTGTTCTTCTTTAACAAATCTGAAGCGCAGACGTTAGCGGATAACATGCATTCTTCAATGATGCGATGTGCATCATTGCGAGTAACAGCGACAATGCGGTCTATCTTTTTCTCGTCATTGAATATCATCTGCGTTTCGGTGGTTTCAAAGTCGATGGCGCCGCGAATTCCGCGTGCCTTGAGCAAGACCTTGAACAAGGTGTTCAAATTGTTCAATTGCGGTAGTAGGTGGCTTTTTTCTTCCGCATTTTCAGGATGTTGCAGCCAATCCCAAACCTGGTTGTAAGTCAGGCGTGCATGTGAATACATGACGGCTGGGTAAAAACGGTAGCTTTTTACTGAGCCTGTTGCGGTGATTTGCATGTCACACACCATGCACAGGCGTTCGACTTCAGGATTGAGCGAACATAAACCATTAGATAGTTCCTCAGGAAGCATAGGAATAACACGGCGAGGAAAGTACACGGAATTGCCGCGGCTATAGGCTTCGACATCAAGTGGATCGCCCGGTGCAACATAATGTGACACGTCTGCAATTGCCACTATCAGGCGGAAACCTTTACCTTGCGGTTCGCAATATACCGCATCATCAAAATCACGCGCAGTTTCGCCGTCTATGGTGACTAGCGGTAAATGACGGATGTCTTCGCGACCCTCATGATCTTTTTTCAATACTTTTTTCGGCAATTTCTTGGCGATAGCTTCTACAGTATCAGGGAAAATATATGGCAATGAATGCTTGCGCAGCGCAATTTCAATTTCCATACCTGGATCAGTATAACTACCGAGTATTTCGACTACACGGCCAACTGGTTTGCTGTTTTTGGCAATTTGATCAATTAATTCTACGTTGACGACTTCACCTGCTTTTGCCTTGCCCTGATTACCTGCGGGTATCAGTATGTCCTGAGTGATGCGCTTATTTTCAGGTGCAACCAGCATAATGCCGTGCTCGATAATCAAGCGGCCAACGATGTGGGTATTGGCGCGTTCCAATACTTCAACGATTTTTCCTTCACGCCGTCCGCGTCGGTCTGCCCCGATTTCGCGTCCCATGACGCGATCGCCGTGCATGACTTTTTGCATTTCACGCGGCGATAAAAATAAATCATCGGATTCATCTTCAGGATGCATAAAGCCAAAGCCATCAGGATGACCAATGATGCGGCCTTTGATTAAATCAAGTTTGTCTACCACGCATAAATCGCCCTTGCGATTTTGCATCAGTTCACCGTCGCGCTCCATGGCGCGCAGGCGGCGTGAGAATAGATCGGTTTCTTCTGGAACGATGCCCAGGAGTTGTGCAAGTTCATCAGCTAATAGTGGTGCACCATGTTGCTGCAATACCTCCATGATAAATTCACGGCTAGGCAGTGGATTGTCGTAGCGCTCGCGCTCACGTTCCAGATGCGGGTCTTGCCAGCGTAATGCTGTTTTTTTGGTTTTTTTTGTGCTTGGTGTTTTTGGTGGTGTGTTTGTTTTCATTGACAACTGTCCATGTTCATTTATAATCCCGACTCTTAGCCCAGATGGCGGAATTGGTAGACGCGCACGGTTCAGGTCCGTGTGCCGTAAGGTGTGGAGGTTCGAGTCCTCTTCTGGGCACCAAATTTTATTTCATAGATAAAATAAATTGACGCGGTGAGTTTTTATTCATGCGTCATTCTAACAGTATTTAATGTTAAAAAAATAAAAACCCCATTTGTGTGTTTTACACAGATGGGGTTTTTTATTGCCGGTCTGTATGGCTATTCAGCACTCAACGTTTTGGTGGATTCGTAAATGTACTTGATAAACGGATTTGTCAAAAACATATGGTAATTTGTATATTAATCACCTATAAATAACAATGTGAAGGTGTTTAAAAAATAAATGGAGTTGATTCGGTTGGTGGTACAGTGTCATATGTATTACCTAATACGGTTGTGATTATGCGAGATGGTTTCTGCCGTTGATGAGTCTGGATCGTGCGTGAGTCATGGACAGCATATATTGAGCACATTTGTCCTTTTTTAGAAAATGTAAGTCCGAAAATCGTGGTGGCTAATTATGTTTGTTAGTGGGCATATCACTGTTAATAGTGAAGGATCATTTGTAGATGTCAATGGTGTCATTCCTGACTATGACAAATTGCCAATCTATGAAGTTGAATTCATTCCAATTGAGCGCAGGATGATAGAACGATGTAGTCCGTTGCAAAGACTAAATAACCGAGCTCAATTTGGTGACCGCAGGTTCTCCCCTGGACGTCGTACCGTAGATACAGAGATGATATTTCAGATTTTCGTTTAAGTTATTAGTAAACTACGCAGTAAGTTGTATCCTGCGTACTGACCGCAAACAACACCAGCGTATGTCCATCAGGTGCATCCACGTCATCCTGATCTACTCGCCAGCTCAAGCCATCTTCAGCCAGCAACCGACCCACAAAATCCAGATCCGATTCACGATACTGCACGCAGTAGCTACGCACTGGCAGAGCAGACAACACTGACAGCGCATCATTGCTCCAGTGCCAGTAGGCGCGCGGGGCATAATCGGCAAAAACGCTATCGACGATAGCCTGCACCGACTGCTCCTGCCAGACTCGGCTATGGGTGACATGGCGCGTAGGTCATCCAGCCAGGGGGATAAACGCAACTGGTAGCGGGTTACGCCACCGTCGCTGCCTAGTTGCTGGATGTCGGTGATCAGCTGAGGCCGAGCGTCGTTTTAATGGTTGTCCCAATTGCTATTGTCTAATGGATGCTCAATACTACATCCGTGAACCTTGCGCGTTAAACTGGCTGCCGCCCAAGCAAATAGCCAAAAAACTAATAGTCAAAAAATACTCAGAAATTGCCAGCCGAATATAGTGAGTTCGAAATGAGACCAGCCATTACCATAAATTAGTCCAGGGATGCCTGCATCTGTGAAGACAAGACCCGAAAAAAGCAGCAGAATACTGTATCCATCCAATAGTGATGTAGGCTCCCCGGGAAGTGCACTATGTCGTCCAATAAAAAATAATATGGCTGTTAAATACACTAGGAATAAGGCAAGAAATTTAATTGTTTGTAGTTTTAGCATTGTCTGGGTACGCTGTAGGTTTTTTGTGTCTGTTGGTACTATTGCGGCTGTCTAATGATTCACTCAGGATGCCGTTTAATCGAAGCCATCATTTGCTCGGCGATATCTTTGATCTGTTCCTTGCTGACGGGTTGTATACCTTGGGCGATGGCGCGGCTGGCGGTACGGATGACATAAATCATTTGGCCTGGGGTGTTGGTCTTGGGGTCGCCGTTAACGATGGCGGCGTAGCCGTAATCGGTACTGCCGTCAGCGGGTGCGCCAAGTGAGATAGCGACATCCCCGTGGTAAGTACTACGGTCATAGCGCGTCAGCGTTACGAACAGCCCCGTGCCTTTATGATTATCTATGGTGATGTTGCGAAAACCTCGACTATCCATTGTGGCGGTTTTAGCATATCTGTTGTACATCATAGTCCAGAACCACTTGAGGTCATCTTCTGCCGTATCGTCTGCTTTGCCTATGTAATCAGAACTATCCTTAAAAAACACCTCCACATCAGGATGATCAATTAGCCTCATGGTCACAGCGACATTGCGCGGGGCTTTGCCATCGTCGGCAATGAAACCATAGGGGAAACACACCCCAGGCTGATTGGGGATTTCGTAGAGGGCGCGGGGGTGGAAATGGTTTAAGAATGATTTGGCGTATTGTAAACCAGATTGATTTTCTATCCAGCCAGATTGTTGATAAATCCTACTGTTACGATCCATATATATCCCTGCGCCTAACTTTGCGATCCAAACATAGGTATTTGGGAGTCCTGAATCATATATTTGGATAGCATCAGCTTCTGATCTGTTTCCTTGTTCAATCAATTCCTGTTTTCGATGATTGCGTTGTTGGCTAATAGTTTCTTTTAAATTTTCAAATATTTTAATATTCTGCTGAGCTGTTACATAAACGCCGCCATATTCCGTTAGAATGCCTGAAAATGCTGCAATCACCCTATCATTAAATCTATATTCATTCACAACATCATTTGGTTTAAACAGCTTTTCTGGGATTGTTAACGCCACCTCCACCTCCCCTGGCACCTCTACCTGATACCGCCCCACGCACTCAGTCTTCCAATCATTGGTAATGGCGGTTTGAGGTTGTACAGCGGGTTCAGCATGGCAAGCAGCTGAAAATATTGACAATATTAGCAATGACAGTAAACGGTTTGTCATGCTTTTTCCTCCGCGGTTGGAGTAAGCTTTATATCCTCTTGCGCCATTTCAGATGCGGTTTGCAACGGGTTGGCTGTTGGTTCCACTTTGGCAACAAGCGCGGTAGGATAGCCCAGATTATTGTTCTCGCCTTTGGTCCATTCTATGGGGAGCAGGGTGATAAAACCCTTGACCTCATTGAGCTTGGCTGCGGCGGTGGCATTAAATTGGCTGCTAATCCAGAAACTTGCTTCAAATGGCATAGCGGCTACTTGCTTATTGATTTTTGGATCACGATTCCAGCGTGGCCAAATAGAAGATGAGCTAGGTTCGGAGCCATCTACTGGGTAATATGGACATTTATTCCTCGGAATGAAATCAAACGCAGCCTCATACAGCGCTGTATTTTGCTTGGCACGTTTCTGTATCGCCTCCCAGCTAGCCTTGGCCCCTGGGCTCTCCACGGCGTCCTTGAGCTCGGTTGCTGCACGAACCCCACCTGCGGTTATTCCGAACAGCTTATTCCACACCGCCATGCGCAACTGTCTTGCATGGCCTCGGGTAGGCCGCAACTTGTTGTCACCACACAAATTCACGCTATCCACCTCACTGTCCATCACCAGCACCGCCAGCTCGCTGTCACGCGTGCCTAGCAGGCTGCGGTCGTTGATATTGGCGCTGCCGACGATAGCAAAGCGGTCATCCACAATCAGCATTTTGCTATGTACATAGATTTGTTTGGTGACTTAACGATCACCCAGTTTTTCATGATTACGCAGGTTGAGTAGTGTGACGTATTGTTCGCAATCCTGCACGCTGGTTGCGGTCAGGTATTCGCTGTTGTCGTCTTTATACGCACGCTTCCAGTTGGTGTCACCCTGATCAAACAGGCGCTTCGCCAGTATAGAACGGCGGATGCGGTTTAACAGGCTCTGGCTCCCAAAGCTGATGGTCTGCATGGTCCAGTCGCTCATTCAGCCTATTTGGGCGTCATTGGCTTAATCGATGCCATGATGGTTTCGGCCATGGCTTTTAATTCTGTTTCAGTTACTGGCTTACCGATAGCCCGGTCTGCGGTGCGGATGACGTAAACAGTAATGGTTGGTTTGGCTGGGTTGCCTTCTTCGCCTTCGGCTGATGCATACAGGCCAAAATCCTCTCTGCTGTTATAAATCCTATGACCATACGCATTAGGTGGCAAAGTATCTGCTTTGGTATAGTTCTGATAGTTTGCGAAAATGCCAGCACCTTCTCTGCCATCCAGCATGATGGATTGAGTGGAAGATGTTTTTATTTTCTTATACATGCCTGTGTAATTACGGCGACCCCAGAACTCCTCAAGTCGCTGATACAGGAAGTTATGCATTAACTTTGGGTTATTCCCATCTCCATTGTGATCAGCAATCTGAAAGCTAACCATAATCTCCACATCAGGATGTGCCAGCAGGCGCATGGTGACAGCAAGGCTATAATCTTCCTTACCATCATCAGGAATAAATTGATACGGCACACAGAGCCCTGGTTGGTTCGGCAATTCATATAATGCTCGGAACCGAAAAGAATCTCGCTTCTCCTTCACTAAAAAAATAGCTTTATTTTCATCATTTTTCACTGAGTTTGATTTATCAAAATTACTACCCAAGCTAAAGAATCGACCATTACGGTACACATATAACATAAACAATCCCGGCTCTACCCAAGCGAGATCAAGGTCGTGTTTATTATCATTAACTGATAGCCAATGTGAATTTAACCCTTCAACAAATCTCGGATTTCCAGTTTGTCCATCTCTAAGCAGTTTAAATTTTCGTATAAATGAATTAGCACTATCTTTATCCATATTTTCAAAAACAGAGTACCCGCTAGAGTATGACGCATTCGTTCCATCATTAAATTGATAGTCATTTTGTGTACTATTAAGGATATTTTTCGTCGATAGTGTTGCCACCTCCACCTCCCCCGGCAAGCTGACCTGATACCGACCCACACACTCAGTCTTCCAATCAGCAGGCGGTGGCTTTGGGGTGTCAGCTTGACAGCCGCTTACTGTTATCAGGCTGGCAAGGAGTAAAAGTCGTAATCGTGTTTTCATGTTTAGCCCTCCGCAGTCGTTGATGTTACTGCAGGTGGTGGGGGTGAGTCGTTCTCTGCCATCTGCTTGTCTGAGGTTGTTTCTAACGTGCCTATCAGCGCATGACTGTAACCAAAGTCATTATTCTCACCCATCGTCCATTCAATGGGCAACAGCGTGATATATCCCTTCACTTTTGCCAGTTCCGTTTCTGCCTGCGCTGTATGTTGCGGCTGTGCCCAGAAGTCGTTTTCAAAGGGCATGGGGCCAGAGAAAGTCCAATGTGATTTTGGATCATTTTTGTTTTGTGGGGCATGCCAGCGCGGCCAAATTGATGCTGATGGAATTTGATTGGTATTAGGATCCTTTATACCTTTCGCATCCTTATTCCTCGGAATAAAATCAAACGCAGCCTCATAAGCTGTCGTATTGGTTGCAGCACGGTCGCGTATTACTTCCCAGCTTGCTTTGGCACCGGGTTTGTTTATCGCATCCTTGAGCTCCTCTGCGGCGCTGCCCATGATCTTTTGCCAGATTGCCATGCGCAGGTTGCGGGCAAAGCCTCTGGTGGGAACCGGGATATCGGTGCCGCATACATCCACGTTTTCAACAGCATGATCCATCACCAACACAGCCAGCTCGCTGTCGCGCGTGCCTAGCAGGCTGCGGTCGTTGATGTTGGCACTGCCGATGATGGCAAAGCGGTCATCGGCTATCAGGCATTTGCTGTGGATGTAGATTTGCTCGGTGACATAGCGATCGCCTATTTTCTCATGATTACGCAGGTTGAGTAGTGTGACGTATTGTTCGCAATCCTGCACGCTGGTTGCGGTCAGGTATTCGCTGTTGTCGTCTTTATACGCACGCTTCCAGTTGGTGTCACCCTGATCAAACAGGCGCTTCGCCAGTATAGAGCGGCGGATGCGGTTTAACAGGCTCTGGCTCCCAAAGCTGATGGTCTGCATGGTCCAGTGGATGATGTTCATGATAGTTGGGTCGTTGAGCATGCCCTCGGGGTGAACCGGTATGGTGATGTAGGCATGGAACGGATCTCCCGCTTTAATCGCGTTGTCAATACGATCACTCAATGCCTGGACGATCACATTGGCGGGTGGATTGGTGGCCGTTGTGCCATCCGATATCAACTTGGTAAGGTATGCGTAGGTTGTATTGTCCAGGTCATTCTTTTTCGTATTCACATGTTGCGCAGGCCCAGATAATGGCTGACCCTCGGGGATGCTTGCACGTTTGAATCCTGAAATAAAATACTGGTTTTCAATATAAACAAAATGCTGGGATGCGATGATCAACCGCGCCATGGCGTGATGAATATCATTTTGCGCAGTCGTGGGTGTAAAAAACAGGTTGGCATTATTGGGATGATTCTCCCGGCTTTCAGTGCCTTTGGGCAATGCACGCCATTCTGCTCTGCGCAGGTTGAGCGGCGCACTACGCAGCACCTGTATTTCACAAGTGCCTGGCTTGCTGGCGATGCTGCTCGCCAAGGGTGCCTGCGCGAGCAGGGTGCACTGACCATATAGCCCCTTGACGACAGGTTTTTTGTTATAACTGCTGCATTGCGCATTCCAGCGCCACACGAAATTACGGGTCAGGTCGGCAACAGCTGGACCTTCTATCTGGCAATGTACGTCTTGCCATGGCATACGGGGCTGGCGGGCTGGGTCTAGTGTCTGCTGGATGGGGGTAAGCCGTGATCCAATGGTCTCACGGCCTATTGTGTCAGCGACATAAGGCGTTTGCCAACCACCCGAGAATATCTTGTCTATGCAATGTTTCGCCGTTTCGCCCGAAGACAAGTCTTGCGGATCGATTAATCCGCTTACGCTCCCCAGCCAGGGTATGCATGGGTTATATCGATTTAATGCCTGACGGTGATCACTGTCGCATTTGAGGGTGTATTTTTCGTCATCATAGCGGCCATAGGCCAGATCCATGCCGCCGACAAATGCTGTTTTACGATCAATAACCACCAGTTTCTGATGGTGCGCAAAAAAACTGCTAGATTCATCAGGCATAGCCTTGGCATTTAGCATTTGCACCATGCGCTTCTGTAATTTTGTGTTGATTAGCAGCATGACCTGAATTGTTTGCTCGTCAAAGGTTTGTAGCGGTGCACTGTCATCCCACGGCATAATATGTATCATCACACCACGTTCGGCAGCGGCATATAGAATATCAAATAATCGCTGATTTTCCCCGACCAGGACATCCCAGTTAACCTGCCAACCTAATATTAATATCTCACTGGCTGCTGCTTTAATCGCCTGTACCAGTGCCGCTGCATATTGTTTACCCGTTGTGAACGGTGTGGCTTTATTACCCATGGACGATGCGCTGAATACTTGATCATCCTTGTCTTGCCAGATATTGGCAGTGCACGCCGTATGCGTTCCAACCCCATCTTTATCAGCGATACTATGAGCGGTAATTTTCGGTTTCGTATCGGGTAGTGTATACATGATTAAGCTTTCAACGAATTTAACATGTCAGCTCCCAGTTTTTCTTGGGTGTGAGTTGTACTGCCATCATCCAGCATCGGTTTCGTGCCTGCATGTTCCAGGTTATCAAAATACCCCATTGCATCTTGCGCATGGTAGCGTTGATGCTGGTCTGTCCAGTCTGGATTATGCGCGGTGATGTTGAGCAAGCGGGCATGTGCGCCATACACTAGCCAGACTTGGCTAGGATGTAGTTTATACGCGTCAAACACGGTCGCATTCTGACTATCATCAAGAAGGACTTTACCTTCGGCATCACTTGTACCTGTTATAAGCGGTGTTTTTTGCATTAAGGCGTGATCAGCGTCTTTTGCCACTACCATACGCCAAGGGGTAAGCGGAATACGGGCTCCGAATGGGCCAGCCGCATCTGACAAATACAGGTTGAGTTTGGTAGGAACCAAATCGAGTGTGGAACTAGGCATCATCGGCAACGCATAATTCAAACTAGCCCCCCCCGTAAAACTCTTCTGTCCAGCCTGCACCAGTATCTTCCCCGGGCACTGCACCGTAATATTCCCCCCAGCAATCGTGATAGCCGCACCGCCTGCGGTACGCAGCGTAATGTCGGTCGCCGCAGCGAAATCTATACTCGCCTGCGCACTCTTCAACTCCAGATTGTTTTTGGCTTTTAAACTGATGATGTCGTTATGCGCCTGTATCGTCATATCGCCTTGTGCCGCAATCAACTGCATCCCCGCAATTGTGTTCTGCTTCAACCCTCCAGCCGTCAAGCCTATCGCCTGCCCACTATGAACACGGAACACCCCACCCGTGGTGAACTGACTATCTGCCGCATTCAGCACATTCAACGTCTCCCCCACATTCAACTGCACATCCTGCCTCGCCGTCATACTCAAATCGTTCTTCGCAATTACACTGATCACCGGATCCGTGTGGTGGGGCAGGTGCTGGTCGGTTGGCTGAGTGTTCTGTGCTGCCGCATCCCCATAAGCCGCATCCATCTCACTACTATCCACCATCCCCTGCATCACCTTGCCCAACGCAGGTATCGGTGCAGCTGACTCATTCAATGCACTCGCATCCGCCTTATAACTGCCCTTAAGTGCCGCAATAGATACACTCAAATGACTTTCCGCCAACTGACTCAGACTCGCCCCGAGACGATTAGCCGTATTCAACAACCCATACCCCGCAGGCACATCCCCAGCTGTTTGGCGTTGACTCGCGCTATGGCTCACCCCATAACTCGACACCAGCCAGCCCGACCCTGCACGCAACGCCCCCCAGGCATCCGTACGCAACTCAATACCATTGCCACGGAAACTGCCCCGATAGTTATCTGCCGTATGCACCAGATGCCCCAGATTCAACTCTGTTCCTGATTGCGTCGTCTTTAACTGTATCCGACCCGCACCATCACTGTCATCAAACACCAGCTGGTTATAACCATCCCCACCATAAGCCTGACTGCGAATACCCCACTGTGCGGCAGCATTATTATGCGCATCCGCACCCACCCCCGCACCATGCCACACCGGCGCATAGCCTGCGGTTAAATTGCCCTGAGCCGACACACTGTGATCAGTTGCCTGACTTAACGCACTCGTATCCGCATCCACCAACGATCCCGCAGGCGTTGCCGGCACACCCGCCTCACCCTGCCCAAAGTACAGCGCACCCACTATCACCGGGCGATTGATATCCCCCTCCATGAACTGCACCTGTACTTCTTGCCCGATACGCGGCAAAAACTGACTACCCATCCCCCCACCAGCTGAACGCTGCGCCACCCGTACCCAGCAACTGGCACGACTGCTGGCACTGTCCAGCGCATCCTGCCACTGGAAGCGGATACGCACCCGCCCCAGCGCATCACAACAAATCTCATCATTGCCCAACAGGGCAGGGGCGCTGCCAGATGCATCGCTGCCAGCAGCCGTATTATTCCCAGCATCATCAGCCCCATCAAACCCCACCACCCGCGCAGTCTGACTGCCCATGCCAGTTGGCAACATATGTAAATGCCGTGACTGCCAGGGTCGCCATGGACGAGTAACAGGCAACGCAGTAAACGCATTGCCATAACCCAGACGCTGGGCAGTCGCCACTAAGTCAGTCCGTGTATGACGGGAGAGAGGGGCAGACAGCTTATTTTGGTTTGCAATCTTTAACCGGCATGGCAAACCCCAAGGTATTTACTTGTTCAACCACGGCATTGCGCAGCGGTACTGATATTTGGTGCTTATCGCAGGGGCGATACAGAAATACCCGGTCAGCACTATATTCAATCAAATAGCCACGAGCGAGTTCTTTATTATTTTGCATTACAAGTAGGCAGCGTGCTTGTCGATCAGCATCCTGACTGTTCTTAACAAGGGGGAGTTTCAAGCAAGCAGAAGATGACAGTACTTCCTTTTCCGCCTGCTCTTTTCCTGAGGCAAAACCCCACATGGGAATGTAGGCAATACTTAATATTAAAAAAGCCACACCCAGATAAAATGTCAACCATGTTCCTGCGATTGATATTAGAAATAATGGAAATCCTAACCAGCCAGCGTAACCCCATCCACGGGCTGGGGCGTTGTGCCAATATTGTTGCCAATGTGTCGTAAATATATTGCGAGTGCCCTGAATTAATTGTATTGGCGCTTGTACATAACGTTTCTTTTTGTTGGTATAAAGCCATGCTCCAATAGCTGAAATCAACGGCAAAGACCACAATATCCAGAACATAGTTATCCAGGAGGATGCTAACCACTTCCAAAAGTTATCAACTGTAAATATTTTATTAAAATTAATTAGAACATAAGATAACGGACGCCAGCTTCGCATTAAAAAATCTAGCGGCGTGGATTGTAAATCCTCTGGATGAAGTCCAAACTGATCCAAAAATGTGAGTTCATGTCCATAGCCTAATAACGTTAAAAATAAAGTTGGGATTGTTAGAATCGTAAGCCATTTGGCAATTTTCTCAATTACCCCTGATTTCTCTATGGCTTTTGATATTTGCTCCTGTTCATTGTGGCGATATCGGCTTTGAGGTCGGAGTTGAGAATGGCGACGCAGCCGCAAGTTAGATACTCGTGAAATCTTCATGATTGCTTAATCATTCCCAAAAAACACATGGCGAAATTTCATGATACCCATGCTATTGAACGCTTCTTCGTTCATTATCCCTCTGTCCCAAACGGTCGCCATGCCGATAAATCCTGCCATGGAGTCATGTATATAGTCTTCACAAAGCTGTTCAATCGCAGGGGTAAGCTTTTTGATATTGATGGCGGCAGCGATTTTGTAGAGTTGCTGGGTTTTAAGGTCTTGTTCGTCGAATGCGATACCAGTGGCTTTAGCCATTGCAATAGCACGCGCTTTCGCCTGAGCGGCGGCTATAGCCGGATCAAAATCGGGTGAATTAGGGTCGCCAACCGCCAGCTCGCCGAGTCGGAAATGAATGGTGTTTTGGGTGGTCTGCAAATAACCCCGATCTGCTTTATTGGCGCGTTTGTAAAACATGCGCTCTGGTAGCGCATTGCGATATTTGAAACGGTAGCTGAGATACAGCGCCATATGCTGTTCCAGCATATGCTCTACCGCAGCTGAGCTGATTTTTGCGTCTTTGGCGTAGGTGTTGAAGGCGGCAATAGTAGCCTGTGTAGGCGTCAGGTCATCTTTGAAATTCTGAGCTAAATCTCTCCATGCCTTCAATGGCACCCCTGATTTCATAGCTTCATGGTACATGGTCATGCCAGGGATGATGCTCAAGTTATCATCAAGCGCAGGAATCAGCCCGAGTTCCGTGGGGGCGTAGCCGCCACCCAGATCGGAGTGCGAGCCAGGGTACACCACCTCTTTGGTATTGGCAGGGTATTGCTGTTTTATCCGCGTTGAATCCAGCGGAAAGGTTGCCCGCACTTCATGCCCCGCGACAAAATGCACGCAGCGTTCAATGGCAGGGTGGATTTGCAGGCTATTATCAGCCCATTGCTGATGCCCTGTTACCGAGTTGCCGCCCCATAAATTGGCAGCGCCTACTGATGCCACAGTATCGAATATTCCCAAAAAAGTAATGCATAGCGGAATGCCTGCAAATGTCCAGCCGCCATTTTCCTGTTTGCATACCGACATTAACCAATTGCAAAATACCCGCGCTTCGGCAGCCCCACGCGAGAAGCCGAAAACCGACAGATTGATTTGCTCAACGTGCGGTTTTTTGCCTGCCAGTGCGGCTTTGAGCTGATCCTGCCAGTGGTGTAAAACCTTGCGGTTTTCAGCATCGGCTGTCCACGCTTGCATATTGCTAATATCACCAGCCTGATTGTCAGGGATTAATGGCGCAGTTGTTACATAGCGATAAGGGGCATTCACTACTTGCAACAAACCCCAGATAATGCGGGCAGCACCGCCCGCCGCAGCGGCGGAGCCCATCGCGCTGGTGCTTTTTTCGCCTATCTCAGGGAAAGCCGTGCCGACACCGGGAATGTAATTGGCAATGTAACCCCTATCAGGTGCATCTGGATAAGCGTGAAAAAGCTTGACGATATTGCTGTGCTTACGTTTTTCTGGTGGCAAATCATCATAATCCGCTGTTTTATTATTACCTGTACCATCAAAAAACATGCCGACATGTACCTGACCCGAGCACTTGGGCTGGGTGTCTGTAGCCATGGTGCTGTTCATGGCCTGTGCGCGCTGCATGGTTTCCTTAGCAGATAATTTACGATAGCCGTCAGCTGGAAAAGGTTGTGGGGTTAATGCTGCCATGATTATTTTCCTTTGCAGTAATTATTAATGCCCCGCCAACAATGGTTGGGGTCTGGAACTGGATAGGGATAATTGGGAGAGCCTGGCCCCCATTTGGTTACCAACACCTTTACGTCATCATGCGGGAAGAAGTTAATCGCAACCGTATCTGCTTCCTTGTATTCGGGTATATCAACGGTTTTTTGTTTCCATGGGCCTTGGACGAGGACATTTTTGCCATTGCGGATGACCAGTTTGCCTTGGCTGTCTTTTAGCCACGTACCATCTATCTGCCATTTAATCGTGGCTTTTAGACCTGGGTGCCAGTGTTCGGGAATCACTACGCAACACATGCCACCTGCACCACCTGAGTGAGGGTCGACGCCGAGTATGCCGCCTTCGCCGTTGATGATGATGGAAACGATAGGCTCGTCGATATAACTGATTGCGCCATAGGAAACGGTCGCGGTGGGTTCTTCGAAGCAGCCTGCTAACGGCAGGCATAAGGCGATGATGAGGAGCAGGGTTTTCATAAAAATCCTGACGTGGTTAGATAAACGTGACGCAGGTTAATAACATGTACCTGACCCGAGCACTTGGGCTGGGTGTCTGTAGCCATGGTGCTGTTCATGGCCAGCGCACGTTGCATAGTTTCCTTGGCAGACAATCGACGATAGCCGTCAGCTGGAAAAGGTTGCGGAGTCAATGCTGTCATAATTATTTTCCTTTACACATGTTTTCAATACCATCCCAACAACGGTTGGGGTCTGGGTCTGGATAAGGGTAGCCAGGGTAGCCTGCACTTGAGTTCGTCACTAACACCTTCACCTCATCATGCGGGAAAAAATTAATCGCAACTGTACCTACTTCCTTGTATTCGGGTATATCGACGGTTTTTTGTTTCCATGGACCTTGGACGAGGACATTTTTGCCGTTGCGGATGACCAGCTTGCCTTGGCTGTCTTTTAGCCACGTACCATCCATTTGCCATTTAATCGTGGCTTTAAGGCCAGGATGCCAGTGCTCGGGAATCACTACGCAGCACATGCCGCCTTAAAGTGGACCCCTCCGTCAAGACAATAATACGTCGAGTTTAAGAGGGTAACCTTTCATATGCAGCTGCACGGCGCTGCCCCGGTTTTGTTTCTGGTTTTCGATCTTTTTCTAACAACGCTTTTCCTGACGTAGTGAACTTGTCCACGATGCTGGCACCACCGCCACTGGCTGTTCGATAAACCTCGTCTGGTGTTTTATAACCCAGTGACTGATGGATACGTTCAGCGTTATAAAACACAAAGTATTCCGTCAATCCTAGCAGCAGTGCTGGTAATGTAGCATAGCCTTTCAAATATACGTCTTCGTGCTTGACGCTACGCCAGAGCCGTTCCACAAAGATGTTATCCAATGCCCGTCCGCGACCATCCATGCTAATCGTAATGCCGTTTTCCTTGAGTGCACCCGTAAACGCGTCACTGGTGAACTGACTGCCCTGATCAGTGTTAAATAACTCAGGTATGCCGTGCGACTGTAGTGCCTGTTCCAGACAGTCCACACAGAAGCCACTGTCCATCGTATTCGATAATCGCCATGCCAGCACTTTGCGCGAGTACCAATCTATCACTGCCACCAAATACACGAATCCTCGTGGCAGGCGCAGGTAAGTGATATCCGTACTCCACACCTGATTGGGACGGGTCACTGCGACACCTCTGAGCAGGTAAGGATAAATCTTATGCTGCGGGTGCGCACGACTGGTGTTCGGTCCTGGCGCCATGCCAGCTAACCCCAGTGTGCGCATTAATCGTTGCACTCGTTTGCGATTGATGTGGTGTCCTATGCTACTCAGGTAATGCCTAATCTTGCGGCTGCCATAAAATGGATGCCGTGTGTATTCTGTGTCTATCAACGTCAGCAATGCCAATTCTTGTTCGTCAGTGGCTTTGATCAATCTGGGCGCATAAACGCTGGATCGCGCCACACCCGCCAATGCACACTGCTGACTGAGTGCTAAAGATGTGCATTGGCTAATCCACTGCTTGCGCAGTGCTATGGGTTGATCCCGGACTTTTTTTTAAGCCAGTCCAATTCCATTTTGAGTCTGCCAATCTCGGAATACAGTCGCTCTGGACTAGCAGAGAGATCCACTGGCTTCGGGCCGCGTTTGGCATTAAACAAGCCAGCAGCTTGTTCTTGCAACTCTTTCTTCCACAATCCAACCTGGGTCGGATGCACGCCAAATTCCTGACCTATTTCGTTAACCGTCTTGACACCACGAATCGCTTCCACTGCAACCTTGGCTTTAAACTCACCCGAAAAATGCTTACGATTTGTTTCACTCACAACCCGCTCCTTTTTACAGCAGGTTACCATCTTAATTCATTGTCCAGAAATCGGGGTCCACTTTACCTGCACCGCCTGAGTGAGGATAAACACCGAGTATGCCGCCTTCGCCGTTGATGATGATGGAAACGATAGGTTCGTCGATATAACTAATCGCACCATAGGAAACGGTCGCGGTAGGTTCTTCGAAGCAGCCTGCTAACGGCAGGCACAGGGCGAGGATGAGGAACAGGGTTTTCATTTTTTGTATCTGGGTTTTATTCAACATACACCTCCAATTCCGAGATGAGATTGCCTTGCTTCCACTTATGTTGTTGCAATAATTGTTGTAATTTCGGATTGGTCATAGCTTCATTATTTGTGACGCAAGCTAATATGGCGAGGGCGACAATGTCTTGGAATGACTCAACCCTATATTGTTTGGCATAGGCGCATATGTCAGTTATACGTTGGTAAAACTGTGCTCGCTGGGAGTCTGGTGCTAGATCAGGCATTTTCTCATGCAGCGCTGCTATCACCGCATCAGGCTGCCCCAAGTCCAGCATCATTGCAACCGCTTCTGCATCCAGTGTGATTTCATCAGGAATCTCTGCATCTGTTTCGGCTAGCGGGATATTTTCCAAATCGCCGCTACGATTAATGATGTACCAGGCTGCGAACTGATGGGTTAATCCATGCCATGCCGCTGGCGGTAGTGCCACGGCCAGCGCGGGTAACACCCGCGTATCAGCGAGGCGTAATATGAATGATTGCCCGTCGTCTGTTTTAACCTTCTGGTACGGACGCCAGGCCTTGGCAATTTCTGTTGCAGACTGTTCGCTGGCAATCAGACTCAACATGGGGCGTCCCTCGCAGTGTGCAAACAAGCTAATCAGTACTTTGCGTAAACGGTCTGGTTCATCTGTGGGTAGCGGTAGCAGTACTGGGCTAAGCTTGGCGAATTGCTGCATCAGGTCATTGTCATACAAATACACCGATTCGCTATGCCAGCGCAAAGGCGCTGCCTGATAATCAAATGCCTGATCGACGACGGCTATCCAATTCAGCGCAGGGCGTTCTGTAATAATGGGTAGTGCATGATCAAGTAATTCCAATGTGCCCAAATAGTCGTTAGCGAAATACATCAACACTCCTGTTAGACACTGGCTAATGCCGAGCCTGAATTAAGCGCCTTGAGCAAGCAAGGTATGCAAATAGTAGAAGTGGCAAACTGCGGCAACGCATACCCCAAACTAGTCCCACCCGTAAAGCTCTTCACCCCCGCCTGCACCAGAATCTTCCCCGGGCACTGCACCGTAATATTCCCCCCAGCAATCGTGATAGCCGCACCGCCTGCGGTACGCAGCGTAATGTCGGTCGCCGCAGCGAAATCTATACTCGCCTGCGCACTCTTCAACTCCAGATTGTTTTTGGCTTTTAAACTGATGATGTCGTTATGCGCCTGTATCGTCATATCGCCTTGTGCCGCAATCAACTGCATCCCCGCAATTGTGTTCTGCTTCAACCCTCCAGCCGTCAAGCCTATCGCCTGCCCACTATGAACACGGAACACCCCACCCGTGGTGAACTGACTATCTGCCGCATTCAGCACATTCAACGTCTCCCCCACATTCAACTGCACATCCTGCCTCGCCGTCATACTCAAATCGTTCTTCGCAATTACACTGATCACCGGATCCGTGTGGTGGGGCAGGTGCTGGTCGGTTGGCTGAGTGTTCTGTGCTGCCGCATCCCCATAAGCCGCATCCATCTCACTACTATCCACCATCCCCTGCATCACCTTGCCCAACGCAGGTATCGGTGCAGCTGACTCATTCAATGCACTCGCATCCGCCTTATAACTGCCCTTAAGTGCCGCAATAGATACACTCAAATGACTTTCCGCCAACTGACTCAGACTCGCCCCGAGACGATTAGCCGTATTCAACAACCCATACCCCGCAGGCACATCCCCAGCTGTTTGGCGTTGACTCGCGCTATGGCTCACCCCATAACTCGACACCAGCCAGCCCGACCCTGCACGCAACGCCCCCCAGGCATCGGTACGCAGCTCTATGCCGTTGCCACGGAAACTGCCCCGATAGTTATCTGCCGTATGCAGCAGATGCCCCAGATTCAACTCTGACCCTGATTGCGTCGTCTTCAACTGTATCCGACCCGCACCATCACTGTCATCAAACACCAGCTGGTTATAACCCGACCCACTGTATTCCTGACTACGGATACCAAACTGCGCAGCAGCGTTATTATGCGCATCCGCACCCACCCCCGCACCATGCCAGACAGGCGCATAGCCTGCGGTTAAATTGCCCTGAGCTGACACACTGTGATCAGATGCCTGACTTAACGCACTGGTATCCGCATCCACCAATGATCCCGCAGGGGTAGCGGGCACACCTGCCTCACCCTGACCAAAGTACAGCGCACCGACGATCACCGGGCGATTGATGTCGCCCTCCATGAACTGGACTTGTACTTCTTGCCCGATACGCGGCAGGAACTGACTGCCCATGCCGCCACCAGCCGAACGCTGCGCCACCCGTACCCAGCAACTGGCACGGCTGCCAGTCTGGTCTAGCGCATCCTGCCACTGGAACCGTATACGCACCCGTCCCAGCGCATCACAACAAATCTCATCATTGCCTAGCAGGGCAGGGCGGGGGCGTTTGTGTTGAGGGTGCTGAGCCTGATTCTAAATCGCGCCGGGTCTAAGCTTGATACCATCAAGTAGCGCATCCCACAATGCCAGAAACTCTTCCTTGGTCAGATTTTTGTTGTATGGTTTATGGGTATTGTCATCATGTGTTTGGTCGTTTAATGAGACAGTTATGATAGGTTTGTCCAATGTATTAGGTGCTGGATAAAATTCAGCGTCTGCACTTAATCTGGTTTCGCCATCTTTACTGAAGACGATGACCATCTCCTCACCTTTTTGACCGTTAAGAGTGCGTTTTCCCTTACGCAGGAAGGTGCTTGATGCACTAACTTCTTTCCCCATCCAATCACCCAAACCAAACGAATGATCGATACGTTGTATCATCGTTGGCCCATCATGTGGCTGACCAGATGTCCTAGTGGAAAATGAGAAAGTCACCCCTGGATACTGGTCGATACGACCCGATACGGCGACTTCTTCAGGTCTAACCGTACTGCCCATCATCATCCCTTTTTCTATACATAAGCCAGCGGGGAGATTGTTGATTTCTGTAGTCGGTATGGGAGCGAAGCTTTTCACTACATTGGTTATGCGTGCAACTCCTGTTTCTAGGTACTTATCTGTAGTACTCGTATGAAACTTAATTTCTAACGCAGGTTGCCAAAAAAATGCATCAAGATTATATAGAATGCCGCCAGATGCATATCTCGTACCAGAATCGTTATAGGAAGTAAGCAAATTACTGTCCTGTGTCAATTGGGTTTTATCCTTAAATGAATAGCCATCCGTCACGCTTGGTGAAGTCTTTAACGCCGCTATCTGTTGATCAGTTTTGGTATCGAAAGCCCGTTTATTAGTGCTAGGCGGTGTAATTATCTCGATTTTCGTGCGATCAACATTTTGATCCCACCCCTTGATTCTTGCCACGGTTGGGATTGCTATTACAAATCGGCCTACACAAACGGGTTGCATGTTTTTAGTCAGTTCAGTCATTTTGTTTTCACCTGCATGAGTTGGAGTGCTGTTGAGGGTGCAGCTGCTTAGGGCAACGGCAAAGAGGATGCCGATAAAGTGCCATCTGCTATGTTTGGGTTTATTCATCTTAAATATCTTTGGCAATACGGACTATGCTGTAGGTAGTCACGTCCTTAACATGTTGATTTTGATAACTGCCCTGATGGTCGTAACCCCTCATTTTGGCGGCGAATTTTGCCTTGGATGCTGAGGCTGCTCCTGAAACCTCGGGTACGGTGCCATCACCAGGCTTGTCGGGTGGTCTCATCTCAAAGTCCATTTCAACCCCGTCTGACGTAATGCTGATCTTGCCCAGCGCATTGCTACTGGCAGGTGGGGCAGTGAGCACATTGGTGGAGAAATGGGCTCTCTCTGCGGCATAACCACTCAATTTCCAGGTAAAGGTCGTCCAGGCTGAGTGTTTGTCATCTGCGCCATAGTGGGCGTGAGTGACGGGATGGTAATAATCACTGAGCTTGTCATGGAATTTTTCGACAGAGATTAGCCGCGTTATATATTTTTTCCATATATCATCCAAATCTTCTGGTGCACTTGGCGTGTTACTTGGGCTAATCCACTCAGGTGTCATCAATCGCCACCATTTATCCTTTTCCGCATAGATTTCCGCATAAGGATTGGCTACTGGCAATTGCATTTCAATTTTAGTATCAGATTGCACTTGCAGCCAGCCTGATGGGTATAATTTGGTAGGTAATAATTCCAGACCACCTGGCGCATTAGCAAGACATGCGGTGACTTCCCTGCCTGACCAGCCTAATGCACGGGCAATGATCGCATTCTTGAGACTAAAACCAGCTTCAAAACCTGAGTGCATGCGCTTGTAGGCGGCGGCTGCGCCGATCGCTGGTTGTTCACCATGTACTACACCTGCAATATAGGCCTCAGCGTTGCCCATATCGGCATGGCAAGCGGCACGTGCCGCCAGTCCGCCCATGGAGTGCGTGACTATGATGGCTTTTTCACAAGGAAAGCCGAGGTCGCGATAATGACTGATGATTTTCTGGACTCTTTGCGCGAGGTCCTTGCCTGCTTCCTCATTTGAGCGCAGCCAGTTGTAGCCTGCTGCATGCACAGGAAACCAGTATTCGTCGCCTACTTTTTCTTTCAAATCGGATTCGCTCAGTGCTTCGAATCCCGTCATTTCACCCCATGGGTGCGGGTTGTTACCCTCACCACTGGCTGCCGATTTGATTTCTAGTATGCTGTCCTGCCAGTAGCTGGATACTTTGTGCTCATCATCATAAATACTGTTGAGATTGAGTTCCAGACTGTACAGTATTTCACCATAACTGCTGAGCATCACCGTACCCCAGCCACGCCGGGCATATTCTTTTTTCCAGTTTTCACGGGTCTTTTTATCCACGGCTTTGAAGATGGGTAGCTTGCTGTCAGGTATGTTGGCACGCTCGTCTAGCTCGGTGTTTTCTGGATCAAGAATCAAGCGGCGCATCGCTGGATCGAGTTTCGCGAACACCTTAGCCGTGTACCACGCATCATCGGGTCGCCATGATATATCTGCACCACCATTGAAACCTTTGACTGGTTGCTTCAGTTTAAGATTTGAACCCATAATGCCAGGCACAAAGACCACTGGTAATACTTTCTCAGGTGGGACAATGCATGCTGCGCGTGTGGTATTTTCTGTAGGTGACAGGTGGGACATGCCCAGAGGAAAACCTTTGTCATCGTAAAGCATGGTCACTGCACGTAGTTTTTCTTGGCTCATGATTTAAGCATTCTTTGGTAAAATTTTAATAGCAAGCTGCTCAATTACCAGCCCTTTTTGTAGCCCCGTTTTCCCTTGGGCATCACTAACCCCCTTTATTTTTGTGCCATCTGCACGTGTAATCTCAAATTTACGGTTGGCGGCTAATTTACCGCTGGGTAGTTTCAGTACAAACTCTTCATCGCATTTCACGCTAGGCCAGGTATTCATTTCACGACTCAAACTCGTCCCGCCCGTAAAGCCCTTCTGCCCAGCCTGCACCAATATCTTCCCCGGGCACTGCACCGTAATATTGCCGCCAGCAATCTTGATCGAAGCACCCCCCGCAGTCCGCAGCGTAATGTTGGTAGCCGCTGCAAAGTCAATACTCGCCTGCGCACTCTTCATATCCAGATTGTTTTTAGCTTTTAAACTAATCATATCGTTATGCGCCTGTATCGTCGTATCGCCTTGTGCCGCAATCAACTGCATTCCTGCCGTTGTGTTCTGCTTCAACCCCCCAGCCGTCAAGCCTATCGCCTGCCCACTGTGAACACGGAACACCCCACCCGTGGTGAACTGACTATCTGCCGCATTCAGCACATTCAACGTCTCACCTGTGTTGAATTGCACATCTTGCCTGGCCGTCATACTCAAATCGTTCTTCGCAATCACACTGATCACTGGATCAGTATGGTGGGGCAAGTGCTGGTCATCTGCCTGCGTGTTCTGCGCTGCCGCATCCCCATAAGCCGCATCCACCTCACTACTATCCACCATCCCCTGCAACACCTTGCCCAAGGCAGGTATGGGCGCCGCCTGCTCATTCAGATAACTGGCGTTGGCTTTGCTACTGCCCTTGAGCGCCGCAATACCCACACTCAAATGACTGTCCGCCAACTGACTCAGAGTTGCCCCGAGCGTATTGGCCGTATTCAACAACCCATAGCCCGCAGGCACATCCCCAGCGGTTTGACGTTGACTCGCACTGTGGCTCACCCCATAACTCGACACCAGCCAGCCCGACCCTGCACGCAACGCCCCCCAGGCATCGGTACGCAGCTCTATGCCATTACCACGGAAACTGCCCCGATAGTTATCTGCCGTATGCAGCAGATGCCCCAGATTCAACTCTGTCCCTGATTGTGTTGTCTTCAACTGTATCCGACCCGCACCATCACTGTCATCAAACACCAGCTGGTTATAACCCGACCCACTGTATTCCTGACTACGGATACCAAACTGCGCAGCAGCGTTGTTATGCGCATCCGCACCCACCCCCGCACCATGCCAGGCAGGCGCATAGCCAGCGGTCAAATTACTCTGAGCCGACACACTGTGATCGGTTGCCTGACTTAACGCACTGGTATCCGCATCCACCAACGATCCCGCAGGGGTTGCCGGTACACCGGCCTCACCCTGACCAAAGTACAGCGCACCCACTATCACCGGGCGATTGATGTCGCCCTCCATGAACTGCACCTGGACTTCTTGCCCGATACGCGGCAGGAACTGACTGCCCATGCCGCCCCCTGCACTGCGCTGGGCGACGCGTACCCAGCAACTGGCACGGCTGCCAGTCTGGTCCAGTGCATCTTGCCACTGGAACCGTATCCGCACCCGCCCCAACGCATCACAACAAATCTCATCGTTGCCCAACAGGGCAGGGGTGCTGCCAGATGCATCACTGCCAGCAGCCGTATTATTCCCAGCATCATCAGCCCCATCAAACCCCACCACCCGTGCAGTCTGACTGCCCATGCCTGTTGGCAACATATGCAAATGCCGTGACTGCCAGGGTCGCCATGGGCGGTTGGCAGGTAATGCGATAAACGCATTGGCATAACCCAGACGCTGGGCAGTGTCACTGCCTAGTTGCTGGATGTCTATGATGTGGCCGTTGAGGTGAGTGCGGCTGGCGTTGGCTAGGTTGATGTGCAGGGTGGCTGCGCGGATTTTGGGTTTTTATTAGTGCCATTGATTAACAGAGCTGTCGACGTATGAATTAAAAAACATCGTAAGGAAAATAGTATTTGCTAGTAAAAAGCCTAGGCATAAGTCTGTAATGAGTTTTTTGAGAAATATCTTTTCGGGCTCCTTTGTTGGGCGGATAATGAACAAGAGTAATAGAATTATGCCTATCGGCGTAGTGAGGATGGCTACATACATACCCATATACATCGCGCCAACACTGGTAAGACCAAACCAGCCCATGACACCATCACCCAATAATAGAGAAGGCACCAAGCCTAAGAAAAAAAGCGCGGCACCGAGTATTTTTCCACCTGTTGATTGTTGATTTTGTGTAGTCATAAAAATTTGGCTCTATGTGATGTTATGAAGGTTGTTTAATGGTTCGTACATGGTAGTAATCGGCTACGGTTATATCCGTCTGAAGCGTTCCGCCAGTTGCTGAAAAGCCCTCAAATGAATCATGTATGTAATTGGAAAACAAGTCTGCCACTGGTGGGCTAACGGAAATGCTGCTCGTAGTGCTTGATCCGCGCCCAGCTGGGGTGCGTGCTAAGTTTTCTAAAAGCACGTGCATGGTTTTAAAACATTCGACATTATCTCCAGTTGCTGTTTTCTGCTTTTGATTGAGATCGGCAATGGCATGGCCTGAATCTATCCACGCCCAATAAGCCTTCATGTGCGCCGTAAAATGCTGGGGGACAGACCCGGCAGGTTTGACTTCGGCCATGTAGCTGCTCAAGGCAGCGGCGGCTTCAGCGGGGACGTCGAAACTTTGTTTATATTTGGTGCTCCATTGTTGATGCGCTTTCATTTCACCGACAGACAGCATTTTCAGTCCTGCCCCTCTGGCTTCATCCAGCATTTGCAGCAAGGCTATTCGCGCCAGTTTATTTTGTCGTCCCTGTTCGGTGGGTGTGTATCCGCCGCCTACATCCGAGTGTGCACCAGGGTAAACCACATGCCTGACATTGCCGTCACCAATAGTAAGCGGGAAGGCATGGCGCAGTTCGTGCGCGGCGACGATGTGAGTGCACTTTTCAACAAACGCGGGGATTTTAGTTTTGATGAGGTCGGTTTCCGTATTCTCGCCAGCATTACCCACGGATTCAACCGTATCGAAAATTCCCAGAAACTTCACGTTCAGCGGAATACCGTCATAACTGAGGCGGCTGCCTTCATTCTTGACCTTGCTATAACTCTTGAGCCAGTGCAGAAAGGCACGCGCTTCGGTCGCGCCGCGACTGAAGCCGAATACAGCCAGATTGATTTCATCAACGCGGCGCGATTTGCGCCAGTCTTCGACCTGATATGCAAATTCATATAAGGCTTTTTCTAATCGTTGCTGTATGCCTAATGCAAACCCTTTACCTGATGCTCTGTCAGAGTCTTCCTTATAGCCCTCTATTGCATAAGTTGGCGTTGTATAAGCGCCGCTCGTATATTTAACTTCTTCATAGCTATCCTTGAATTCAAAGGGTCGGCCAAGTCCTTCGTAATATAACGGTATTACACCATTTTTGGGGTCATTCACATGTGCATCAAACAACGCACCTATGTTTGAATGGTGTGATGGGAAATCCATATCCTTATGATTGCCTGTGCCATCAAAAAACAGGCTAATCCATAGCTTGATATGACAAACTGGACAGGCGGGGTGGGTTGATGTCCCATTGGTTTTGGCAATGGTTCGTTTCACCATGTTTTCTACAGAGTTGGCTTTGGGAGTGATGGCGTCAGTCATGATTTATCTCGCTTAATCTGGTTTGTAATAACCGGTATATTTTGGTCGTTCACTTCGCATATAACTGGAATCTGTTTCTACTTTTGTTAAGCCTAGCGCTTTAATTTGTGCATCCATTAAGTCTTGTCGTGGTCGAGATGGCCCAGGTGCAACTTCGAGAACGACTTTTCTACCGGGTAAAATGTGCACAACCAACGTACCCATAGAATCAGGAAAAGGCAGCTCAACTACGGCTTGGGTGGTGTAGGTTTCGATAATCACATCACCGCTTTTACCATTGGCAAATCTCACTGATTCCACAGTCACATTTGCAGTAGGCTTAATACTAGAAATCTCGCCACTACAACAAGAGCTGCCGCCACCCATCGCGCCACCGATTTTTGCGGCATCTGCACCATTCCTCACGATGTTCCCATTAATTTTTACATAATCAATCGCTTCCTGTGAATAATTCAACACCTCCACACTCAGCCCGCCTACCATCTCTGGATTTTTGGGCTTGCATGCCGTTAAAGTAAAAACGCTTAACAGCAACAGGCAAAGCAGCATGAAGCTGTGTCCTGTGAATTGCCCTTTATTAAAATGCATAC
Organism: Sulfuriferula nivalis; assembly: GCF_009937995.1. Lineage (NCBI taxonomy): Bacteria > Pseudomonadati > Pseudomonadota > Betaproteobacteria > Nitrosomonadales > Sulfuricellaceae > Sulfuriferula > Sulfuriferula nivalis. The sequence goes on from NZ_AP021881.1 coordinate 714,034, forward strand.
GTTTCTCCATTTTTCGTTATTTATTGTCCAGCATTTGCCATTGGCTGGTTGTGATTTGATTTAATGCTGTGGGAAGTGAAACCAGTCCTTTTACGACACGCGCAATGGCTTCTGCAAAGGGCGGTCTGGTTTCAAACCCTTGCGGTAACTGCAAACTCAGTATCGCAAATAATGCCAGATCGGGTTTGCTTTTCAAGCCGATGGCGCTCCCCTGTGTTATTCGTTGTTGCAGTAGCGTTGTGATGGCGCAAGGGGTCTTGCCTGCCAATAATGTCGTATCTGTCTCATTCGCTTGTTGCTCAACGGTATGCACAAACAACGCATCATCCAGCGCTGTCATCTGTTTGTCGTTCAGTTTCAATTGTGTGTGTTTTGGTTGGCTGTGAGCATCAGCATATTGCCAACCATAGGCTTGCCCGCAAACATGCGGTACGAACCATGCTGTTGCTGCGCCCAGCAAGCTCACCGCCTGTTCGGGTTTTAGCAGCGGCATTAGCGCGGTAGCGACGCGCGTATCCTGATAACGGAATAATGCACGCATGCCATCTGGCAACACTATTTCCCTTAATTGGCGTAAGTGTGTTGCCAGTTCATGCTCGGATGTACTGACTAGCAGACTTAAACTCAACGAGGTAAATGCGGCATTACATGCCGCTGCAATGGCTTTGCTGGTTGCTTGCAAACTGATTAATCGCATACCAATGGCAACCATCTCAGGGGCTTCAAGATCGTCGTATATATTTAATGGTGGCTGTTGATTAATACGATAAGGTGCCAAATCTTTAAGCAAGCTAGTCAATATGTCGGCTTGGCTGGCATCAATCAACCCAAAAAGCTGCATGGGTTTCATCGCCTCTTTGGATTCTGTCTGCAATAGGGATACCAGCAAGGCTTCCAATGCAGCCTGATTGCTCAATTGTTGTAGAACTGGTTTAGCCATTGTTTTATGTCAACTTCACAAATGCGCTTCCGCTCGCCGCAGCTGCTTGCGCACATGGTAATTGCAAATCGGATTTTGACCATTGCGGCAACGGCCAGCTCAAACTCGTCCCCCCCGTAAAGCTCTTCTGTCCCGCCTGCACCAGTATCTTACCCGGGCACTGCACCGTAATATTCCCGCCAGCAATCTTGATCAAAGCCCCACCCGCGGTACGCAGCGTAATGTCGGTCGCCGCAGCGAAATCGATACTCGCCTGCGCACTCTTCATATCCAGATTATTTTTAGCTTTTAAACTGATGATGTCGTTATGCGCCTGTATCGTCGTATCGCCTTGTGCCGCAATCAACTGCATCCCAGCAATCCCATTCTGTTTCAATCCCCCAGCCGTCAAGCCTATCGCCTGCCCACTGTGAACACGGAACACCCCACCCGTCGTGAACTGACTATCTGCCGCATTGAGGATGTTCAGCGTTTCGCCTGCATGCAACTGCACACTTTGCCGTGCCGTCAGGCTCAAATCATTCTTGGCCATGATGCTGATGACAGGATCGGTATGGTGGGGCAAGTGCTGATCGGTTGGCTGTGTGTTCTGCGCTGCCGCATCCCCATAAGCCGCATCCACCTCACTACTATCCACCATCCCCTGCATCACCTTGCCCAATGCTGGTATGGGTGCCGCCTCGTCATTCAGATAACTGGCGTTGGCTTTGTTACTGCCCTTGAGTGCCGCGATACCCACACTCAAATGACTATCCGCCAACTGACTCAGACTCGCCCCGAGACGATTAGCCGTATTCAACAACCCATACCCCGCAGGCACATCCCCAGCTGTTTGGCGTTGACTCGCACTATGGCTCACCCCATAACTCGACACCAGCCAGCCCGACCCTGCACGCAACGCCCCCCAGGCATCCGTACGCAGCTCAATGCCATTGCCACGGAAACTGCCCCGATAGTTATCTGCCGTATGCAGCAGATGCCCCAGATTCAACTCTGTCCCTGATTGCGTTGTCTTCAACTGTATCCGACCCGCACCATCACTGTCATCAAACACCAGCTGGTTATAACCCGACCCACTGTATTCCTGACTACGGATACCAAACTGCGCAGCAGCATTATTATGCGCATCCGCACCCACCCCCGCACCATGCCAGGCAGGCGCATAGCCAGCGGTCAAATTACTCTGAGCCGACACACTGTGATCGGTTGCCTGACTTAACGCACTGGTATCCGCATCCACCAACGATCCCGCAGGGGTTGCCGGTACACCGGCCTCACCCTGACCAAAGTACAGCGCACCCACTATCACCGGGCGATTGATGTCGCCCTCCATGAACTGCACCTGGACTTCTTGCCCGATACGCGGCAGGAACTGACTGCCCATGCCGCCCCCTGCACTGCGCTGGGCGACGCGTACCCAGCAACTGGCACGGCTGCCAGTCTGGTCCAGTGCATCTTGCCACTGGAACCGTATCCGCACCCGCCCCAACGCATCACAACAAATCTCATCGTTGCCCAACAGGGCAGGGGCGCTGCCCGATGCATCGCTGCTAGCATAACGATCAGCACCACCATCAAACCCCACCACCCGCGCAGTCTGACTGCCCATGCTGGTGGGCACCGCATGCAACTGCCGCGACTGCCAGGGCCGCCAAGGGCGGTTGGTAGGCAGCGCGATAAAGGCATTGGCATAACCCAGCCGTTGCGCTGTTGCCACTAAGTCAGTACGCGCCTGCTGGTCAAGCGGGGCAGCGAGCAGATCCGCCTGGTCGCGCTGCCATGCCCTGTTGGGCTCGGTGTCTGCGCTGTCAGGCAGCGCTAACAGCGCCGCCAGCCAGTCCGTCAAAGACGGCACCAGCTCATTGCCAGAGGCATGCGCTGCATAAGGTAAATTATTAATCCCCACCTGCATCACCTGCGTACTCACCCAGCTATCCGGTGTACCTGGCACCCCCACCCGTGGATGCCCGTCTATGCCAAACTGCAACCCCGCCCGCAGACTGCGCACCGTACTCAAACCCGACCAAATCTGCTGGCGTGCCTCCAGCGCCTGCATCATCACCAGCGCATGGCGTTGTGCCTCATCCGCCTGACTAAAGGCAACCATCCCCGCATAGTCATAATGCTCTATCGGCGGCAACTGCTGGAACTGTGCGTCACCGATAGCCAGCTGCGTCGGCACCGAACCTGCCACCACCGACTTCGCCTTATCATCAAAACTCGCCAGCGTCACCCGTGCCGGTATCAACCGGTGAGCAGAAGATAATGCCGTAATACTATCCGCCTGCTGCTGAGAGCCTGTACCCGCAAAAGGCAACACCGACGCAAATGGCACAGGCGAACATGCACTGACTTGCGTACTGTCGGCAAACAATACCAGCGTATGCCCATCAGGTGCATCCACGTCATCCTGATCCACTCGCCAGCTCAAGCCATCCTCAGCGAGCAACCGACCCACAAAATCCAGATCCGATTCACGATACTGCACACAGTAGCTACGCACTGGCAGAGCAGACAACAGCGACAACGCATCATTGCTCCAGTGCCAGTAGGCACGCGGGGCATAATCAGCAAATACACTATCGACGATAGCCTGCACCGACTGCTCCTGCCAGACCCGGCTATGGGTGACATGGCGTAGGTCATCCAGCCAGGGGGACAAACGCAGCTGGTAGCGGGTTACGCCACCGTCGCTGCCTAGTTGCTGGATGTCGGTGATGTAGCCGTTGAGGTGAGTGCGGCTGGCGTTGGCTAGGCTGATGTGCAGGGTGGCGGCGCGGCCTGTGACTAGTTGCAGGGGCAGGTCTGGGCGGCGTGAGAGGACGAGGATGTCGGTGTAGGGCACCTGGTGCAGGCTGTCATTGCTGCTGAATGCGGCAACGAGCAGGCCGTTGTTGTCTAGCCAGGGGGTGAGTTCATCTGTATTGGCAAAGGTGAATTCATAAAGCCGGGTGTCGCTGCTGTATCCAGCCAATGCAAGCAGACTGTCTAGGGTGATGGAGTCAGTAAAGTTGGTCATGATGGTTACTGTGCAGGATTATCAGGCGTGCTGGATTTGACGTGCGCATTGACTTTGCATACGGGGTCGGTATCCCAGCGATCGGAACAGATGCGCCAGCGGCATAGCTCGCCTTCTATCATGCCCAGCTTTTTACAGCGAGCTAACAGGCTGGCAGTGCTATCCCCGGGTCTGCGTTCGACGACGTCACGGCTGTCGTCTTTAGGCGCGGGTTGTGTTTTAGTTGTGTTGTGTTTGGTTTTGGATGGATGGGCTTTTGCAGGCTCTTCTCTGGCGATAGGGCTGCTGGCGACCAAAGCGGTTAGCAATTTAACATCTCTGTCGTCTGGCTCGTTATCGTGTCTTTTGTCCATAGCCGTTTTTGTCGCTGCTGGTGAGATGGTGGATTTTATTGGTGCTGAAGACGCAGGATTTGCGGCCATCATTTTTGTAGGTACAGTCTGAGTTGTTGGTGCCGTGGATGAGATAGTTTGTGGTCCTGCCAGCGCATTAGTGAGGCGGTCATGCGGATTGTTGGTGACTGCGTCATTGATAATAGTGGCTGCCTGAATCGGTGCTGGTTCAGGCTTGGCTGCGACAGCGGGCGCAGCAGCAGGTTTGGTATTGACAGGGGTGTTGGTGCTAGCTGGGGTAGTGACACGGTCAGTTATTATGATTGCGGCAGCAACAACCATACTGATAAGTATGAGCGGTAGCAGTACAAACCAAAGCCAGGCGTGACTACGCTTTTTTGGGGGTGGTGGGGTGGTGCTGTTGCTTAAGCTTGCCAATAAACTGGGGCCCGTTTTTTTTGCTTGATAGGTGTCGGTATTATCTAATAAGCTGGGCTGTAAACTTGGTTTGGTCATGGTTAAAATTGGGCAGATATGATTAATCGGTGAGCATATAGTCAGTATTTAACGTGCTTCAGTATCGGTTTGGCTGTCCAAACCCAGTAGTTCTTCAATGTGAGATAGTGAGGCTTTGTCTTTGATAACAGTGCGTAGCCATTCGTCCAAAGGCAGGTTGCCCCATTGCGCGGCCTTGTCGGCAAGATAAGCAACTGGGCTGTGTGGCTCGGTTTCGCGGAAATAGCGGGCAACTTCGCGTAGTTGTGAAATTGCCTGGGCGCGGCTGTTGATGCCGGCTCGCGTTGGTGGAGTCGGGGTTTCAGGCATAGGTTCACCTATTTCAGTCGTGATGATTTTTTGATTGCTAACACCTTGGTCGTTGGCGAAACGGTTCAGGGTATGCATGACGTCGTCCAGACTTTGTCGTAGTGCTGCAAAGCCAGGACCTTCCATGCCAAGGCGTGCATCAACAGCTGTTTGCAAATGATTGATAGCTGCTGTACATTGTTGGGCATCGCTGAGTAGTTGCTGATAAAAGCTGTAACTGCTTTTGCGTCTGGCCTGTTCTATGATGTCCTGGGTGACTATAGGTTGGCTGTTGTCAGTTCGTGGGGTGTTGTGTTGTGCGCGGTTACGGGCATCCAGTATGTCGGCATAGCTGTAGGAAGTTCCACGACCTTCGGTTAGCGGGATGGTGCGTATCAGTTGTTCGGCGCGTTTGACTATCCAGCTGATGTTGCCCGTGCGTCGTTCCTGATCGCCATCTTCGGCTTCAGGGTAAAGTGTTTCCCAGAATTGTTCGCATAGACCCGCGATTAATTCACAGCCTTGTGCGAGTCCTGCGAAACCATGCTGGTAAGTGCTGGCTTCACTTAACCACACGGCCAGTCTTAAGTCCTTGCTTTGTTGTTCAAGCAGGATGGAGGTCAGTTTGATGACTTCACTCCAATTGGCCTCTTTGAGGTCGGTTTGCCATTCGCCTTGTTCTATACTTGGGTCGTCAAAACGGCGGGCTTCGGCAATGGCATCAAAGTCTCTGGAAAATGACAGGTCGCTACCTGAAGGCTGTTCTGGGCTGATGGGTTTGAGCAGGGTGATGGCTTGCCACATGAGGGTTTCCTTGATTTATTGAACTACGCGAAATTCGATGCGGCGATTACGCGCACGGCCTTCAGCGGTGTCATTGGTGGCAATAGGCTGGTCGGGGCCTAGGCCATAGGTGTTTATATTGTCTGGTTGGACTTGACGTTCTACCAGGTACGCCTTAACTGCGTTTGCACGTGCCTGTGAAAGGTTGATGTTGCTAAGTCGTATACCTTGATTGTCGGTATAGCCTGTTATATCAACATGCTTATTTTGTAATTTGATGAGTACGGTTGCGATGGTGTTGAGTATGTTTTTGCCTGACTCGGTGAGGTTGGCTGAGCCACTTTCAAATTCGATATTGCGGTTGGCGAGCGCATTGTCCACCAGGCTTTGATCTTGAGCTGCGACTTGCAGGCCATTGTGTATGGTGTATGTGGGATTGAGGCGAGTTGCCATGTCGCTGGCAATTTGTTGGCGTAATGCTTCGTTAGCAACTTCGCCGCGTACACTAATTAGGTTGCCTTCAACTTTGAGCTGTCCATGGCTGATCTGACGTAAGCTGGGGTCTAGCAGACGATTCAGGTGCTCAGTCCAGTTTGGGGGCAGGGTGACTTTGCCGATAACCATTTCGTCAACCACGCGGTCTGCACCATACAGCTCACGAACGCGTGCCACTAGTTTCGCGTGAGTGGCTTCGTCGGGTACGGTACCTGATACAACGATAGGTGGCTGGGGCAAGTTGGTGTCTGCCAGCAGGGGCAATGAATAAAGTAATCCAACAAGGGGTATCCAATAGTGACGCATGGGGTGTTTATCCTAGAAATATTTCTTTGAAATGAGAGACAGCGGTATCGAGTTGTAAACTGGGCTGGGCAAGGTAGCTGGAGAGACGTTCGAGACGATAATCTGCGCTAATCGCACCTTCAACCCAGCTGGTTTCTTCAAATCCGATGTGGTGTCCGGTTCCCGCTGGAGGGTCCATGGTGGCTTGTAATGTGCGCGGTGATGCACCGTCAAATCCGATAATAAGCACTTGGCGTTGATTATCCAGACGTGTGATGAGCAGGGTGAGCTCAAAATCTGCCTTGAGCAGGAATGGAGTGATAATCTTCATCCATAAGGCTGCGATCAGGTAACGCTGTTGTATGTCTCGGGGTAGAGGAAGTACCAAGCTTTTGTCCAGGCGGCTTGCACCACTCGCCATGACTGGGTGTAAAAGTAAGCCGAGGGCGAGGATGATTTGACGCACATCGCCTTGATAACCGCCAGCGGTTAGCATTTCATGCAATGTGTTTAAGGTATTGCTGGCCATGAACTCATCCAGAGTAACTGCATGGTTGGCAGCGCTGAAATCGAGCAGGATGTCATTGGTGCAAAGCTGTTGCAGTGCGCTACTGGCATCTTCGGCTTGCATAACCTGATTGGTTTGAATTTCCAGGCGGCTCCATAAACGACCTAGCATCAATGGTGTGTAGGGCAGCAGTTCGCTGGGTTGTCCAATTTGAAAGGCGCCAAAGCTGACAAAGGGGAAGCGTCTGTCGGCTTGATCGCGACTTGCTATGAGATGCCCGGCTAGTGCATGCTGGTTACGTGTTGCCAGAATTGCAAACTGCATAGGTGCTATATGGTCATAGATGCTTTTCCAGCGCGGTTCTGCGCTGAATAATTCCATGGCTCGTGTCAGCCATTCGTCTATCAAGGTTATCAGATTAGGGTTGTCCGTGGCTTTGATGAAATCGCCGCGAGTGGGAACCTTACCAAAATACCCTATGCTGACAAAGTCGTTCGGGTGGCTCATAGTTGGGCTCCCGCTGGCGTCGATGGGGTTGTTGGGGTATTTTGATTAACGTCAGGTACTGCTTCTGTTATGTTTTGCGGCAAGGTCATGCCCCGGTAACCGGTACTTGAGGTGCCTGATGGGGTTGCTGTGGTTGCTTGTGGGCTGCTGATTAGTTTCAGGTTGACTGCGACCGTAGTGCCGCCATTAACCCAGCTTAATTCAAATACCCCATCATCTTTACGCTTGCGGGTAGCGCTACTGAGTAATCGCTCCAAGCCAAATCGGCCTGGTTCGTTGACGACTTCGATACTGCGTCCATCAAAGGTGACGGCGACTATACGTGCGCCAGGTGTGCCTTGTGCGTTTGGCCAGACGAAATTGCTCCAGCCCGCTTGAGTATTGCGGTAGCGTAATTGTTGGCCGTCTATTTCTATGGTGTATTCCAGCACACCAGTTGCGGGCAATGGTTGGATTTGGAATATGGTTTGTGCCTCAGCTCCCGCACTGCTACCCGTCGCTACGCCGCCAGCACTAACTGGTGCGACCCAGCTAGCAAAGCTGTTGGTTGCTTGTGGTGACAGGTGTATGCCCAAATCTGCCCAAGTGCGTGCACTTACAGTATCACCCCGACGGACGATGAGTGATGCCATGTCAGTATTGAAGAATTTGGCTAAGCTGCCATCGGAACCAAATATCTGGCCTATTTCCTGACCGGATGCTTCGATATGTGCACTCGGTGCAAATGGATATTTGCTTGCCAAATTTGATTGGAATGGCTGATAAACTTGCGCTATCCAGGTTTTGTTGAGGTCGACTTCTGTTGGACGAATGATTGCTGCAAACGCTTGTATCAGCGGTCTGACCAGTAGTGGGCGCAGGGTCTGTTTTTGTTCGTCACTGATGCCCTGTAGCATTTGTTCATCTACGTATTTCAGTCCGTCTGCCAATTCTGAACCGCTGCCATCCAGTGTTTGCTGCATGAGCTGATGTGTGCCAGGGCCTACGTCACCTTGGTTATGTATCTGGTTAAAACGGCTACGTAGTTTTGACAATATGCTCATATAGCCATTCATCAGTGACTGATTCTGATCTCTGGCGATGACCAATTTGGCTATGCTTGCAAACCGTTGACCTACAGGTCCCATAGGAATGTCGCTGGCTGTTGCATTGATATTCAAGTTCACGTCCAGTTGACTTGGGGCTTGTCGCAAAATGGTTGTTTTGAACCAGTTGATGAACCCGCTTTGCGCCTGTTTCAATCCGGCGTTGACTAAGGATGGGTTATCCCATGAAGTTTGCTGGTATACCGTGGTCATGATTTTGTTGACTGGTGAGTTTTGTGGATCACCCAGTCGGTTCATGGCGACGACAGCCTGATCAAAGTTGCCTAAATCTGAAATGACTACGCCCTGCAGGAATTTTTGCCAGGCTAGTGCATATTCGGCTTTGTATTGGTCGGTTAGAGATTTTTGTATTTGTTCTGGGCTGCCTTCTAGCGTTAAGTCATCTGATGAGCTGGTTTTTAGTACCCAATCGGTGCTTTGTAATTGTTTGTTGGCAGCATCCTTGAATGCACCCTGGATGTAACCTTCCCATGCCTCACGGGTAAATGTGCCTGGGATAACATAGCTGCCAGCCATAATGGCTTTGTCTTGATCGCCGATAATGCGACCTACCGTCATGGATGTGTAACGAGTGGCTGCGCGCGCTTTTATGTCGGCGTAGATACGTTCGCGGGCAGGCATGCCATGTACGACTTTACGAAGTGACTCCCGCGATTGATCAACTAGCGCCAGTTTAGGTTCTATGGTTGGCCATGAAGGATCATTGATTTCTGCCAGGTAGAAATTTAAAATATTTTCAGCGCTACGTATCATTTCCTCTCTTGGCATTTGTCCTCGGTTGCTTTCCAGCCAACCGCGCCAGAAGCGTGTGATTTGATCATTTAAATGCCCAGCTTCAGCGTGACTGCGGTCACCAAGCATGATGTAAGTTTTCAGCGCGTTATAGGCGTCTTCTATTTTTGTGGTGGAAGCGTCCTGGTAGCGAGTTTCACTAATGGTGTTGGTTAAAGTAGTCGCTGGATTGGTGGGTGTAGTGTCTGTACCGAGTTTGTCGGCATTGTTGTTCATTTCGCTTAAATACGATTCCAGATTATTGGCGACAGGTTTAAGCATGACTTCGCGTACACCTGAAAAATACTCTTCTTTAAGTTTGCGTTCGAGCAAGTCGCCTTGGTACAGCCCAAAACTCAGACTTAGTGGATGGTCGGTGTGGTATTTTTTAAGTTGGTCAATACGGTCCTGGAGTAGTTGCAACGCATCTAATCGTGATTGCAAATCGGAATGCTGGTCTTGTAGCCTTATGGCTTGATTCATATCTGCTTGTATATTATTGATGAGCTGGATATTGGCCTGGTATGACCAGCTCCAACCAGCAAGTGCTACGCCCAGTGTGAGTGTCGCAAGCAGAAATGTTGCATAGCGTAATTTCAGTTTGTTTTTGTTGGCATATTGGGCTACGAGTCCTTTGTCAGCAAAGATGACTTTGCGGAAAAGGTTGAGCAGGAAAAAGCCGTTCCTTGAATGTATGGCGGTTTGCGCTTGTGGTCTTAAGCTTAAATCAAAACGATCTGCGACGCGTTCGCTAGAGGCGCCTAAGGACATGCCTTCTTGTAATGCACTGGTGAAATAGAAGCCGCGGAATACGGGGCGGAATTGGTAAGGATTGTCCTCAAATAGTGTGAGAATAAATGCGCGAAGTGAGGTTTTAATCGCGGCAAATTCAAGTGGGAATGTGAGTAATCCTGGTGGCATGTCGGCGCCATGGTGCATGGACATGTTAGCCAGGCTAAGGTTTTTCAGACCGTCATACAATTCGTCAAAACGTTCGTCAAAAAATGCCAAAATATCCTGATTTTTAGTGTTGGGGTTATAGACTTGTGTGGCACCCCAAACGCGAGAAACTTCTTCGCTGTCCATGTCGCGAAAGAATTCATTAAAGCCAGCAATCAAATCCACTTTGGTGAACATGATGTAGACAGGTGCGAAAACTTCCAGTCGTTCAGTGAGTTCTTGTACCCGTTGACGTAAATTTTTGGCCAGATTAATGCCGAATTCTGGTCGATTGCCGGTTAATTCAGCGATGCTGACTGCGATGATGATGCCGTTGATGGGTGCGCGTTTACGATATTTTTTTAATAGTCCCAGGAATCCAAACCATTCTTCTCGGTCTTCTTCATGTACCGCATAGCGACCTGCGGTGTCGAGCAGAATGCCGTCAGTAGTGAAGAACCAGTCGCAATTTCGGGTTCCGCCTATGCCTTGAATAATATTTCCATCTTTGTCAGCAAACGGAAATTGCAGGCCTGAATTGGCAATTGCAGAGCTTTTGCCAGCAGCAGGGTTGCCAATGATCATGTACCAGGGGAGTTCGTATAAAGCAGATGAGCCTGATGTGATACCGAGTTTGGATGATTTGATGGTGCTGATGGCTTCCACCATGCGCTTGCGGATAATGTCGATTTCATCATGTCGGCTGGATTGCGCCTTTGATGCAGCCTTGTTGGCCTGACTTTCAAGTATGTCACCCAGCTGTGCAGAGGAGCGTTTGGCTTGCCAGCGTTTATAAAACCAGAAAGCGCCCCAGATGATAAGCACGATAATGACAATTGCAATTATCCATTTGGCGGCGATTTCAAAAAATTGCGCTCCAAGAAACAAGAATCCAGCAATTGCAATAAATCCGATGACGACGAGGGTTTTTGTGTCAGTTAAAAACTGTATTATTCTGTTCATGATTGTGTTGGTTTGTTTTGGTATTTGTTAGGTGTAAGTATTGTTATGTATTGCTTATTAGTATTTTGTGTTGGTCAGACTATGTAATATTTATAACTATTGCTGACCGTTTAAGGCTGTCATTATTACATAGACATAAAGCGGCTTGTTCATTTTTTTGCACTTGATCGGCTGCAGAGATGACGGCTAATAGTGTTGATACGCTTCCGGTCTCGCCGCAGTGATAGGCGATTTGGAAGCAGTTTTCGGTTGGCTCTATGTCCGTTGTGCTGGTGTTTATTGCTTCGTATAGTTCCCCGATTCTTGTAGGACGGTCGTCTGAATCTGCTGTTATCGTCTTAACTGCTGCTTGGTCTATGTTTGCAATTGCTATTGCATTTTCTATTGTCTTTATTAAGGTTTCAGGATTTATTTTTCCTGCCTCATCAGCTGATTTTTCTCTGTTTAACTGGGCTATGCGGTGTATTTTAACTGGACTGGATAATGCCAGTGTTTCTGCCCATTTTGGGTCGGTCAATATTAAACCTGCTGCGGCTTCACCAGGAATTCGATGTGTTGTATTGTTTGCCAGGTTGGATTGATCTCCAATAAGTGAATGGCTGGCAATAATTATATGTAGACCTTGTGTAGGTTGTTGATTTATTTCAACATTGATGCTATCGATTAATAATAGTGGATCGTCAGGATTTGACGCGTTCAATGGATGTGATATTACGTTGTTACTGGGTAGTCCTTGGGTGCTTAATATGTTCAGTAGCCATAATTGGACTTGTTGTTTTTGTTGTTCTGTCCAGGATGACGGTAGGATGCTGGTCAAGTATATATTGGGGATATTTGCTTTCGGGGTTGTGTTATCAATTTTAACAATTAGCTTGTTTAAATTGGGGTTGGATAATAGTGCCTGTGATAAATCTTGGCATACGTTATGAGCTAAGGTGATGGTGCGTAGATCTTCTGTATGCCATGGCTGCTCAGGGAGTGCCTGCGAATTTATAAATTGTTTGAAATGGGCGACTGCATCATCCGTTTCCAAATCTTCAATACGCCCAGATAGCACGGGGTATCCATTTGTATCGGTTAATTGAGTATCTAATTCAAATTTGGTTTTCTTGTTTTTGATTGCGTCAATAATGTCGCTGGCTGTGGTTCCAAATCGGGTGTGTATGGCACTAGTGGTAATAAGTGCCGTCCAAGAACGCGCCGCTTCTTCTTCGGCTTGGGCTTTCAGAGTGGCGGCGTTTTCATTTGTATTGACAGTCTGATTTTCGGTTTTTGTGGTGAGTGCGAGTAGCCCATTACCTGCACGTTTAATGATATAGATTGACAAAAGCAGTGTGAGCGGCATGATGACCAGATAGGTTGCTACATCAATAGTTGATGGCATGTGCATGTTAGTGCGCCAGTATGCAATAACGAGTAACCAAATTGCGAGGGTTGCTAATGCCGCGAACAGCGCTCGTTTTAACCAAGGTTGCATATTGGTTTTTCCCTTCGTATTTTTATATTTTTCATGTGTATTCAGGCCGCGTTAGCGGTTTTTAGCCTACGGTTGTTGCACCTTGGCTGGCGATTAGCACAGCACCACATGCGGTTTTGTCGCCATCCCGTGCAACGGGCATGCCATCGATTATGACGCTGGGGTCGCCTGATACGATGGCACATGTGCCATGTCCTTTTTTTGGGCAGGTGACTTTGTCTCCCACTCTAGCAATTTTAATGTTGCCGCTAAAAGAGCTGCCTGATGCTTCTATAACGGTACCGCCATGTGATGTACGATCACCTATTACAATAAAACGTTGGCTCATTAATGTTCTCCATTATTGTGATAATTGTTATGCTGGTTCAGTTGGTTCTGAATTTCGTTGTTATATCTTGCAGGCGTGATTAAGTATGGCTTATGGTATGGGGCTTATGAAGCTCAATATGTCCAAAATCCATCATTTTCCAGCGCCCGCCCCAGTGTAAGCCTAACGATTCTGCAACTTCACCATAGAGTTGATAACCATGCATCGCCCACGGGTCTTTTTCAGTAATTACTAATTTCCCATCACGTTGGAAAGCGCAGTCAGCAGCAAGTCCAAACTGGTGATAGCTTTGGTATGCTGCGGCATTGGTTACGTTGGTTCCCATACTGGCTAGTTTGTTTTGGCGTTCTGGGCTACGGTAACCTTCTAATATGGTCATGTCGTATCCGTAGCGCTCTTTCATGATTTTGAAGGTTAGTAATAATCGCTGAGCAAAGTCATCATCTAACAATTGCCAGTTTCGACTTGCGTCAATCAGACTGGGCCGGATGAGCGTGACTTCTTTAGTGGTAAACATTTCTGGTGGCAAGGCGCTAGGTGGAACCAAATGTTCGCCTTGTAAAAGTTCGGTTACCTGATAATTTGATGCGCGTATCTGTGTGTCGTCAAATCCATCTAGTGTGTTTTTGCTGCTGGCTATCCATGCTAGTACGGGTGGTAGAATTGCACATAAACTGGCAATGGCAATTAAGCCCTTGTGTTTGTTTAGAAAATTAACGCTATGTTGTTTCAGTGTGCTCGTGGTGTTGCTGAGTGCAGCTGTTTGGTTGTATGCATGTTGTTGGTATTGGCTGCTTTTATTGGTCATGCGTAGATAACCGCTTCTAATCAAATCTAGAATGGTCTCTCTGAGAGCAGGAAATATGAGTAATCCAAGTGCAGAGCATATTGAACAATATGCCAACACGGCAAAATATAACGTCATTTCTTATTGATTAAATTGGGTATCATTGAAGTACGGATTTAGTGCTGTTTATGCGAGTATTCGTTGGTTTTTAAAATGGGCTGGAAAAAATGCTGACAATATATTAGGCATATAATCTTATTTGTAATGGAGTGTTGTCTTACGTAATTTTAGCAGAATTTTTACGAAAAATAATACAGATTTGCTGTGATCGCATTGTGATGTCGATGTAGGTATCAATTCGGTAGTTGTGATTGGCTTAATTGATTAATTTGTAAGGGTGGAAATATTGATATGAATATTAATGGTGTCCCATATCGTACGATTTGGCGGTCGTCTGATGGTAAGGCTGTGGAAGTTATAGATCAAACACGTTTGCCTCATGAATTTGTGACAGTGCGCCTGGAGAACGTAGCTGATGTGGCTAATGCCATTCGGGTGATGCAGGTGCGGGGTGCGCCGTTAATCGGTGTGACCGCGGCCTATGGTGTGGCACTGGCGATGCAGAGATGCGCTACAGATATTGAGCTGACCCAGGTTTGTCAGTTGTTGTTGGCAACGCGACCCACGGCGGTTAATTTACGTTGGGCTTTAGTGCGTATGCAGGAGAAATTAAGTGGCGTTGCGGAGTCGGATCGCAATGTGCAGGCTTGGCTGGAAGCTGAATCGATAGCTGATGAAGATGTGGTTATAAATCAGGCTATTGGTCAGCACGGTTTGGCACTGATACGTGCGGTATGGTCGAATAAGCTTGAGGTGGTGAATATTCTGACGCATTGTAATGCTGGATGGTTGGCTACAGTTGATCAGGGGACAGCGTTGGCACCTGTTTATGCTGCGCATGATGCGGGTATTCCTGTGCATGTGTGGGTTGATGAAACTCGTCCGCGTAATCAGGGGGCGAGTTTGACTGCCTGGGAGTTGCAGCAGCATGGCGTACCCTATACTTTAATCGTTGATAACGTAGGTGGACATTTGATGCAGCATGGTCAGGTGGATATGGTAATAGTCGGAACGGATCGTACTGCGGCAAATGGTGATGTGTGTAATAAAGTGGGTACGTACTTGAAAGCATTAGCTGCTTTTGATAACAATGTGCCATTTTATGTGTCATTACCAACGCCAACTATTGATTGGCAAATCAACGATGGCGTGAAAGATATTCCTATTGAACTGCGAGATGGAGATGAAGTTACATATATTCATGGGCGAACCAGAGAGGGTGAATTGGTGGCGGTGAGTATTGCACCTGAAGGTAGCGC
This sequence comes from Sulfuriferula nivalis, assembly GCF_009937995.1. Classification (NCBI taxonomy): domain Bacteria; kingdom Pseudomonadati; phylum Pseudomonadota; class Betaproteobacteria; order Nitrosomonadales; family Sulfuricellaceae; genus Sulfuriferula; species Sulfuriferula nivalis. The sequence goes on from NZ_AP021881.1 coordinate 729,457, forward strand.
GGTAGGTAATTATGCTTTTGATGTGACGCCAGCGCGGTTGGTTACAGGTTTAATTACGGAGCGTGGTGTCTGCGCGGCGACGAAGCACGGTTTGGCGGGGCTTTATTCATGAGTGCTACTTTTTCAGAAGATATGTTGCGGCAGCAAATGGTTGATACGGCATTGCAATTATCAAACAAGGGGCTAAATCGTGGTGCATCAGGCAATATTGGTGTGCGATTTGGTTCGGGTTTTCTAATTACCCCTACGGGTTTGCCTGCTGATGAAATGGTGGGTGGGGATATGGTGTTGATGGATTTTGATGGAAAGCATCAAGGTGCCCGTAGTCCTTCGAGTGAATGGCGTTTTCATCGTGATATTTTTGCTTCGCGCTCTGATGTAAATGCAATTGTTCATACGCATTCTACTTTTGCAACGACATTGGCCTGTATGGGGCGTGACGTACCAGCTTTTCATTATATGGTTGCTGCCGCCGGCGGGCGCTCTATACGATGCTCGCCTTATGCGACTTTTGGTACGCAATTACTGTCGGATTATGCTTTGAGTGCTTTGGAATCGCGCTTCGCTTGTTTGCTTGGTAATCACGGATTAATTGTTGTGGGTGGATCGCTTAAAAGAGCGTTGGCACTTACTGTGGAAGTGGAGTCGCTGTGTGAGCAGTATTGGCGGGTATTGCAAGCAGGTGAGGTGAATTTGTTGTCGGACGAAGAAATGGATCTTGTGCTACATAAGTTCAAGTCATATGGAAAGCCGGAGCAACAATGAACAGCGGCTTCCTTGTTATGAGGTTGCAACCTTAGGCCTTCTATCTATTTTTATGGTGGTGGTTAGCATTTTATTTTTATGTAGCAAGGTTACTTGAATGGTTGTGTTTGGCTTAAGTGCTGCAACCAGTTCCAGTAGTGCAAGAGAATCTTTGATAGGTTTGTGATCAGCGTCGAGAAGTATGTCGCCCGGATGAATTCCGGCTAAATCTGCTGGTCCATGTTGCAAGATACCAGAGATGAGCGCGCCGTTTGTGCTGGTTAATTGATATGACTCGGCTAATTCGGGGGTAATGTCTTGAACTTCCACTCCTATCCAGCCACGGATAACTTCACCGTGTTCAATTATCTGTTTCATGATTTTAGCTGCTAAATTGGACGGGATTGCAAAGCCTATACCTTGTGATCCGCCAGTGCGTGAATAAATCGCGCTATTGACACCAATTAAATGCCCATCTGTATTGACCAGTGCGCCACCTGAGTTTCCGGGGTTGATGGCGGCATCAGTCTGAATAAAGTCTTCAAATGTATTAATGCCTAAATGACTGCGTCCTAATGCGCTGATGATACCCATGGTGACAGTCTGGCCAACGCCGAATGGATTGCCTATGGCTAATGCTACGTCACCTATTGCGGCGCGATCAGATGGGGCGAAAGTAATTGCTGGCAGATTAGTTGCCTTGATCTTAAGTACTGCTAAATCCGTTTCAGGATCCGTGCCGACAATATTCGCGCTTAATGTACGCCCATCGTGGAGCATAACCTGAATTTCATCTGCGGCTTCAACTACATGCTGGTTGGTTAGTATGTAACCATCTGTACTAACGATGACGCCAGAACCTAAGTGATTGGTAGGGTCGGTGTTCGTGTCTGGTCTGCCACTAATAGATGGTGCGAGTGGAGTGCTATATGTTTTTTTACTGGTGAATACGTTGACTACGCTCGGTCTGGCAAGTTTGGCTGCGTTACGGAAACTAATCTGGGGTGAGAGTGATGTATTGTCACTAGTTTGAACTGGTGACGATGGTTTATTGATAAATGCTGGTGGAAATAATCTAAATACAAAAAGTATGCCCAATGCAATTGTTGTGCTTTGGGCAAAAAGTAACCAAAATTTACGCATTTTGAGATGGAATGAGTATCTAAATATTAAAGAAATTATACAGTAAGCCTGCTCAAATAAGAGTGTCAGCATTGAGAAAGTAAATAATGTGAAAATTAGGCTTTATGTTTTGCATGAAAATTAGGTAAAATAGTATAGTTTTTCAGTTCGCGTAACCTTTTGAGGGATGTATTTATGAGTAATCAGCAAGTGGATCGCAGCAAACGCCGCTTCCTCGTCGCTGCTACCACAGCAATGGGTGGCGTAGCGGGTGTGGCTGTTTTAACGCCTTTTGTGATGAGCATGTTACCTAGTGAACGTGCTAAAGCAGCAGGTGCGCCTGTAGAGGCGGATATTAGCAAGGTTGAGCCTGGTATGTTGTTGGCCATTGAGTGGCAAGGCAAACCTGTATGGATAGTCAATCGTACACCAGCTACATTGGCGACTCTGGCTAAAATCGGTGATAAATTGGTCGATCCAAATTCAGATGTGCCACAACAGCCTGCCTATTGTAAGAATACAGATCGCTCAATCAAGCCTGAATATTTGGTTGTAGTGGGTATTTGCACACATTTGGGATGTTCACCAACCTTCCGCCCTGAATTAGCGCCAGCAGATTTAGGTCCTGATTGGGTTGGCGGCTGGTTCTGCCCATGTCATGGTTCGCGTTATGATTTGGCTGCTCGTGTATACAAAAACGTGCCTGCGCCTATGAATATGCAAGTGCCACCTTATAAATACCTCACCGCCACTCGCATTATTGTTGGCGTTGATCAAAAAGGAGCTTAATTTATGAGCGCTATGAAAAATCTGGTTGGTTGGATTGATGACCGCTTTCCGCTCACTGCAAACTGGAAAGCTCATTTATCTGAGTACTATGCACCTAAGAATTTCAATTTCTGGTATTTCTTTGGTTCGTTAGCTTTGTTGGTTTTGGTTATCCAAATTCTGACAGGTATCTTTTTGACGATGAACTACAAGCCAGATTCAACTTTGGCATTCTTGTCAGTTGAATACATCATGCGTGATGTGGAATGGGGTTGGTTGATACGTTATATGCACTCAACTGGCGCGTCCATGTTCTTCGTGGTTGTGTATCTGCATATGTTCCGCGGGTTAATTTACGGTTCATATCGTAAGCCACGTGAATTAATTTGGATCTTCGGTATGATGATTTACTTGGCTTTGATGGCTGAGGCATTCATGGGCTATTTGTTGCCATGGGGTCAAATGTCATTCTGGGGCGCACAAGTTATTATTTCCCTGTTTGGTGCGATTCCTTTCGTAGGTGATGCATTGTCATTGTGGATCCGTGGTGACTTCGTTGTTTCAGATGCTACTTTGAATCGTTTCTTTGCGTTCCATGTGATTGCATTGCCGCTGGTGTTGGTTGGTTTGGTTGCCGCGCATATTATTGCGTTACACGAAGTCGGCTCAAATAACCCTGAAGGTATTGAAATCAAGAAGCACAAAGATCCAGTTACTCACATTCCTTTGGATGGTATTCCTTTCCACCCTTACTACTCTGTTAAAGATATCGTGGGTGTAATTGTGTTCCTGATGGTGTTTAGTGCAATTGTGTTCTTTGCACCTGAATTTGGTGGCTGGTTCCTTGAGCCTGATAACTTTATTCCTGCTAACCCATTTAAAACACCAGAGCATATTGTACCTTTATGGTATTTCACACCGTTCTACGCAATATTGCGTGCTGTACCTGATAAGTTTTTGGGTGTGGTAGGTATGGGTGCTGGTGTGGTAATTATGTTCTTCCTGCCTTGGTTGGATCGTTCTAAAGTGAAATCTATCCGTTATCGTGGTACGTTGTACAAAGCCATCTTGACCGTGTTTATTATCAGCTTTATTGGTTTGGGTTACTTGGGTACACAACCACCAACTCCAGGATTAACCATGCTGGCCCGTGTATTTAGTGTGATTTATTTTGGCTTCTTTGTATTGATGCCTTGGTATACCGCTATCGATAAAACCAAACCAGTGCCTGAAAGGATTCCTGAATAATGAAAAAATTTCTATTAGCTTTGTTTTTTGTACCTTTGACGGCTTTAGCATCTGAACATGTTTATCTGGATAAAGCGCCAGTAAATTTAGATGACTATGCTTCAATACAGCGGGGCGCAAAAATATTTACTAATTATTGCTTGAGCTGTCATAGTGCAAATGCAATGCGATACTCACGTTTAGAAGATGTGGGCTTGACCGAAGAGCAGATTAAGAACAACCTGCTTTTTGCAACTGATAAGGTTGGTAATACGATGAGTATTGCAATGCCCCCATTGGATGCAAAAAAATGGTTTGGTGCTGCACCACCTGATTTGTCAGTGGTTGCTCGTTCACGCAATCCTGACTGGCTTTATACTTATTTACGTAGTTTCTATCTGGATGATTCTCGTCCAACAGGTTGGAACAATACCGTATTTGAGAAAGTGGGCATGCCGCATGTGCTGTGGTCTTTGCAAGGTAAGCAAGCGCTAAAAGAGCCTGCTAGTGGTGAACGTGATCCACATGTCAAGCCGGAGTTTGAGTTGGTACAGCCTGGTTCATTAACACCTGCTGAATATGATGCAACGGTGGGTGACCTAGTTAACTACCTGACATGGATGGGTGAGCCAGCTAAAATGAAACGTATGGAATTAGGTGTGATGGTTCTGTTGTTCCTGTCTATATTCTTCGTACTTGCTTACTATATGAAAAAAGAGTTCTGGAAAGACATACATTAATTTAGCCTGTTTGGTAGATTGATTTTACGGCCGACGGTACCCCCGTCGGCCATATTATTTTGGGGTAATCACTATGATGACATTGTATTCGGGTAATACTTGCCCATACAGCCAACGCTGTCGTATCGTCCTGTTTGAAAAAGGCATGGATTTTGAAGTGATAGACGTGGATTTGCAAAACAAGCCTGACGATCTCGCGTTGATGAATCCTTATAATCGTGTACCAGTATTGGTAGAACGTGATTTGGTGCTTTATGAAGCTAATATCATCAACGAATACATTGATGAACGTTTCCCACACCCACAATTAATGCCTGCCGATCCAGTCATGCGAGCCCGAGCTCGATTATTTCTGTTTACGTTTGAACAAGATTTATTCAGTCATGTGAATGCAATTGAGCATGGCAGTAAGAGTGCAGCTGACAAGGCTCGCATAATAATTCGTGACAATCTAACGCAAATTTCTCCTATATTTGCAAAGCAACAGTACATGCTGAATGACGATTTCTCCATGTTGGATGTGGCTATTGCGCCGTTATTATGGCGTTTGGAGCATTACGACATACAATTGCCTAAGCAAGCTGTTAATTTGTTGAAATATGCCGAGCGATTATTTAGTCGTACTGCATTTATTGATGCTTTGACCCCTAATGAAAAGGCGATGCGTAAATAATGCCTGGCAATGGTACTAAACCTTATCTAATACGTGCTATTTATGAATGGTGTGTGGATAGCGGTTATACACCTTATTTATCTGTGGTTGTTGATGTTAATACCCGTGTGCCGATGGAGTATGTCAAGGATGGAAATATTGTCCTGAATTTATCACCATCGGCAACACATGGTTTGCTCATTGATAATCAATGGGTGCGTTTTTCTGCACGTTTTAATGGTGTGTCTCGGCAGTTGGAAGTCCCAATTACGGCCGTTGCGGGAATTTTTGCGCGTGAAAATGGTGAAGGACTGGGTTTTGAAGTAACGGTGTCAGCTACTGTTGATCAAGAGGATGAAACGCCACCTGAACCAACTAAACCGCCTTCCAAACCAAAGTTTCAAATTGTAAAATAAGCTCGTAATTTTGTGCTGTGTTATTTTTAGCATGAATTACTATTCACTTAGCTAGAAAGTTTAGGTATAATGTCGCCTCTTGCCCTCTTAGCTCATCCGGTAGAGCAACGGTTTTGTAAACCGTAGGTGGTCTGTTCGAGTCAGACAGAGGGCACCAAAATTAAAGCACCTGAACATCAGTTCAGGTGCTTTTTTTATTACCTGGCGTGGACGCCCTTTTAATTATGACAGGTGTAAAATAACCCTTTAGACTTTGTGAATATGGCGGGTAATATGGCATTGCAGCGAGTGATGGCTACTGCTCTAGATTTAAATCGCAGTTGTAACTGCCAAACACTAAACGCAGCAACTTTGTATCGTCAACTTTCAACTGACGTAGCTTGGGGTAATGTGCAAGCTGCCGTACTCGAGTCCCGCCCCTATTTATTCTCATCTACTGTCGTATTTGTATGTCCAAGTACTATGGATGCGATGGCGAAGATAGTCTCCGCTATTGAGGCAACCATTATGTTGCCAAGCTATCAGCAGCAGGCACTATCACTCGCTCCATCTATTGCAGTTGAATCGTTTGGTCCTTCAGGCGTTTTTATGGGTTACGATTTTCATCTGGGGGAGCATGGGCCACAACTAATAGAAATTAATACTAATGCGGGTGGTGCGTTGCTTAATGTTGTATTGGCACGAGCACAGCAGGTTTGTTGTGAAGAAATGGCATGGGCATTTAAACCCAGCACAGCGTTACCTGCAATAGAGCAGGAGTTTCTTGCCATGTTTCAACATGAGTGGGCATTGCAACGTGGGGATGCGCCTATGGGTCGCATTGCTATCGTTGATGATGATCCTGATAATCAATACCTGCATCCGGAATTTAAGCTCTTTCAACAGATGTTTGAACGAGCAGGTATAGCTGTTGTTATCGCTGATGCGCGCGAATTAACTTGGGTGGCTGATAAATTGCACTACGCTGGGCAAGTCATTGATATGGTCTACAATCGCTTAACGGATTTTTATTTGGCGGCAACTGAGCATGAAGCTTTGCGTGTTGCATATGAAGCTGGAGCAGTAGTGTTGACGCCAAATCCTCATGCTCATGCGTTGCATGCTGATAAACGAAATCTGGTTGCTTTGAGTGATGTTGTGCAACTAGGTGCTATGGGCGTAGCGCCATCTGAGCGTGATGTTTTATTAGCAGGTATCCCGCGTACGCAATTGGTGTCTGCGGACAATGCCGATAAGCTCTGGCATGATCGTCGTCATTTGTTTTTTAAACCCGCAACAGGCTACGGCAGCAAGGCTGCATATCGTGGTGATAAATTGACTAGGCGTGTCTGGCAGGAAATATTGCAAGGGGATTATGTCGCGCAGGCGATAGCACCGCCGAGTGAACGGTTAATTAATGTGGATGGTGTAGATGTTGCATTAAAACTGGATGTTAGGGTTTATACCTATCAGGGTGCCGTACAGCTAGTTGCGGCCAGGTTATATGCAGGGCAAACAACTAATTTCCGTACACCTGGTGGTGGTTTTGCCCCTGTTTTCGTTGTGCCTCAGTGAGTTATTATGTGTGGAATTTGTGGAGAATTAAGATTCGATGGCGCATCTGCAGATATGCTGGCAGTACAGCGCATGTCAGAAAAATTATCTCGTCGCGGTCCCGACGATGCAGGTGTTTATCAAGATGGGGTTGTGGCGTTTGGGCACAGGCGTCTAGCAGTAATTGATTTGTCACAGCATGCGCATCAGCCTATGGTCGATGCGGAGTTAAGGCTGTCCTTGGTGTTTAATGGAACGATTTATAACTATCGCGAATTGCGTGCGGAGTTAATTGCGTTAGGTTATAAATTCGTTTCAGATGGTGATACCGAGGTTATTATCAAAGCCTACCATGCCTGGGGCGAGCATTGTGTGAAGCGGTTTTATGGGATGTTTGTATTTGCTCTTTGGGATGCGCGTCATGCCAGCCTGTTTTTAGCGCGTGACCGCTTTGGGATGAAGCCGTTTTACTATAGCTTAGAAGGAACGTGGCTAAGGTTCGCATCCAGTGTGCAGGCATTGTTAGCAGCAGGTGATGTTGATGTTAGTATTAATTCCATTGCATTACATCACCATTTCACTCTGCATAGCTCTACTCCTGCCCCGCACACAATATTGAATGGGGTAAAGAAACTTCCGCCAGCGACGACCATGTTGTTTACAGCTCAAGGTCAGGTCACCCAGCGTCAATATTGGCATCTGAATGCCACTCGACCCAAACAGCCATTGACCGAAGAAGATTGGTTGCTTGCTACACGTAACGTGCTAACACGTGCAGTTGAACGACATAGGCTGGCGGCTGATGTGCCTGTGGGTGTGTTGTTATCAGGAGGCCTGGATTCCAGTTTGCTGGTTGGCTTGCTGGCTGATCATGTGCAAGATTTACGTACTTTTTCCATCGGTTTTGAGGATGTCGATGCTACTATCGAGCGAGCTGATGAATTTGAGTATTCAGATATCATTGCTCAGCATTTTCATACGCGCCATGAGCAATATCATATTCCCAATAGTGAAGTACTAGAACGCCTGCCTGAAGCGATTGCTGCGATGACTGAACCGATGGTGAGTCATGATGTCATTGCTTTTTATCTGCTCAGCGAACGTGTTTCGAAACAAGTCAAGGTTGTGTTGGCAGGGCAGGGTGCCGACGAGGTGTTTGGTGGTTATTTCTGGTATCCGCAGATGGATACCGCTATAGGTACGCCGTTAGAGAAATTCAGTCAGAATTATTTTGATCGAGATCATGCAGAGTATCTGGAGATGATAGCACCGTCCTGGCATGTGTCTGATGTGACTGCTGCATGGGTGAGCGAGCAATTGAATCAGCCTGAAGCCAGTGAATTTCTGGATCAGGTATTCCGTTTTGATGTGACTTCACTCATAGTCGATGATCCTGTTAAGCGTGTTGATAACATGCCCATGAGTTGGGGGTTAGAAGTGCGTGTGCCATTTTTGGATCACGAACTAGTCGAACTTGCAGCGCGTATGCCGCCTTCGCTCAAGCTTAAAAATGGTGGTAAATATCCGCTGAAGGCTGTTGCGCGTGGCGTCATTCCAGATGCGGTGATTGATAGGCCTAAAGGTTATTTTCCTGTACCTGCCTTGAAATACGTGCGTGGCGAGTTTTTTGCGCTAATGCGCGATATTTTAAATTCGCCCGCTTGTCGGCAACGTGGTTTGTATCAGCGGGAATATGTAGACAAGTTATTAGCTCAGCCAGAAGGTTACTTCACGCGTATTCGTGGCAGCAAGCTCTGGCATTTAGCGTTACTGGAATGGTGGTTGCAAATTAATGTTGATACATTGTGATGTGATGACAAAATCACAGCCTATACAAATTTCCACCGCACCTGAACAAGGGGTGTTATCACCAGCACAAAAGAAATTTAACGCCACACTTAAAAAAATTGAGGCGCAGAAGGCTTTACTGGCTGAGTGGCAAGCCGAGTTGCAGGCTTGTCAGCAAGCCAGTCACATTAAGCTGGAGCCATTGAGGCGGAGCTTGTACGAGCAACAGGCCATTATGCTGTTGTTGCTTGATAACTTATATAAAACAGAAAAATTTGCCCGTAATCAGCAGGAAAAAATCGCTAATCTGATTATGGAAATGTGTAATGAACTTATCACTGAGGCTGGACGGGCTGATTTGAAATCGTTGTATAACCAGTATAGTGAAACTGATTATGACGCTGAAGTCATCGCAGATAAGTTACTGGAAGCTGAGTTATTGCAGGATATGTTTGAGGCACAGTTCGGTGTAACGCTGGATGATAGTGATGAACTGGATTTTGCCGACCCTGACATGGTAGCGGCACGATTGCATGAAAAACACGCATCTATGCAGCGAGATGCGCAGGTACAAAGGAATGCGCGCAAAAAATCTGCCAAGCAATTAACACAAGAGGCGCGTGAACAAGAGGAGGCGGCTGGGATGAGTAAATCCATTCAGGCGGTATATCGACAATTGGTTACGGCACTGCATCCTGATCGTGAAACTGATCCCGTTGAACGTGAACGGAAAACTGAGCTGATGCAGCAGGTTAATGTGGCTTATACCAAAAAGGATTTGTTGCAGTTGTTGTCATTGCAATTGTCAGTAGAGCAAATTAGTCAGGACAATATTAATAATATTGCGGAAGATAGGCTCAAGCATTACAACAAGGTATTAGCGAATCAGTTGAATGAGTTGCAGCAAGAAGTGAGGACGTTAGAAATTCAGGTGAAGCAAATGGTAGGTGTTTCACCATACGAACCGCTATCACCAAAGAAATTGGTTTTGATATTAAAGCAGGATATGCAAGGTTTGCAATATGAGATCGCGCGAATAAAGCAGGATATTCGCGCATTCAAAAACGTGAAACACTTCAAAGACTGGTTAAAAGGCTACCAAATTTCCTGACCACAGTGCGGTAATGCCACCCTCGTGCTAAGGGTGGTACGGATTAATGTGTGTTTTCAGATTTATCAGTCGCATGTGCTGACTCGTCACTCAGGTACGGGTAACGGACATGTCCGTAACGTATCAATAAAATAGCCAGTGCCAGCAATAAAATAGAACTGGTTATGGCTATCAATCGCCATTCATCCATAGATTTCATGTCTAGTATCAGATAACGTGCCAGTGCTACGATACCGATATAGAGAGGGAAGCGTACAGGTAATTTCCCCGATGTGTAGTAGCGCTGTATCATCGCAACCACTTCAAGGTAGAGGAATAGCATCAGCAAATCAGTCAGTGTTACTGCTTTACTGGCAAGCATTGCCATGACCTCGCTACTCATTGCAAATACCGTGGCAATGGCAATGACAAGTAGTCCTATATGCTCTATTAGTGAGAGTGCTGAATGATTAAATTGCTGTATACTTTTTTTCATCGGTTTTGTTCACTTTGTTATTTCGTTAATGCCATAAACAACTTGGGCAATTGTTCAGGCAGCCTGGCAATATTATCTATCACCGCATAATGTTTGCCAAATATATCCCCTACATAATCACCTGCTTTTGGATCTAGCGTGATGCAATAGGTGTAAATGCCATCCTGATCCAGCTCGCGAACTGCCATTTTAGCGTCTTCGATGAGTAAGCGTGGATCTTTGGTATCGATATCGGCTGGTTCACCATCGGTTAAGATAAGCAGCAGTTTTTTATCCGCCTGTTGATGAGCGAGATAGTGTCCTGCATGGCGTATGGCAGCGCCCATGCGGGTAGAATAGCCTGCTTGCATCGCAGCAAGACGTGCTTTGACCGGCGTGTCCCAGTGCTCAGAATAACCTTTAATGTGCAAATAACGCACTTCGTGGCGGGTGTTGGAGTGAAAACCAGAAATAGAAAATTTGTCACCCATCTGCTCTATTGCCCAGCCCAGTAAGGTGACTGCCTCCTGGCTTAATTCCAGTTTGCTTTGTTGGCAGCCTTCAGGAATGTCGGCTAAAGAGGCGGATAAATCCAGCAGTAATGATACAGCAATATTGCGCCCGTCATGGCGATGGCTCATGTTGATACGTGGATCAGGCACGGCGCCACTTTTGTAATCTATTAACGATCGAATCGCGACATCCAAATCCAGCTCGGCACCTTCTTCCTGATATCGCAGCCGAACTTTGTTTTGCGGCTTGAGCAGGTCGATAATTTTTTTGAGCTGCTTGGCCAGACTGGCATGTTTCGCCAATATTTTGTCTATGTCATTAGCGTCACCGACTGGATGCAAATGCTCATACACGCTGGCCCAGTCAGGGCGGTAATGTTCTGCACTGTAATCCCATTCTGGATATAGGCGTGGTGGCATGCGGAATTCAGCTTGTTCTTCCGGTTGTGCTTTTTGGGGCTTTTCATCGTATTCTTCTTCATCACCCTCTTCGATAAATTTCCACATCAGTCGATTATCATCACGATAATCGACTTCGGTATCATCAAAAAAAGTTTTGGCACTGAGGTCGCTACCGACACGAGTTTTGGCAATAAATTGCACACCGAGTGTCACCATGTTTTTGGTGCTGCTAATGCCTGTAGCCATTTCAGCGTGAAAGCGAGCCACATAGTCCAGTATGTCTGCATTGGTATAGCCATGCTGTGGGTCGAGAAGTGCGCGTGACAGTGTGTACAGGCGATGTCGTATACATGCATGACCTTCAGGACATGCGCCTTCCTTCGGTGTCGGATGTATGGCTGCCCATAACTTGCGCAATCCTGGGTAGCGCTGCATGGCCAGAAATTCTACGCGTGAATCTTCAAAAACCTCCACCGCCATGCGTTGGAACGGACTCAGGTTGTCGGCAATAACGGGGGTGGTCCAGATGCGATGGGCACTGATATGTGCAAGCAGTGCTCGATAACGATCTATGCCACGCACACCTGTCATGTCATCGTACACGTCCGGTAAATGTACACCTAGTGCGTCAAAATAAGGGATGGGTTTGCGTATTTCATCAAATGCCAAAGAGTAAGGTACGAAATTGGCATCGGCTTGCCATAGGCCGCGCAAATATAAATCTAGTTGACGCTCGCTATCCGTAAATAGCGTGCCATGACGCTCGCGTTGCATTACGGCTCGGCTGTCAGCTGTTTTAAGCAGGAAGTATTCGCGCTGGCGGTCGGGGTCGTTAGCATAGGCTTTAATGCCATAATCTACCCAGTTACGTAGTCCACCAAAAGATAATGTGCCAAACAAAAATGGTGCTGTACTCAGAAATTCAACCAGGCAAACGCTTGTGTACATGGAGTCAATTCCGTGTACTTTGGGGCTGGTACGCTCCATGGTCAGCCAGACAAGGTGAAAATACTCATTGAAAAGTGCCCGGCTTTCCAGTGCGCGTGCTGCTGCTGCCAGGCTTTGCAAGAATGGCGCGATGGCTTTGCTGTTTGGGGTGCGGGTGAGCTTTTGTACAAAAGCGACTACATCATTAATGATTTCTTCACCCAGCAGTACTGCCACTTCTGGTGTTTCTTCCAGAAATGCTAGGACTGGCTCTTCACCGCGACCCATTTTACACAGCGTACGTGCGCCATCAATATAAGCAGTTAACGCAAGAGGTGAGAGTCGTTTCTGAGCATAAGCAAAGCAATCAGGAAATACACTTTGTACACGCGCAAAACCGCAGGACAATGCTTTGATTTCATCGATAAGCGTATCAGTCATGGCGTTGTCTGATTGGGCTTAGGCAAAAATTGCATCAATTGCGTGGTCTAGCGTATCGCGTATATCTTTGTCGTCAGTGATAGGGCGTACCAATGCCATGCGGCAAGCATCACGCGCTGGAATGCCGCCATTAATCAATGCTGCTGCATAAACCAGCAGACGGGTGGAAATGCCTTCATCCAGACCATGGCCTTTAAGTTTGCGCGCTGTTTCAGCAATGCGAACTAATTTATCGGCGATGTCGGTGCTAATGTTTGCTTCTTTGCTCACGATTTCTGTTTCTACTGAGCATAATGGGTAATCAAACTCCATTGCTGCAAAACGCTGTTTTGTTGATTGCTTCAGGTCTTTCATCAGGCTTTGGTAGCCAGGGTTGTATGAAATTACCAATTGAAAGTCTGGATGAGCAACGACTAATTCACCCTTTTTGTCCAAAGGCAGTGTGCGGCGGTGATCAGTTAATGGGTGAATAACAACAGTCGTATCCTGGCGTGCTTCTACGACTTCATCCAAATAGCAAATTGCACCATAGCGCGCTGCCAAGGTCAGCGGGCCATCAACCCAGCGTGTCCCGTTGGCATCGAGTAAATAGCGACCTACCAAGTCTGATGCGGTCATGTCTTCATTGCAGGCAACAGTGATGAGCGGCTTGTTTAGTTTCCATGCCATGTGCTCTACAAAGCGTGATTTACCACAACCGGTCGGGCCTTTGATCATTACTGGCAGGCGTGCATTGTAAGCCGCTTCGTACAGGGTGATTTCGTTGTTTTGCGCTTGGTAATATGGTTGTTCGGCGATTTGATATTGGGTAATGTCGAATTCGGTAGTCATTTTTGTGCTCGCTATGTGTGTGGATTATTCCACTAAATTCTGTGGTAAAACATACTGGAATAAAAAAGCCCCTGAATATCCCAGGGGCTTTCAACACGCTGCCGCATTAATGCAGCAGCTTGCCTGGGGTACTTATTACTTGTGTACGCCCAGTTTTTCACGCCAACCTGGGTAGATCTTGTCAGCATCGCCTGGGAATGACTCGAACGCGCGAGCGAATTCTTTGTGTTCTTTAGCGAACTCAATAGGATCAGCACCCGCTTTCCAGCATTCATAAGACTGACGCAGAGAAATCGCACCAGCAGCTGGGCTGTCAATGTGGCCATATGAACCACCACCAGAGGTATTGATAACGTTACCGTGACCCAAGTTCTCAAAGAAGCCTGGCAGACGCAATGCGTTCATACCGCCTGAAATAATTGGAGTGGTAGGTTTCATGCCATACCATTTTTGGAAGTAGACAGGACCTTGAGCTTCATCGCGTTCGATCATGTAAGCGATGTTTTTGTCTGAGTTCTCACCTTCCATTTTGCCGTATCCCATGGTGCCTACGTGGATACCTGAAGCACCTTGTAAACGTGAGATTTTAGCCAATACGAATGCGGTGTAACCACGTTTAGCTGAAGGTGATGTGATCATGCCGTGACCAGCGCGGTGGTAGTGCAGGTACTGGCTAGGGTATTGACGACGAGCAGTGGTGATCATACCTGGACCGCCAACGAAACCGTCAACCAGGAATGCCAGTTTGTCAGCATCCGGGCCAAATGTTTCCAGACCGAAATCAGCACGAGCACACATTTCGTAGTGGTCATCAGCCGTAATGTTCATGGAGAACAATTTAGCTTCGCCAGTTTCGTCTTGAGCGCGTTTCATTGCGTCATAAACTAAAGGCAATACTTTTTTCAGTGGGCAGAAAGTTTGGTTACCTTGTGGTTCATCGTTCTTGATGAAATCACCACCTAACCAGAACTGGTAAGCTGCAGCTGCAAATGGCTCAGGACGTAAACCTAATTTAGGCTTGATAATGGTACCTGCAATGTAACCGCCGTTTTGTATTGGACGGCCAAGGATGCGCCACATGTCGCTGATGTCTTTGGCAGGACCATCAAACAATTGGATAGCGCGTTCTGGTACATAGAAATCGTGGATTTTAGCGTGTTTAATATCGCCCATACCCTGGTTGTTACCGATAATCAATGTCAATACAGACACGATCATCATGCGGCCGTCGATAACGTTGCGATCAAACAATTCCATAGGATATGCAATACGCATATCTTCAGTTGCTTCGTCGATGTAGTAAACCAAAGCGTCAACGCCTTTGGTGAAATCATCA
Organism: Sulfuriferula nivalis; assembly: GCF_009937995.1. Taxonomy (NCBI): domain Bacteria; kingdom Pseudomonadati; phylum Pseudomonadota; class Betaproteobacteria; order Nitrosomonadales; family Sulfuricellaceae; genus Sulfuriferula; species Sulfuriferula nivalis. The sequence continues at coordinate 744,461 of NZ_AP021881.1, forward strand.
GTGGTTGAAACTTCTACGTTAGTACCTGTTGAAGATTCAGCTGCAAAGTGTGCAGCTGCTTCTAAGTAACCGTGGCCTGGGTTAGGGCACATTTTGTAAGCAACTAATATGTGCTTACCGCCTTTAATTAAATCTTCTTCTTTCAGACTAAGGTCTGAGTAACGTGCTGATTGATCCATATGATAACTCCAGTGGTTGTGGGGGCCTACCTAGGCTGCGTGGTGATGTTGCAACCCATGGACAGAACTATACATAGCAAAAAGCATAAGATATATTCAATTGTTATTGTTGTTTGTATAAGTTAATGCTTATGTATTTTTTAATTCTTATTCAGTTAGCGCAGGGAATGCAGTAATGCTGAGTTGTGGTTAGCACAACGTTGATTGCGCAATGACGCCAGGCAGTTTTTTTGGGGATTTGATGCGCAATTGTTTATTGATATTCATTTGTCCGAAGACAACTTCGATGTCTTTTACGCTAACGTCGAATTGTTTGGCAAGAAAACGCACCATGTGGTCGGTGGCTTTGCCATTGGTTGGTTCAGCAGTGACGCTGATTTTGAGCTGGTTGCCTTTGGGCTTGCCGATTTTGTCTTGTTTGGCACTGGGTGTGCCGAGCACGTTGAGGACGAGAACATCGCCCTCCCAGTAATAAAATGAGGTGTTGCTATTCACTCAAGGATTTTGGAATAGGGAAGGTGACGTTTTCTATAATGCCTTCGAGTTCGTTGACTGTTTCGGCTCCATATTGTTTTAACTGTGCTATCACTTCTTGCACCAGTACTTCAGGTGCGGATGCGCCAGCGGTGACGCCAATATTGGATTTTCCTGTTAACCAGTCGGCTTGCAACTGGCTGGCATTGTCCACCATATAGGCAGTCACACCTAAATTTTGCGCGACTTCGCGCAGGCGGTTGGAGTTGGAGCTGTTGGGTGAACCGACGACGACGACTAGATCGCAGTGTTGCGCCAAAGCCTTAACGGCATCCTGACGATTTTGGGTCGCATAGCAGATGTCGTCCTTCTTAGGTCCGACAATATTAGGGAAGCGCGCTTTAAGTGCGTTAATGACCCGCATTGCATCATCTACAGAAAGTGTAGTCTGAGTTACAAAAGCAAGTTTGTCTGGGTCAGCAACATTGAGTAAAGTAACATCCTCAGGCGTTTCTACCAGATACATGCCACCATTGCTTTGACCCATAGTGCCTTCAACTTCAGGGTGGCCCTTATGGCCTATCATGATGATTTCCATGCCTTTGTCGCGCATGCGCGCAACTTCCAGGTGCACTTTGGTGACCAGCGGGCAAGTTGCATCAAATACGGTTAGCCCACGTGCTTCGGCCTCGCGACGGACGGCCTGGGACACGCCATGCGCACTGTATATCAAAGTGTTACCAGTGGGTACATCATTCAAGTCTTCGATGAAAATGGCACCTTTGGCCTTGAGATTTTCGACTACAAATTTATTGTGTACCACCTCATGACGCACATAGATGGGTGCACCATAGCGTTCTAATGCACGTTCTACAATTTCAATTGCACGATCGACGCCGGCACAAAATCCGCGAGGGTTAGCAAGTTGTATGTGTATGGTCATGATGTCCTGCCATGTATGGTTAGTATTTCCACTTCAAACTCTATGGTTTTACCCGCAAGAATATGGTTGAAATCAATGCTGACGTCATGTTCGGCAATCGCCGCAATTCGGCCACCTAACGTTTCACCATCAGGAAGTTCGAATTCAACATAGTTATTGACGACAGGTGGTGCATCATGAAATTCATCTATAGGTACATTTTGCACTAATTGAGGATCATGCAAACCAAATGCCAAATCTGGTGTAAGGATAAAGACTTGTCGGCTGTTGAGTGGTACGTCAATTAACCAGCGTTCTAAATTAGGTTCCAGCGTTCCGTCGCCTAGAGTAATTGTCATAGGCTCATCATCAAATGTGCTGTCTATATCGTCTTCACCCTGAATACGGATGGCAAAATGCAGGGTTATCGTGTCGTTATTTTGTACTTGTAAGGTCATGGTTTTTTGAAGCTATCCCAAATTAAAAATATTGCACCTAGCGTAATGGCAGAGTCGGCTATGTTGAATGCAGGCCAGTAATAGCTGTTGATATGAAACGAGAGGAAATCAACTACATAACCGTGATTGAGACGATCAATCAAGTTACCAAGTGCGCCACCAAGTATAAGGCTGAGCGAGAGTTTGGATAGCACGCTACCGGTGTCGCGGCGTAGCAGGTAAATTATCACTATGCTGGCAATGCTGGCCACTGTGATAAAGAAACCCTGTTGCCATCCCGGCTGATTAGCAAACAAACTGAACGCCGCGCCAGTATTGTGAGCACGTACTAAGTCAAAAAATCCCGTAACCTTGAGCAAATCGCCCCACATAAAAACCTGCAAGATGATGTATTTGCTGATTTGATCCAGAGCGATAACGAGTGCAGCAACTATGAGCCCTTGTTTGAGTTTAGGCATGATGTCTAGGCTCTCCCGCACCGTATAAATTGCTGTGACAACGGGCGCATAAACTAGGATGGTCAGCAATGCTGCCTACGTCGGCGCGGTAATGCCAGCAACGTTCGCATTTTGCATGCGTGCTGGCGCGGGCTACATAGCGAGGCACGCTGGTGTCGGCCAGGTGGAGGTCCGCACTGGATGTGATCATCGCAAGACGTAAGTCGTCACCCAAACCGGCGAGGGCGGCATAGTGACTGGCATCAGCGTAAATTTCAATTTCAGCCTGTAATGAAGAGCCGATTTCCCCTGCTGCACGTAAAGGCTCCAGATCTTTGCGGACTTCTGCCAGTGTTTCACGTATGAGTGTCCACTGCTCATTAAGTGAGTGGCTATCAGCAGGTAATGGAATCTCATGCCAGAGCTGCAAAAAGACGCTGTCGTGGGCATTGTTACTTAATAGCATCCATACCTCTTCAGCGGTGAAGCTCAAGAACGGTGCCATGATACGGGTCAGCGCGTGGGTGATGTGGAATAGTGCATGTTGTGCAGAACGACGTGCAACTGAGTCTGGCGCACTGGTGTAGAGCCTGTCTTTAAGTATGTCCAGATAGAAACCGCCTAAATCTTCTGAGCAAAAATGATGCAGTTTTTGTACGATATGGTGGAATTCATACTGCTGATAATGCGTTAATACTTCTTGCTGAAACTCATTGAGCATCACCATGGCGTAGCGGTCTATGCTTAACCATTGATCCATAGGCAGTGCGTGCTGGTGAGCATCAAAGTCGGCCAAGTTGGCAAGCAAGAACCGTAAAGTGTTGCGTATGCGGCGATACGACTCCACAACTCGTTTCAAAATTTCATCAGAAATAGTGAGTTCGCCTGAATAGTCAGTTGACGCAGTCCACAGGCGCAAAATATCTGCACCATAGCTGTCCATGACTTTTTGCGGCGCGACTACGTTGCCTTTGGATTTGCTCATTTTGTGACCGTTGCCATCCACCACAAATCCATGCGTGAGCAAAGCGCGATAGGGTGCATAACCATCGGTCGCGCAGCCTGTGAGCAAGCTTGACTGGAACCAGCCGCGGTGCTGGTCTGAGCCTTCCAGATACAGATCAGCTGGATGTGCGAGTTCCGGGCGTTGCTTGAGTACGCATGCGTGAGTGACACCTGAGTCAAACCACACGTCTAGCGTATCGGTTACTTTCTTGTAATCTGCTGTATCGGTTCCCAGTAATTCTGCGGCTTCGAGTGAGAACCATGCTTCTATGCCGACTTTTTCGACTTTTTGCGCAACCGTTTCGATAAATTCAGCCGTGCGCGGGTGTAATTCGCCCGTTTCTTTGTGGATGAATAAAGGCATAGGCACGCCCCAGTTGCGCTGGCGTGATACACACCAGTCTGGGCGGTTTTTCATCATACCTTCCAGTCGTGCCCGTCCCCATGCTGGAAAAAACGCGGTATTCGCAACAGCTGCAGTGGCGTGCTCGCGTAAGCGAGTGCCGTTTTGATCCGTTTTATCCATGCCAATAAACCATTGGTGTGTGGCGCGGAAAATGATGGGGGTTTTATGCCGCCAGCAATGTGGATAGCTGTGTATGAGTTTGGCATTGGCTAAAAGGGCATCGCGTTCAGTTAATAATGTGATAACTGTTTTGTTGCCTTCCCATACGGTTTGACCGCCAACGTAAGGGATGCTGTCGAAAAATTTACCGTCGTCGCTGACTGGATTTTCCACTGGTAAATTATATTTTAATCCGACTTGATAATCGTCAACGCCATGTGCAGGGGCCGTGTGCACGAGCCCTGTACCGGCTTCTGCAGTGACATGCTCGCCACAGATGACAGGCACGACACGGGCCAGGAAAGGATGGAGCAGGCCTACATGTTCCAGTGCGCTACCTTTACATTGTCCTATCACTTCAACTGATTCAAAGCCGTAACGTTTGATAGCCGCTTCAGCTAAATCACGGGCTAGTATCAATATGCCTTTAGGCGTGAGTATGCAGTCATAGATGAAGTCGGGGTGTACGGAAACAGCCTGGTTAGCTGGTAGCGTCCATGGTGTTGTTGTCCAGATAACAGCGTATATAGGCTCGTTTGTCACCGGCAGGCCAAGTTTGGTGGCGAGCGCTGCGCTGTCTTCGACAGCAAATGCAACGTCAATAGCGGCTGAAGCTTTGTCTTCATATTCGACCTCGGCTTCGGCCAGTGCAGAGCCGCAGTCCACACACCAATGTACGGGTTTCGCACCCTGATACAGATACCCGTTTGCCAATATTTCGCCCAAGGTGCGCATGATGCCGGCTTCAAACGTAAAGTCCATGGTGCGATATGGGTGATCCCAGTCACCTAGTACTCCGAGGCGGATGAAGTCGGCTTTTTGCCGCTCAATCTGGCTTGCTGCGTATTCACGGCAAAGCTCACGGAACTTCGCGGCGGGTATGGCCTTGCCATGTTGCTTCTCGACTTGCAGTTCTATAGGTAAGCCATGGCAATCCCAGCCAGGTACGTAAGGCGCATCAAAGCCAGATAGCGTTTTGCTTTTGATTATGATGTCTTTGAGTATTTTGTTGACCGCATGGCCAATGTGAATGTCACCGTTAGCATAGGGTGGGCCATCATGCAGAATAAATTTTGGCCGACCAGCCGCGTGTTTGCGGATTTTTTCATAACGTTGCTGTTCTTGCCAGAAAGCTAACCATTTAGGTTCGCGTTTGGCCAGATCGCCGCGCATAGGGAACGGAGTGTCGGGAAGATTGAGCGTGTTTTTATAATCAGCCATGGGTATGTGAGTTTTGAAAGTAATCGTGAGTTTGTGCCACGTCTAGCGCAATTTGCTGCGTCAGCGTAGCGAGATCAGGGTATTTCGCTTCATCGCGTAGTTTAGCAAGAAAATCAACATGGATGATGCGACCATATAAATTTCCTGTGAAATTAAGTAGATGAATCTCAAGCAACGGTTGCGCACCTGTTTTAACTGTCGGGCGTACGCCCAGGCTGGCAACTGCCGGTAGTGCATGGTCACTAATGCCATGGATTTCAACAACGAATATGCCAGTAAGTGGCAGTTTGTTGCGGCGCATGCGGATATTTGCGGTGGGGAAGCCCAGCTCGCGTCCTAATTTATCGCCATGTGCAACTCGCCCGCTGATGCGGTAAGGATGACCTAGTAATTGTTTGGCAATGTCCAGTTCGCCGTTAGCAAGCGCAGCACGAACAGCTGTGCTGGAAACGCGAGTGGTGTTGTGGGTGACGCTATGCATTGCGGCTAATTCGTAACCATGTTGCGGCGCGAGCTGTTGCAGCAGTTCAAAGTTTCCAGCTCGTTTTGCACCAAAACGAAAATCGTCACCTATGAGTAAATAGCGTGTTTGCAGGCCATCAACCAAAATTTGTTGGACGAATTGTTCTGCAGGCATGTGTGCCAATGTGTTATTGAAATGGCAAATATGCGTGTGTTTCATTCCTGCTGCGGCTAAGTTCATGAGTTTGTCGCGCAGGTTGGACAGGCGTGCTGGTGCGGTCTCTGGCGTGAATAACTCACGTGGATGTGGTTCAAATGTTATTGCGCATGGTGTTAATTGTCGTATCCGAGCTGTATCCACCACGTGCTGTAGCATGGCTTGATGCCCTAGATGTACGCCGTCAAAGTTTCCAATAGTGACGGCGCTAGCATGGGATACGAGAGGATGATTGCCGTGAGTGATGCGCATAACCAGTTGTTAAATCAGAGAGTCGCTAATTTTAACCTAGAACGCTTTAGGCCGCACGGCGGATAAACTGTTTGGCATGTATGCCTAGTAGTCGCAAGGTGATGAAATAGGTTCCTGCACCAAGTATGACCAGGCCTGATAAGTGGATAATACGTTCATGGAAGTGGGTGTGTAACCAGTGTTCTTGCCCATTCATGCCGAACCACAGTGCGACTGCCATGATGATGGTGGCCAGACTGATTTTGGACATAAAAAGGTACCAGCCAGATTGCGGCTGAAAAACGCCTTGGCTACGCAGTTTCCATAACAACAGGCTGGCATTTAAGCATGCTCCCAACCCTATCGCCAGCGCCAGTCCTGCGTGTTGGAGTTTCCACACAAAAACCAGATTCATTAGTTGTGTCGCAACCAAGGTGATGATCGCTATTTTGACTGGGGTTTTGATATTTTGTCGGGCATAAAACCCAGGCGCCAGGATTTTTACCATAATCAGGCCTAGCAGTCCCAGACTATAGGCCATCAAAGCCTGACGTGTCATCCAGACATCATGAATCTGGAAATTGCCATATAAGAATAATGTACTTATCAGTGGCACCGCTAACACAGCTAGTGCAGCAGCGGCAGGTAACGCCAGCATCAGGGTGAGGCGTAAACCCCAATCCAGCAGTTGCGAATATTGCTGAGTGTCGTTATCAGCATAATGTTTGGACAGGCTGGGTAATAATATAGTGCCTAATGCTACACCCAGCATGCCTGTTGGGAATTCCATTAATCGATCAGCATAATACAGCCAGGATACGCTGCCAGTAGCAAGAAATGAGGCAAATATGGTGTTGATCAGCAACGAAATTTGGGCAATTGAAACACCGAATACAGCCGGCCCCATTAGCTTTAATACGCGCCATACGCCTTCGTCGTGCCAGCTAAAGCGGAAGCGGGGTAATAAACCCAGTTTATATAAAAATGGAATTTGCAGTGATAGTTGCAATATGCCGCCTAATGCTACTCCCCAGGCTAAAGCCATGGCGGGTGGGTTGACGTGCGGCGCTAGCCATAGTGTCGCCGCTATCATGGCGACATTGAGCAGAACCGGGGTGAATGCGGGGACACCAAAACGACTATAAGTATTGAGTATGCCGCCTGCGAGTGAAACCAGTGAAATGAATAGTATGTAAGGGAAAATAATCCGCAACATATTGACAGTCAAAGTAAATTTGTCTGGTTCATTGGCAAAACCGGGCGCGCTAATGTAAACCACTGCAGGCGCGGCGATAACACCTATTGCGGTGACAATGATGAGTGCAATGAATAATAGTGTGGCAACGTGATCAACGAGTAATTTAGTGTCGTCATGTCCACGGCGATTTTTGTATTCGGCGAGTATGGGTACAAATGCTTGGGCAAATGCACCTTCGGCAAACAGGCGACGTAACAAATTTGGAATTTTGAATGCAATAAAAAATGCATCGGTGTAAATGCCTGCGCCGAAGCTGCGGGCGATAATGGCATCGCGCATAAAACCTAGTATGCGGGACAATAAGGTCATGCTGCTCACTTTAGCGAGCGCGTGTAGCAAATTCATTTGCGTGGGTGGTGAGAAGGATAAAGAGCCGTAATAGTAGCGTTAAAGTGAATAATTCGCTAGCTAAGGCTTGCTATTTGAGTATGAGCAACTTATAATTGCGTGTTTTAAGTACCCCGATACAGGAGCCTCACAATATGGCAAATAGCGCACAAGCCAGAAAGCGTGCAAGACAAAACGACTCACAGCGTGCTCACAACGCTGCCCTGCGCTCAACGCTGCGCACCGCAATCAAGAAAGTACAGAAAGCGGTATTGGCTGGTGATAAAGCTGTTGCAACCACCACTTTTAGCGTTTCTATGAGTGTGATTGATCGTATTGCTGACAAGAAAATTATCCATAAAAATAAAGCAGCTCGTCATAAGAGCCGTTTGAATGCTGCTGTTAAAGCAATGGCATAAGCTGGATTAGTATATGAAAAAAGCCTTACGCGTTGCGTAAGGCTTTTTTTTGTCTGTTGATTGCGTGTTGAGCTTCGTCAGGTGTGAAATTGGGTGGTTTAAGTCGTTGGATTGGCAGGGTCGATGATATTCAGGTCGTTGGCTTGAGCGAAACCCATCAGAAAGCTGTATGTTGCGGGCTGAGCCTGTTGCAAAGCTCGATCGACAATTACGCATTTGATACCGTTGATCGTCATTGGGCGTACATATGGTGAATAGTTCATGCGGTGATCTTCACCAAATGTCGATAATGAACCAGACAGGCGCTCGGCCCAGTCGCTTGGGCGGAAAGTGCGGCCAGAAGTGGTAGTGCCTTGAATAATGATATCGTTATCGGTAAGTTCGGACATTTATGTTTACTTCACAAAAAAACAACATGGGCGGGATTTTAGCAGACTATCACGCAGTTGCGAATTGATGGAACAATTAGGCTAACACCTGCTAGAATATGGCTAAATAGTTTTTTAGTAAACCCTTAGTTGAAATGGAGCCCAGAATGATACATGAATTGCCAGCATTACCTTATGCAAAAGACGCGTTACAACCACATATTTCTGCTGAAACTATAGAGTACCATTATGGTAAACATCATCAGGCTTATGTAACCAACTTGAATAACCTGATTAAAGGTACAGAATTTGAAGCGCTGAATTTAGAAGACATTATTTTACAATCTGCAGGTGGTGTATTTAATAATGCAGCGCAAGTATGGAATCATACTTTTTACTGGAATTGCCTGAGCCCAAATGGTGGTGGTGCACCGACAGGCGCATTGGCTGATGCGATTAACGCTAAATGGGGTTCGTTTGACGCTTTTAAGGAAGCGTTCAGTAAAGCAGCTGTTGGCACATTTGGTTCTGGTTGGGCTTGGTTGGTTAAAAATACTGCGGGCGAACTGGAAATCGTATCAACCAGCAATGCAGCTACACCAATGACTAATGGTCAAACAGCATTAATGACTTGTGACGTTTGGGAGCATGCATATTATGTAGACTACCGTAATGCGCGTCCTAAGTATGTAGAGATATTCTGGAATCTGGTAAACTGGAACTTCGTAGCCGCTAATTTTTCTGCGTAATATCTGCTAAAATATCAAGCAAAGGGCGGCGTAAGCTGCCCTTATGTTTTTAACTCTACCGAAATCTATCATGTCCTATTTAATGAATACCTATGCTCGGCTTCCTGTGACTTTTGTTCGCGGTGAGGGTGTTTGGCTCATGGATGAAGCGGGCAACCGTTACCTTGATGCGTTAGCGGGAGTCGCCGTTAATGGCTTGGGGCATGCTCATCCTGCTTTAGTTAAGGCAGTATGTGAGCAAGCGCAGCAATTAATTCATACCTCTAATATCTATCAAGTTCAGCGTCAAGAACAGTTGGCTGAGAAGCTGTGCCAATTGTCAGGCATGGATAAGGTGTTTTTCTGTAATTCTGGGTGTGAAGCCAATGAGGCCGCAATTAAAATTGCGCGTTTATATGGGCATAGTAAGGGTATAGACACGCCTACTATCATCGTGATGGAAAAATCTTTCCATGGCCGCACGATGGCTACATTAACTGCGACAGGTAATCGCAAAGTTCAAGCTGGCTTTGAACCACTGTTGTCGGGTTTTGTGCGTGTGCCTTATAACGATGTCGAAGCTGTGCGCCAGGTGGCATTGCATAATCCTGATGTTGTGGCTGTGTTGGTTGAGCCAATTGAAGGTGAAGGTGGGATCGCGATTCCAGATGCGGCTTATTTAAAGCAGTTGCGTGAGATTTGTGATGCACATGGCTGGTTGCTGATGCTGGATGAAGTGCAAACAGGAATCGCGCGGACGGGTGCCTGGTTTGCTTTTCAGCACACTGATATCGTTCCTGATGTGATGTCACTTGCTAAAGGTCTGGGCTCTGGTGTTCCCATAGGCGCTTGCGTAGCGCGTGGTGTTGCAGCAGAAACATTCAAGCCAGGTAATCATGGTTCCACATTTGGCGGTAATCCGCTGGCATGTGCAGCAGGCTTGGCAACATTGCAAGCAGTGGCAGATCAGGATTTGTTAACGCATGTGCAGCAAATTGGCGCAGCTATAGTTACAGGGTTTGAGCGTGAATTAGCCGGTGTAGTGGGCATTAAATCTATACGTGGTTTGGGCATGATGATAGGTATAGAGCTGGATCGTCCTTGCGCTGAATTGGTGAAATTAGCTTTAGCACAGCATTTGTTGATTAATGTGACAGCAGATAGTGTGATACGTTTAGTACCACCATTGGTAATGAGTGCAGAAGAAGCTGCGCTGTTAGTGAGTAAATTAAGCGTGGTTATACGTGAATTTTTAAAGTGAGTTGCTTATGCAAGCCGTTAAACATTTCCTGCAATTCAAAGATTTAACCCGCGAGGAATTTGAGTATATTTTTGAACGCGCAAAATTCATCAAGGCGCGTTTTAAAAACTATCAAACTTATCACCCTTTGCTGGATCGTACTTTGGCAATGATATTCGAGAAGCAATCGACGCGGACGCGGTTGTCATTTGAAGCAGGTATGCATCAATTAGGTGGTTCGGCGATTTATTTGAATACGCGAGACACCCAGCTTGGTCGTGGTGAGCCAGTGGAAGACGCTGCTGAAGTAATTTCACGTATGGTTGATATTGTGATGATACGGACGTTTGAGCAAGACATCATCGAGCGTTTTGCACAACATTCCCGCGTTCCTGTGATTAATGGTTTGACTAATGAGTACCATCCTTGCCAAATCATGGCGGACATATTTACTTATATTGAGCGGCATGGCTGCATCAAGGGTAAAACAGTAGCATGGGTGGGTGACTCCAATAATATGTGTAATACCTGGCTGCAAGCTGCAGTAGTATTGGATTTCAATGTGCATGTGTCAACTCCGCCTGGGTATGAAGTTGAACCAGAACGCGCAGGTTTGTATGATACTAGCCATTATGAAAGCTTTGCAGATCCTATGGATGCCTGTCGTGGTGCGGATTTGGTGACTACCGACGTGTGGACCAGTATGGGTTTCGAGGCGGAAAATGAGGAACGTAAGCGTGACTTCCAGGATTGGCAAGTTGACGCTGAAATGATGGCGATAGCCGCTCCGGATGCGTTGTTTATGCATTGCTTGCCTGCGCATCGCGGCGAAGAAGTGGCGGCTGAAGTTATCGATGGATCACAAAGTGTAGTTTGGGATGAGGCGGAAAACCGGCTACATACACAAAAAGCATTAATGGAATATCTTTTGTTGGGAAAAATTGCATGAGCGACGTTAAAAAAGTAGTGCTCGCCTATTCTGGCGGGTTGGATACATCAGTCATTTTGAAATGGCTGCAAGATGAATATCAGTGCGAAGTAGTGACGTTTACTGCTGACATTGGCCAAGGTGAAGAGCTGGAACCAGCGCGTGAAAAAGCTGTTAAATTTGGCGTCAAAGAAATCTTTATTGATGATTTACGTGAAGAGTTTGTGCGTGACTTTGTGTTTCCAATGTTCCGTGCCAATACAGTTTACGAAGGTGAGTATCTGCTAGGTACATCTATCGCGCGTCCGCTGATTGCGAAACGTTTGATAGAGATTGCCAATATGACAGGCGCAGATGCGATTTCGCATGGTGCGACAGGTAAGGGTAATGATCAGGTACGGTTTGAATTAGGTGCATATGCATTGAAACCGGATATCAAAATTATTGCGCCTTGGCGTGAGTGGGATTTGCTGTCACGTGAAAAGCTGCTGGCTTATGCTGAAAAACATGGCATCCCTGTTGAGATGAAGCATAAAAATGGCGGTAGTCCTTACAGCATGGATGCAAATTTATTGCATATTTCCTATGAAGGTCGTGCACTTGAAAATCCAGCCATAGAAGCAGAAGCAGATATGTGGCGCTGGACAGTTTCCCCAGAAGCTGCACCAGATGCAGCTGAATATGTGGAACTGGAATATAAACATGGCGATATCGTTGCGGTTAACGGCGTGGCTATGAGTGCGGCAACGGTTCTGGCTGAACTTAACCGCTTGGGCGGTAAGCATGGCGTAGGTCGTCAGGATTTAGTGGAAAACCGTTATGTCGGCATGAAATCACGTGGTTGTTATGAAACGCCTGGCGGCACGATCATGCTCAGAGCGCATCGGGCGATAGAGTCAATCACGCTGGATCGTGAAGTGGCGCACTTAAAAGATGAACTTATGCCGCGTTATGCAAGTCTGGTTTATAACGGCTATTGGTGGAGTCCTGAGCGTCAAATGTTGCAAACCATGATAGATGCGTCGCAAGTCAACGTAAATGGCTGGGTACGCGTTAAGTTGTACAAGGGTAATGTAATCGTGGTCGGTCGTGATTCTAAAACTGACTCCTTATTCGATGCGAACATCTCCACTTTTGAAGACGACCAGGGCGCGTATAACCAAGCCGATGCCGGTGGTTTTATCAAACTTAACGCACTACGTTTGCGTATCGCAGCTAAATTAAGAAAGTAAAGTATGAGTCAATTTGATCAAGTTAGTGTAATTAAACAAGCCAACATCTATTTTGATGGTAAATGTGTATCGCACACAGTGTTATTTGCCGATGGAACCAAGAAAACCATAGGCGTGATATTCCCTAGTCAACTCGTGTTTAACACAGGTTTGCCAGAAATCATGGAAATCAATGCGGGTAAGTGTAAGGTTAAACTTGCAGGTGAATCCGAGTGGAAAACTTACCAGACTGGTGAGAAATTCAGCGTACCAGGTGATAGCCGTTTTGATATTGAAACACTGGAAACGCTGGATTACGTCTGCCACTTTGTTGTAGCTTAAAGTTAAGAGTAGATATGAAACGATCAATATTAGTAGGTGGTTTGTTGTTGGCGTTAGTAGCGGCAAATAGCTTTGCTATGTCTACCGATGAAGCAAAAATGGTCAGTGATGCCGCTGTGCGGGGTAGTGCAAGTGCACAGGTATTGTTGGCTGTGATGTATAAAAACGGCGACGGTGGTTATAGCAAAAATGAACAGCAGGCAGCTTACTGGTATGAAAAAGCTGCTGATCAAGGTAATCCCTATGCGCAAATGGCATTGGGTGACATGTATGAGCAAGGTTTAGGTGTTAATCAGAATCTGAAAGTTGCTGCAGATTGGCGTGAAAAATCTGCTAAACGCGGTAATGTGCAAGCACAGCTCAAATTGGGAAAAATGTATCTGACAGGTACGGGCGTTGTTAAAAATGTAAATCAGGCAGAATACTGGCTGAACCGTGCCGCTGTGGCGGGTGACAGCGAAGCACAATTTGAACTTAATAAACTCTACCGTGATCCTAATTGGGCTAAACATAACCCCGCCTTGGCGAATGACTGGTTGGCGAAGTCAGCTGCACAGGGATATGAGGATGCCGTTGCATTTGTGAATTTCTTTGAGCATCTAGGATTTGAAGCTAAAGAAGATTTAAGTCAACGGCCACCACATATACGTCAACTTGCAACTGATGGTGATGCTGAAGCGCAATATCAGTTAGCTATGCGTTATGAGCATGGTATAGGCGAAAAGCATGACAATGCACAAACCATGTATTGGTTAAAGCTTGCAGCCAACCAAGGCCATGTTATGGCTATCCAGAGTTTGATACATATTTATCAACAAGGTTTAGATGGTAATGCTGTTGATGCGGCTCAAGCACAGGTTTGGCAAGATAAATTAAACAGTTTAAAAAAGTAAGGTAGGAATGATAAGCATGATAGATTTTTTTAATGTGGCAGCAAATGATTTCATCAGTTTTTTTATTAGTGCAGCTTTGTTGGGACTTTACCAGGCATATTTAGCTTATAAGGTTAAAAAACGCCCGACTTACACAGTGCAAGCAGTTAATCGGATTGCACGGACAGCTTGGGTAGAAACCATAATGAATGAACGTCGTGATGTCTTGGCGGTACAGACTTTGCGTAATTCGACTATGGCCGCAACTTTTTTGGCATCTACCGCAGTGTTGTTGATCATCGGTGTGCTTAATTTGAGTGGAGAAGCAGAGAAATTAAATACGACCTGGCATGCATTAAATGCAGTAGGGGCAACTAATAATTCAATTTGGTTAATTAAATTGCTCGTGTTGTTGAGTGATTTATTCGTTGCATTCTTCTGTTTTTCTATGTCTATACGTCTTTATAATCATGTGGGTTTTATGATTAACGTGCCGCTAACTTTGAATCATAAAATGATTTCACCACCTCATGTTGCTTCACATTTGAATCGTGCTGGTAAGTTTTACAGTATCGGCATGCGTGCCTATTATTTCTCAGTTCCTATGGTGTTCTGGTTGTTTGGGCCACATTTCATGGTGGCTGCGACCATTTTGCTGATTTTTGTATTATATTTTATTGATCGTGCGCCTAAAGTGATGGCAGATGATTATGCTCAGTAAAGGTTAATTATGCCAAGTTTCGATATCGTTTCTGAAGTTGATAAGCAAGAAGTTAAAAATGCAGTAGAGCAGGCGAATAAAGAAGTGTCGACCCGCTTTGATTTCAAAGGTACCGATGCCCGTGTTGAACAAGCTGATTATGTATTAACGGTATATGCTGACAATGAATTCCAGCTTGATCAGGCGCAGGAAGTGCTGAATAACAAATTGATTAAGCGTACTGTAGATATCAAATGCCTGGAAATTGGTAAGGTTGAAAAGATTACAGGCAATAAAGTCAAACGTTCAGTTACTGTCAAAACGGGTGTCGAGATTGAATTAGCAAAAAAGATAGTTAAAGAGATCAAAGACAGTAAGCTTAAAGTCCAAGCTAGCATACAGGGCGAGACTGTGCGAGTAACCGGCGCCAAGCGTGATTTGCTGCAAGATGCTATTGCACTGGTTCGTAAACAGATTGCAGATTTCCCGTTGCAGTTTCAAAATTTTAGAGATTGATGCGGTTGCTGATGGCAAGCATAGTGTAGTATGCTTAGACTAGATTACTCACTGGCTTAAGGACGATAAAATGATAATTCGTGACATATTAACGGTTAAAAGTGACGAGATTTGTGACATTAGCCCGGTGCAAACGGTGGCAGATGCTGTTAGTCAAATGGTAGCGCATGATGTAGGTTCACTGGTTGTTCGTCAAGATGGTGTGATGGTTGGTTTATTGACTGAACGCGATGTGTTGCGTGGTATTAGTAAGTTGGGTGGTACTTTCGTTACGCATAAAGTAAGTGAAATGATGGTAACTGAGCCAATTATTGGTAGCCCGACAGATACGGTTGATTATGTACGCGGTGTGATGACAGAGAACAGGGTGAGTCATTTACCGGTCATGGAAGGTGATAATTTATTAGGGATTATTTCATTCCACGATGTTGCTCGTGCCTGTTTGAATGCTGCTGATTTTGAAAACCAGCTGCTGAAAAGATATATCAAGCATTGGCCTGAGTAAGGGTTGATTCTTTAATGCAAAACGCCACCTTCGAGGTGGCGTTTTGCATTAGAGCTGTTAATTGCTTTGCAACTATCGCGCTATGCATAGAGCTTTTGATTGTTTAAGTATCCACCATACCAATAATACGATCATCAGGCTCGATGCCCATCCTGCTAAGACGTCGGCTGGAAAGTGGGCTCCCAGACTGATGCGGGATATGCCGACCCATAATACAAAGCCGATACCTATCACCCTGTATTTATATTTCAACAGCGGCCAGATACTCGCGACGATCAGCATTGCGAATGATGAATGCCCACTTGGCAAACTATGGTGAAATTCGGGTTTGCCGATGACGTATACACTCGTGATCGGTAATGCCAATGGTGGGCGTGGAAAATCTAATAACGGTTTAAGCACGCCTAACAAATAGCCGTCTATTACATAAGCGATACTAAAAACAGCTACCGTATTTATCCATAATGCTGTGCGCTGCTGATAGATTATAACGTTGGTGGTGGGAGTGCTGCTGACTGTGATGACGGCAAGCCCGCTTAATATCGCCAGATATAGGGCAAATAACTGGTGATTAGCCAATGCCGTCCCTGCCAGCATCAGGTTATCCCAATAGTCCGTATGAAAGTTATTAATGACGTGGAATAAAGCTATATTCAGCCCGCCCCAGTCATAAAAAATTGCTTTCATATGATTGCAGTAACCCACAAACCTATCCCACCCGCGGCTGCGACTGCGGCCACTGAAAACAGCCATTTTTTCCGCGTGAGTACAGTGATAGAGGCCAAGGAGATAGCAATTTGTATCAGCGTCATTGACTGTGCCAAGCGATGGTGTGGGTGCATTACCAGATCGCTGTCAGCATTGGCCTTGGCAGATTCAGCCTCCAATGCTTCAGCCTTTTGTTTAATGGCTATTTTGTCTTGCGTATATTTATCAATTTGTTTTTGATAAAAAGCCTGTTTTTCAGTTGGTGCAATATCTGCAGCCAGCTCCATTAAATGCTGTTTGCTACTTTTGGATTCATAGAAATTCCATTGATCCGAGGCCTGTGTTTTTTTAAGCACGGCCTCATTTTTAAACATCATGGCTTCGTTTTGTGTCGCGCCTCCTTGATAACTAACCACTGCACCTAGCGATGCCAGAATTGCGGTAAAAATGGCAACATATTGACCTAAGCCTGCACCTTTTTCAGCTTCATGCTCGACGGCATGGTCATGCGCACCATGTACATGGAAATCGTGTCCTGACATCATTCATCCCTGATTATTAAAAATTATTAGTTTATGGTTTCCAGACTTACCAGCCATCGCCACCACTACTGGAGGTATCATCATCCCAAGATGAACTGTCTGCCAGACCGAAATCCGATCCGCCCATGTCGTATTGTGGTTCTGGAGTGGTCTGTGTTAACGGTGCATTATTAACGGATTCATTGTTATTTGTGCCATCGGTAAAATGATGCATCAATGCTTCACCAGCGACGATACCAGCACCAACAGCTGCTCCAGTAGCCAAACCCGAAACGATGCCACCACCAATGCCACTTCCAGCTTGAGGTGGATAGGTTGCGGCAGGTGATCCAGACCAATTGTTCGGACCGCCATTTGGCATAGGATAGCCTTGTCCTGGCATGCCATTGTTTCCGACGTTGCCTGTGTAAGTATCATTTCTACGCGATATCATTGACTTAACCAGCCATGTAATCAATACGATAGCGGCAAATCCAATGAAAAGTAACATCCATGGGAAAGTCTGTGTATTCGTGGGTGCAGGGTTGGTAGCTATATTACTCGTCATGCCTGATCGCTGGCTAATAGCAATACGCTGTTTTAAATTTTGGACTGCTTCGGGTTTAGCAAAGGGCAACCCAGGTGCCAACCGTTCAGCAGTTTCAAGTTCAGTCTTCGCATTCGGCAGAGCACCTTGCTTAGCCAGAATTTCTGCATCCACGAAATGCGCTTTTGCGCTCTCCGGATGGACTTGCAATACTTGTTCAACCATTTGATGTGCTTCATCCAATTTACCCGAATTAGCTGTTTGATAAATCTGATGTACCGTAGGTAAATTGTCTGCATAAGCGATATTACTTATGAAACTTAATGCGATGAAAAGTTTAATAATCGTGAACATACCTATTCCTTTAAGAAATTTATGTTGCTAAGACATCATAAGATGGCGGTGAGTTCGGAAATTTCAATCATATAGACTTTATGCGTGCCTTATGGTCACAATATGCCAGTATCCTTTAACGTCGGAACGCTTAGCATACTCATGTTAGATGACAATTTATGCAAATACATTCTAAATGCTGGGTTTTATTAGGTGGGGTAGCGGTGTCAAAGTGTACGCTTTGGTTCACAATTGAATTTCGCGGATAATGGGCTAAGCCATTTAAAAGTTGATGTCTTGGTGGAGGTAAGCGGGATCGAACCGCTGACCTCTTGCATGCCATGCAAGCGCTCTCCCAGCTGAGCTATACCCCCCACAAGGAAGCGCAATTATAGGCAGGCTGTGGGGTTTTGTAAACACTGCGGGTGGAATATGTTTTAAGGGAGCAGTTTTTCGGGATTAAGCAGGTTGTGTGGGTCAAATTGGTATTTTATTTGACGCATGATGCCTAAGCTGGCCGTATCGATTTCCATGGTGACATAAGGGCGCTTTTCACTACCTACACCGTGCTCTCCTGTCAGGGTGCCACCTAATGCCAATACTTGGCTAAATAGTTCATGTAGCGCCTGTTTGGCGCGTTGCATTTGGTCGTTATTGGCAGGGTCGACCATGATGTTGACGTGCAGGTTGCCATTGCCAGCATGGCCGAAGCTGACGATGGGGAGTTGATATGATTGGGCGAGGTGTTCGATGTGGATGACCAGTTCTGCCAGACGCGATACGGGCACAACGACATCTTCATTGATTTTAAGTGGAGCGATGGTTTTCACTGCATGTGAAAGGGCTTTACGTGCTGTCCATAATGCAGCAACCGCATTTTTATCACTCGCAATTTGCAAATCGAGCATGCCCGCACCCGTCAAAGCAGTCTGGAGAGCTAGAATTTGCCGTGGCAAGTCGTCAGCTGCACCATCGGCTTCTACCATGAGCAGGGCGTGGGTGCCTTTGGGTAAGTCGGTTGCAGCCCCTGCAGTCTGGATGGCCTGGATAGAGAAACTGTCCATGAACTCCAGTGCGCAGGGTATGACGGCCTGATTCATTACTCGGCTGACTGCGCGGCAGGCATCTGAATTGCTGGCATAGCATACCCTTAATGTGGCGCGGGCTTCAGGGATAGGGAGTAGTTTTAATGTGGCTTCGGTAATCAGTGCCAGCGTGCCTTCGGAGCCCACAAGCAAACGGGTGAGATCGTATCCCATCACGCCTTTGGTGGTGCGGCAGCCGCTGGTGAGGGTGGTGCCTGCGCCAGTGACTGCGCGTAATCCCATGACATAATCACGAGTGACCCCATATTTTACAGCGCGTGGTCCAGCGGCATTCATGGCGAGATTGCCGCCGATACGGCTGTATGCTGAACTGCCAGGATCTGGTGGATAGAATAGTCCATGTTCACGAGCGATGCGGTCAATTTCTGCAGTCACCACACCTGATTGGACAACGATATAGCGATCTTCAGGGTGGAATTCTAGCACCTGATTCATACATTCAAAGCTGACAACGATAGAGTTCGGACTCGGTAAAGCGCCACCAACGTTACCTGAACCAGCTCCCCGGGCAATTAGGACTATGCCAAATTCGATGGCAATTTGCATGATGGCGACAGTTTCATCATGGCTGTGAGGGAATACCACCGCAAGGGGTAAGCAGTGGCGTGGCGTTTCATCATGGCTGTAAATCTCACAAGTGCTGTTATCTGTCATAACGCGGTGTTCATCAAGCGCGGCAACGAGCGCAGTAACAGCGAGTGGATTAAGTACAGTAGTCATGTTTATGCCTTTGATACATTTTGTAACGGTTTAGTAATTTTTCGGTATGATAGTTTGGTTATTATGACTACATCCGTATTGGAATACGATTTTAGGAGCATACCATGAACAAAACACTAGTTTGTATTTTAGGTTTGGCATTAGTTACCCCCGTTTATGCAGCTACGTCTACACAGAACGTCCCTTTGGATAGTATAGGTGGTAAACCTCAGGGAATGAACCCAGCTGCTATGCAAGATATGATGATGCAACGTTTTAAACAGTCTGACGTTGATCATAATGGGGCATTAAGTCGTGATGAGGCACAGAACATGCCGATGTTGGCGCAACATTTTGATGAGCTGGATACCAACCATGATGGGCAAGTGAGTTTGCAAGAAGTCCAGGCAGCGTTTATGCAGCGTATGCAACAGCAATCAGCAAGTGTGACAAAGAATTAAGGCTCACAGTTATCAATAAAAACGGCAGGGTTTAAAACCTGCCGTTTTTTGTCGCTCAAATTAATAAAATAATTTAAGGTAACATTGCATCTGCAGCTTTGAAATAATCACGTGCATATGCAACTAATTGCTTATCAGATGGGTGATCTACTGTTTCCACCCCGATGATGCTGTTGACCAGATCATGGTCATGCGTATGTATGTGTTTAATCAACATTAACTTGGCATTTGATGGGCCAACAATGAGGATTTCCTTAGTGCCGCGCAACGCCTCTACAACTTCATGATAATAGTGTTGATCTTCAGGTGCATGACCTGAACCTATAGAGCCTCTTTTGTTATGTAAATGATGCGGGGCTTGGGATGGTTTGACGACTGACATCTCAATATCATCGGGATTGATGCTGATGATATGGGCTTCCACGTGGTCTATCCAAACAATTGCATGAGTATGTGACATAGTATGCTTTCAAAAAAGTTAACAGGATGTTTATGTCTTTATTATGGGGATGGTAAACCTAAATATCAAGTCTGGCTGGTTAAATATTTGGTGTTGAGAGTGAGTGTGATGTATAAGAAAACGAGCCTTGCAGATAAACCGCAAAGCCCGCTGTACTGAATATTATTTTACTTGTTCAAATAACAGTTTAATAATCTTATTGGCTGTTTCTGGTTGTGCAGCTTCACCTTTGGCGCTGAGGACTCGTACTGAAGTTGCCGTAGCAGCTGGATTCTCTGCCAGTTCTACCTGGTATTGCTCAGTACTCATCTTATTGCTGCTCTTCCAGAATGCCAATTTGCTTAAAAAGCCTTTTTTGTTGCCAGTTTCATTGTCAACTTCTGGATCAACATAACGTACAAAATATACGCCTTTTGCACGATCACGATCTTCAACAGTGAAGCCAACGCGATCCAGCGCCAGGCCAACACGCTGCCATGCGCGATCAAACGGGTCATTAACCGTCAGTGTGTTATTACCTTTGGTGTCTTTACCCATTTCAGCGCGTTGCGCCTGGCTGTTATTTGCCATCAAGGCAGCTGCGCGTGCTTTTTCAACACCGAATTTCACCATCAGGCGGCTCAGCATTTCAGCTTCCAGGCTAGGGTCTGCTGGACGTGGTTGCCAAACTGTATGTTTGCTGTCAGTTCCATCATAAACTTCTATCATGCCGCGATGGCTGATATAAATTTCTGTTTCTGGCGGATTGCCAGGTGTGCGTTCAATACGGGTGCGGAATTTGTCGCGTTCACCTGTTGAATACAGGCCATCCAGAACTTTACCTATGCTGTTACGAATGAAATCTTGTGGAATGTTGGCGCGGTTTTCTGCCCAGACCGTTTCCATAATCCCTGTTGTTGGATTTTCCTGATCAAGAGCAAGTCCATTTTCTTGCCAGAATTCTTTGATGACTGGCCAGACTTTGTCCGGTGCCTGATCAACTACCAGCCAGCGCTCACTACCTGCGCGCTCTAAACGTACTTTTGCTTGCGTAGGTAACACGGTGTTGTCGCTGGCGTTCTTATCACTGCGTTCAGCCGTGTATGCAGAATAAGTAGCTGTACCAGCAGGATTTAGGTCTGGTACTTTGTAGCGACCGTCAGTGGTTGGCGCAGTTAAATCCGGAGGTACTTCCAGTGTCGGGATTTTGCCTGCAGACTTGTAGTCAATTTTTTTGGTTTCGAGTATGTCCATGCTGCTGCAACCGCCTAAGCTAATGACGATGCCAGCACAGACAAGCGCTACGGGTAATGATTTGCGTTGCATAATAATCCTTAAATTGCGTGGGCGAGGCGCATTGCTACGCGCAGGGTTTCATGATGCTCTGGGGCTAGTTCAGTCAGTGGCAAGCGAATACCATTTGCCATCCGACCCATTTCAGCCAGCGCCCATTTAACAGGAATGGGATTGGCTTCAACGAATAGTTTACGATGCAAACCAAACAGGCTGTGGTTAATTTCACGACCTTGTTGTAGCTTGCCTTGAAATGCTGCCACGCATAACTCATGCATTGCGCGGGGGGCGACATTAGCGGTAACAGAGATGACACCATGTCCACCTAGGAGCATAAACGCGTATGCACTCGCATCATCACCAGTGTAAATTGCAAAATCAACGGGTGCACGCATAAACAAGTCGGTAGCGCGCTCCATGTTGCCGGTAGCATCTTTGATACCTACGATGTTGGGGATTTGAGCCAGTTGTAACACCGTGTCATTGCTGATGTCGCTGACAGTACGCCCTGGAACGTTATAGAGTATCAGTGGTAATTCCACCGCTTCAGCGATGGTTTTAAAATGTTGATACAAACCTGCTTGTCCAGGTTTGTTGTAATAAGGCGCAACAGACAGACCATAATCAGCACCTGCCGATAGTGCACATTGTGTCAGGGTAATGGCTTCTCGAGTCGAATTTGCACCTGTACCAGCAATCACTGGCACGCGTCCGGCTGTTTGATCAACGACGGCCCGGATTAAACTGCAATGTTCGTCAAAATCTACGGTAGGGGACTCACCCGTAGTACCCACTACGACGATGCCGTCGGTGCCTTCAGCAATATGCCAGTCAACCAGCGCGCGTAAACTCGGCAGGTCCAGACTGCCATCAGCGAACATGGGCGTGACTATAGCGACTAAACTACCTGTGAGCATGTTGTGTACCTAATTCAAACAATAATGATATTCTGTGAGTTTACCCGATAACTGATATTGAGAAAACTCAGGAGTGACAGATTGGAACATTTATTAGCTGTAGCACGCAATAATGAACTGAAGCTCAAACGGTTCGGTGAGTTAGAGCGTTTGCTGATGACGACGCGTGTGTTCTCACAATTAGTGATGATTATGCTGGTTGATTTTCGACGTTACTTCGATTTGGACGAAGTAAATTTAGTGCTGCTTGACGCTTCGGGTGACTGGCTGAATGCGCTGGGAGTAGTGCAAGCAGCTGACTTGGCCGCATTAGGCTTGACGCTAGTTGATGGTGAGCATACTTGGTATCAGCGCTATGCCGAGGATTTCAGGCCGTATCTGGGTAAGTATGATGCGGATATACATGCTGACTGTTTTACCAAAACGAGTCTGGCAAGTATTGCCTTAATCCCGCTGGCGCGCCAGGGAAATTTATATGGTGGTTTGCATCTGGCAAGTCGTGATCCTGATCGTTTTCAGGCAGGCGATGGTACTTATTTTCTGGAACGATTGGCCTCATTCTTGCTGATGTGTCTGGAGAATTCACAATATTTTGATAAATTAGAACGTTTTGGCTTAACCGATGCGCTTACTCAAGTAAATAATCGACGTTATTTTGATGCGCGATTGAAAGAAGCTGTCAGCCATGCACTGCGTCATCAGCAACCATTGGCGGCAATGATGTTTGATCTGGATCACTTTAAACAAGTGAATGATCAGCATGGACACCAAGGTGGCGATAGTGTGTTGCAGCAAGCAGCCAAACTGATACAAGATTGTCTGCGCGCAAGTGATAGTTTTGCGCGTTATGGCGGTGAGGAATTCGTTGCCTTATTGCCAGCAACAGATACTGCTGCATCCGTTGAAATTGCTGAACGTATACGTTCACGTATTGCAGAACATGATTTCATTTTGTCTAGCACGGTTACGTTAAAGTTGACGGTTTCCATAGGTGTTGCTGAGACGGAGCTGGATGGCATAGATGAGCTAGCTGCAGAACAAAACCTCGTACATGAAGCAGATGCAGCGTTGTACCGTGCTAAGCAGCAAGGACGCAACTGTGTGGTAGCGGCATGACAGTAGCAATTAATACGGATGTGCTGGCGCGTGTAAATGGCGCTGAGTTAACTGCTTTCCCGGATGATTTGTATATTCCACCTGAAGCATTGGCAGTCTATCTCGGCGCGTTTGAAGGTCCGCTGGATTTGCTGTTATATCTTATCCGCAAACATCATTTAGACGTACTCGACATTCCTATGGCGCGTTTGACTGCCCAATATATGGAATACGTGAATTTGATGCGCAAATCACAGCTCGAACTTGCGGCTGAATATTTGCTGATGGCCGCTTTGTTGATAGAGATTAAATCGCGCATGCTACTGCCGCGTCCTGCTGCAATTGATGACGATGAAGCTGATCTTGATCCGCGTGCGACGCTGGTGCGACGTTTGCTGGAATACGAGCAAATGAAACTGGCTGCGCAGCAAGTCGACGCATTGCCACGCATAGGACGAGACTTTGTGGTGGCGCACAGCTGGCAGGAGCAAGTTGTGCGATTGTTGCCGCAAGTAGATAGTAATGATTTGCGTGATGCATGGCTGGGGTTGGTCGCACGGGCGGGAACGCGACGTCATCATCAGGTGACGCAGCAAGTGCTGTCAGTTCGTGAAGCAATGGGGCAGATATTGAATACGCTGCAAGGTGACTTGTTTATGGAATTCACGAGTTTGTTTGAGCCAGAGTTAGGCGTCTCCCACGTGGTGGTAAAATTTCTGGCGATGCTGGAATTGGCGCGGGAACATAGGGTTGAGATCACCCAGAATATGGCATTTGCACCTATTTATGTGCGTTTGGCGGGTGCGGATGTATGAAAATCAATGAATTAAAAAATATCCTTGAAGTAATGCTGTTTGCGCATGGCGAACCGTTGACGATTAGTGAAATGCGTACGGCGTTAACAGAGGACTTAAGTGCGGAGCTGATCTATCGGGCGTTGAATGAATTGCGTGCCGATTGGGAAAATAAGGGATTGGCATTGGTCGTGGTGGCCGATGGCTGGCGATTTCAGACTCGCGCTGAATATCAGACCTATCTGCAACGTTTAAGCCCGGAACGCCCACCAAAATATTCACGCGCGGTGATGGAAACGCTGGCGGTGATTGCTTATAAACAGCCAGTCACACGGGGTGATATTGAGGAAATCCGTGGTGTTACCGTGAATACGCAAATCATCAAAACGCTGGAGCAGCGTGAATGGATTAAAACCGTAGGGCATCGAGAAGTGCCGGGGCGTCCCGCGCTGTATGTGACTACACCACAATTCCTGAGTGATTTAAATTTGCGTGCACTGGCAGAGTTGCCGCCATTAGCCGAGCTGGGACAATTAGTCGCACCGAATCCTTATACGCTGGACCTGGAATTATCATCAGATGCGGCGGAGTAACGTATAATTGAGCATTGTTAGTCAGCATCGGAATCACCATGGCCGTATCTCCTATTCGCCGTCCCAGTAAACCTTCCACTTCACCCAAGCCTGCGCGTCAAACGCAGGAGCCGGATGCGTCAAAAAACCGTCCAGATCGTCCTGCGCGTACAGCGCGACCTGCCGCGCCAGTGCGCCCAAAAGTACCTGAACCAGTTGAGTTGGTCGATGAGGAAGAAGTTGCACCAGCCGAAGGTCATAAATTGCAAAAAATGCTGGCGGCAGCGGGGTTAGGCTCGCGTCGTGAAATGGAAACATGGATAACTGCTGGGCGTGTGTCTGTTAATGGCGTCAATGCCACGCTGGGTGACCGTATCATGCCTGGTGACCGTGTGCTGGTAGATAAACGCCCGGTGAAGTTAAACTTTGAAGTTGAATTGCCGCGCATCCTGATATACCACAAACAAGAAGGTGAAATCGTCAGTCGTGATGATCCGAAAGCACGTAAAACGGTGTTTGATGCGTTACCGCGTGTGCGTAACGGCAAATGGATAGCTATAGGTCGACTGGATTTTAATACCGAAGGCTTGCTGATATTTACGACCAGCGGCGAACTTGCCAATCGTTTGATGCATCCCAGCTTTGAAGTTGAGCGTGAATATACTGTCCGTATCATGGGTGAACTGAGTCAGGAGCAAATGAAGCAGATGACAGCCGGCATAGAGCTGGAAGATGGTATGGCGTATTTTGAACGTATTGCTGAAATGGGTGGTGAAAGCTCGAATCGCTGGTATCAGGTGATTATCAAGGAAGGGCGTAACCGCGAAGTACGGCGTATGTTTGAAAAAATGGGCATGATGGTGAGCCGCCTTATCCGTGTGCGTTTTGGTATGGTGAATTTGCCGCCGCGGGTAAAACGTGGCCAAATGTTGGAATTGGAGACGGCGCAGGTCGCGTCTATATTGAACTGGGTGGCTTTGCCTGTGCCTGAGTTTTTGCCGCAAAACCGTCCGCAGGATAAAAAGAGATAGGTGAAATGAAGCTCGAATTTATATTCTTTGAAGCGGTGTTGCGTGATCGTTTTGTTGATTATCTGTCTGCCTTGAGTCTGACGAGTGAACAGCGTGATGACCATTTTGGCTGGATAGTTGCCGTACCGGAAGATCAGCTCGATGATACGTTGATGAATAAGCTCGAAGCTTATTACGAAATTTTGCAAGACGAACAAATGCAAATGGTGGAAGCTGCTGAAGGTGGGCTGGAAAAGCATGTGGCTGGATTCTGTGTAGATTTACCCGATGGCAATACTACAACGGTATCTATACCGCCTGAACTGGCTACACGCTTATTGGCCAATTTCAGCATAGAAGAGGTGCATACGATGTTTTCAGCTGTCGCCAAGAGCGCGTTGCAACCCTATAACGGTCCGGTTTGTAAGCTGTAATCATGGGCGCCATGACTTTTATTGCAATCGGTATTGGAGCGGCTTGTGGTGCATGGCTGCGCTGGGGGCTGGGTTTGTGGCTTAACCCAGTGTTTCCAACTTTGCCTATCGGTACGCTCACAGCAAATTTATTGGGTGGTTATTTAATCGGTTTGGCCATTGCTTTTTTTGCACAACAGCCTGGTTTATCGCCTGAATGGCGGTTGTTAATTATCACTGGTTTCCTTGGTGGACTAACGACTTTCTCAACTTTCTCCGCTGAAATCTTTACCTTGCTAAGTCGGCAGCAGTGGTCTTGGGGTGCATTGTCAGTGATGCTGCATATAGGGGGCTCAGTGTTAATGACGACATTGGGTGTATGGACTTATAAAGTGTTAAGGGGATGAGCATGACACAAGTATGTTTGCGTTTTTATAGCAGTGAAGGTCGGCAGCATCATGGCAAACTATTACACGTACGCTTGCTGGAAATCGCGCATGAGATGGAAGTGAGTGGTGGTACTGTTACTCGTGCCAGTGCTGGCTTCGGTCGGCATGGTATGGCTGAAGACAGCTTTTTTGAATTGGGTGGCGAACTGCCAGAGATTATTGAATTTATCGCCAATCAAGCGCAAGTCGATGAGTTAATCGCGTGGTGTCGTGAGCAGCAATTAAATCTGTTTTATACCGTCACTCCCGTTATTTCGGGATATACGGGGGAATGACCGAGCAACTGATCGTATTCGTCGCCTCATTTGCGGCAAACTGGTTTTCAGCATTATCTGGTGGTGGCGCGGGGTTGATACAGTTTCCCATGCTTATTTTTATGGGGTTGCCTTTTGCAGTAGCACTGGCTACACATAAAGTGGCTACCGTCGCGTTAGGGTTGGGGGCGACCTTGCGCCACTTTAAACATAACCAACTGGAATTTCGTTTCTCTGCCATTATCCTGTTGGCAGGCGTGCCTGGTGTCATATTGGGTGCATCAGTGATACTCGCTATTCCACCACAATTTGCACTGTTAAGTCTGGGTGTATTGACGCTGGGTTTGGGGCTGTATTCCGTATTCAAACCACAGCTGGGGATGACATATACCCCACAGAACCAGTCAGGCTCTGCGCTAATAGTTGGCATGCTGGGGTTGTTTATTATAGGTTTTTTAAATGGTTCGATAACATCGGGTACCGGGCTGTTTCTGACCATCTGGCTGATCCGATATTTCGGTCTGGATTACCAGCGTGCCGTTGCATATACGCTGGTGTTATGTGGGTTGGTATGGAACGGTACGGGTGCATTAGTGCTCGGCTATCTCGGCCATATTGCCTGGGGCTGGATGCCGGCACTATTGGCTGGTTCTATCCTCGGCGGCTACCTGGGCAGTCATGTTGCGATTAAAAAAGGCAATGTGTGGATTAAACGCGCATTCGAAGTGGTAACCATATTGATAGGTTTGAAACTCATATTCTGGTGAATTATGAATATCCCCGATAGTTTGATACTGGTGAATTATGACTGGCCGTGGCTGGTGCTCGCAGTCGTGCTGGGCTGGGCGATCTGGGCTGCACCCTGGCGCGTGCTGCGGATGCCTAATATCCTGAATATAATGATGGCAGCATGTGTGCTGGTGCTGGCTTTCTGGCAAATCAAAGCGGGCATACGTCCGGGATTGAATTTGCATATACTGGGCGCAACCTTATTGACGCTGCTGTTTGGTCCCTGGTTTGCGTTGCTCGGATTGCTGCTGGTGCTATTGCTGGCGAGCGCATGGGATGGTGGCGGTTGGCATGCGTTTGCGCTGAATGCCTTGTTGATGGGCGTGGTGCCCGTTATGGTGAGTTGGTCAGTTTATCGGCTGACTATCCGTTTTCTGCCTGCACATTTTTTTGTCTACATTTTCATTAATGGCTTTATCAGTGCTGGTCTGACTGTGGCGTTAACGGGAGTGGTGGCGACCTTTGCCCTGGCCGAGATGGGGGCTTATACACTGACTGATTTGGCACATACTTATTTACCCTATTACCTGCTAATGGCATGGTCAGAAGCAGTGACCACGGGCATGCTGATTACGATATTAGTCGTCTATCGCCCATTATGGGTGGCGACGTTTGATGACAAGCTTTACATACACGATAAATGACAGAATCCACACCTGTAGCACCGCGTTATTGGCAACCTCACCAGATTACCTATCCTGAGTCGCTCCCAGTATCTGCACGCCATGAGGAAATCAGCTTAGCCATACAACAGCATCAGGCGATCATAGTTTGCGGAGCGACTGGGTCGGGTAAAACAACGCAGTTGCCGAAGATATGTCTGGATGCTGGCCGTGGATTACTAGGGCGGATTGCGTGCACGCAACCACGGCGGATAGCGGCGCGTACTGTTGCCTCACGGGTCGCGCAGGAGCTGGGTACACGGGTGGGTGAGGGCGTAGGGTACAAGGTGCGTTTTAGCGATCAGGTGCGGGCAGACAGCGTGATTAAGGTGCTGACCGACGGTATGCTACTGGCGGAAACCACAGGCAACCGCGACTTGCGCGAATATGACACCATTATCATCGACGAGGCGCATGAGCGCAGCCTGAATATCGATTTTCTGTTGGGTTACTTGCGCCAGTTGATGACGCGTCGCCCTGAGCTGAAAATCATCATTACTTCGGCGACTATCGACGCAGACAGATTCTCCAAACATTTCAACAATGCCCCTGTTATAGAAGTGTCTGGACGAACCTATCCTGTAGAGATACGTTATCGTCCGATTACTGCACCCGAACGTATTGAAGAGAATGCCAAAGCACGCGAGACCGATGAAGAGCAGGTTACGCAGGCCATACTGGATGCGACCGATGAGTTAGTACGTCTGGGTGATGGTGACATACTTGTGTTCTTGCCGGGCGAACGCGAGATACGCGACACCGCAGAAGCCTTGCGTAAACACCATCCGCCGCATACCGAGATTTTGCCACTGTTTGCTCGGTTGTCAGTGAAGGAGCAGGAACGCATATTCCAGCCGACTAATGCGCGACGGATAGTGTTGGCGACCAATGTGGCGGAAACTTCGCTGACTGTACCAGGCATACGCTATGTGATTGACCCTGGCTATGCGCGAATATTGCGTTATTCGGCACGTAATAAAGTCGATCAATTGTTGACCGAGCCAGTGTCGCAAGCGTCAGCCAATCAACGCTCTGGGCGTTGTGGGCGCGTCGCGGCAGGTGTGTGCATACGGCTTTATTCCGAGCAGGAATATACTGCGCGTCCTGAATATACCGATCCTGAAATCCTGCGCACTTCACTGGCAGGGGTGATATTGCGCATGTCGGCACTGCGTCTGGGGCAGCCTGATGATTTCCCCTTTTTGGATGCGCCCGCACCACGCCTGATTGCTGACGGTTACCAGTTGCTGGAAGAGCTGAACGCAGTGGATGGTAATCGACGCTTAACGGCCATCGGCAAACAGTTAGCCAAGTTACCGCTAGACCCGAAAATTGGGCGGGTGGTGCTTGCGGCACAACAGTTTGGCTGTCTGCGCGAGGCATTGATATTGTGCGCGGCATTGTCGGTGCAAGATCCTCGTGACCGTCCACAAGCGCAGGCGGGTGCGGCGGATGACAGGCATCGCGCTTTTGCGGATGAGGCATCAGATTTCGCGGGTTTGCTTAAGTTGTGGGCGTTTTACGATGATGCGCTCAAGCACAAAAAATCTAATCGCAAATTACAGGAAACTTGCCGCGAGCATTTTCTTAATCCAACACGATTACGTGAATGGCGGGAAGTGCATGGGCAACTAGCCACCACTGCATCTGAGCTGGGCTTGCAAGAAAATGACCAGCCTGCGAATTATGAAGCCATCCATAAAGCCTTGTTAACTGGCTTCCTGGGTAATATTGGCGTGAAAATGGATGAGGGTGGTTTTCAGGGTGCGCGTGGCATCAAGTTCTATGTGCATCCTGGTTCAGCGTTGTCGAAAAAACCACCCAAGTGGGTGATGGCGGCAGAGTTGATAGAAACCACGCGGCTGTATGCACGTTCCGCTGCCAAGATAGAACCCGAATGGCTGGAAAGCATTGCGGCGCATTTGTTGCGGCGCAATTATTTTGACCCGCATTGGCAGAAGAAATCGGCACAGGTCAGTGCGTTTGAACAGGTGCAGTTGTTCGGGCTGATTATTATCCCGCGCCGTACGGTGCATTATGGTGTGATTGATGCGGTAGAGAGTCGTCGTATATTTATTCGTTCGGCGCTGGTCGCGGGTGAATTTGAAACGCGTGCGCCGTTTTTTGCGCATAACCAGCAATTGCTGGAGCAAGTCAGTGAGCTGGAGCACAAAGCGCGGCGGCAGGATGTGCTGGTCGATGAAGAGCGGCTGTTTGCTTTCTTCGATGCCCGTATTCCCGCAGGCATCGTCAATGGTAGTGGCTTCGAGCGCTGGCGGCGGGAGGCGGAACAGGCTAATCCAAAGCAGCTCTATCTGACGCGTGATGATGTGATGCGGCATGATGCAGGCAGTATTACCGAAGACTGGTTTCCGCAGACCTTGCAGTGGGATGGCGTGAGTCTGCCATTGCAATATCGGTTTGAGCCCGGCCATGTGCTGGATGGCGTCACTGTTACCATACCGCTGGCATTGTTGAATACCTTGCCCGCCTGGCGGTTTGACTGGCTGGTGCCCGGCATGTTGCGTGACAAATTAACCTGGTATGTCAAGGCACTACCCAAGCATTTGCGCCGTGTGTTTGTGCCCGTACCCGACGCAGTAACTGCGGCGATGAGTGCGCTGCAACCGACAGCGGCACTCACTGAATTACTGGCGGCATGGCTGGCGCAGCGTAGTGGGCTGAAAATTGCTGCGAGCGACTGGCATGATGCGCCACCCGCTCATTTGCAAATGAATTTCCGTGTCGTGGATGAGCGTGGTAAAGAGCTCGGCATGGGTAGAGATATCCATCCCTTGCGCCAGCAGTTGGGTGAGGCGGCACAGCTGACGTTTAGCGCGCCTGACAATAGTTTTGAACGTGCTGGTTTCAAGCGCTGGGAGTTCGGTGATGTGCCTTCTACGCTGCCGTTCCGTCGCGCGGGAGTGGAGGTCACGGGTTACCCCGCGCTGGTTGATGAGGGTGATAGCGTGGCATTGCGTTTGTTTGATACTGAACATGCCGCAAATCAGGCGCATAGAGCCGGTTTGGGGCGGCTGTTCCGTTTGTATCTGGTCGAGCAATTCAAGTTTCTGGAAAAAAATCTTCCCGATTTTACCAAGCTGGCGCTAGCTTATCGACCATTGGGCGATGCAGATACCTTGCGGGCAGAATTGCTGGCCGCGATTGCCGACAGAGCGTGCTTGGGTGATGAGCCTATGCCGCGCAGTCAGGCTGAATTCGAAGCGCAACTAGTCAAAGCACGAGCGCGGATTAAGCCGGTGGCCGATGCATTAACCAAGTCGCTGGGACAAATTCTGACCTTGAATCAACAATTGCAACCGCAGTTAAAAACACCATGGGCGCATGTGACTAAAGACATGGCGCAGCAACTGCAACAGTTGGTCTATCCACATTTTGTGCTCACTACGCCGTGGAGTGCTTTTCAACATTTGCCACGCTATTTACAGGGTATGGCTCAGCGTTTGCAAAAGCTGCCTGAGCGACTTGCACAAGATCAACAGCATACTGCCGCGCTGGCGAATTTCACTCTGCAATGGCAAACGCGAGAGCAACAGCACAGAAAAAAAGGTATAGTCGATCCGCAATTATCGGCATTCAGGTGGCAGTTGGAAGAGCTGCGTATTTCGTTATTCGCGCAGCAGTTAAAAACACCACAGCCTGTATCGATCAAGCGGTTGCAGAAATTGTGGGAGTCGGTGCAGGGATGATTTACTTAATGTCCCCGCACTACGAGTAACAGGATGGTGGGGATTAAGAATAACAGGGTAAATAATCTGATCAGTTTAGTGTTGCGGGGTTGCCTGATGAGGTTCTGAACCAGACCGATCAGCGCAGCGAGTGCGAATGGGTAAGCAAGTAATATCAGCCAGCGTGTTTGACTGTTTTTATTATCGACCGCTTGGTCTGTGTAATATTCAAAGCAGCCTATTCCAGGCATAAGTATCAATATCAGTATCAGCAGTGTTAGCTTGGGAATATGCTTCACGCCGTTTAATTTTGCAATTGCTACGACTGCGAGTTGCGGCGCTGGATACGTCGCATGATGACTAATTTTGCATCACCTACAAAATCAGTAATCTGCAAACCCATGCGATACATGTTCTGCGACAAGATGCTGTTGCGGATAATGGCATGAACCTGAATGACATCAGTTTCGTATTGTGGATCTTTGCTGGGTATCTCTATCATGATGTGTACAGGCTGAGTGGTAGCGATAGTCTGATCGCATTCTACCCTCATGCCTGAAAGAGAAATGTCCCTGACATAGCCGAAAACGCGGAGTGGCCCCTTAGCTGCTTTAAACATGATAGCTGCTCGCCAGTTAACCGCAATGCGAGGTTCTTGTCTGCGTTCTTCATTCAGTGCTTGAGGAACTACTTGATCAGTTGAGTCAGGTGTCGTCATAGCTTTTATATGCTCTAGGTTATTTTTTGTTAGTCATATGTTTAAAACTAGCCCTAGTATGCCATCCTTTTATGTCAGTAAGTGTATCAATGTGTATTTTTACGCTATTGTTTAGCGCCTAAAATAATCGCGCGTTGCTGGCTGGATGTCGCTGTTTGCTGGGCGGTTGATTTATCCCAGGCTGGGCTAACCCAGTCGCCTAAATGGGCTAATGTCATTTCACCTAATGCATTTATCCATGCACTGTTTTCGTTGAGTGCAGGAATATAATGGAATTCGCCACCACCTGCTTTGATGAAGTCAGCCTTAACTTCCATGGCGATTTCTTCCAGTGTTTCCAGACAATCAGCTACAAATCCAGGGCAGACGACATCGACTCTGCTGGTTTTGGCGTGACCAAGTTCTTCCAGTGTTGCAGCGGTATAAGGTTTAACCCATTCAGCACGGCCAAAACGTGATTGAAAGGTGACGCGATATTGGCTGCTGGATAATCCAAGTGATTCAGCTAATAGTCGACCTGTTTTCTGACATTCGCAGAAATAAGGGTCGCCTTTGTCCAGTGTGTAACGCGGTACGCCATGAAAACTCATGATAAGTATGTCGGGGCGGCCATGTTGCATCCAGTATTTATGAATGTTTTCAGTAAGCGCCTTAATGTAGCCAGCATCATCATGAAAGTGTTTGATCGTGCGTACCGCGGGCTGGTTACGTTTTCGCATAAGGTAGGCATACACTGCATCCATGGCCGAGGCGGTGCTGCTGGCGGCGTATTGTGGGTAGAGGGGTATGGTTAATATGCGGTCGCAGCCTTGTTCACTCATGCGATTGAGTGCGCTTTCCACGGATGGGTTGCCATAACGCATCGCATAATCCACTACAAAGGGCGATTGCACATGCTGACCTAGCCATCCTTGTAATAATTTGGCTTGCTTCTCAGTATGGAAACGCAGTGGCGAGCCCTCACGTTTGTCCCAGATACTGGCGTATTTTTCAGCGGATTTTTTGGGGCGGGTTTGCAGAATAATACCGTTGAGGATTAGCCACCAGATTGCTTTCGGGATTTCAACTACACGCGGGTCAGATAAAAATTGTTTCAGGTAGGGTTGGACTGCCTGCTTGGTGGGCGCGTCTGGTGTGCCCAGATTAAGTAATAATATGCCGGTTTTGGCTGTGCTGCTGTGAGTGTGTTCGGGTTCAGTCAGGTAGCGGGGCATAGAATTTAGTGAAATGAGAGTGCGTTGGAAAGGAGCTTGGCGGTGATGTCCACTATCGGGACGATACGTTCATACGCCATGCGAGTTGGGCCGACCACGCCTAGCGTGCCGACAATTTCACCATTGACCTGATAAGGCGAGGTAACGACGCTGCATTCATCAAGTGGTATAACTTCGGATTCGCTGCCTATGAATATTTGTACGCCTTCGGCTTGCTGACTTAAATCTAGTAACTGGATAAGTGATGTTTTTTGTTCAAATAGATCAAATAAATTACGCATCCGTTCCATGTTGGAAGATAAATCATTAACACGCAACAAGTTTCGCTCACCAGATAAAACCAGCGCTTCATTTTTTTGATTTAAAACGACTTCGCTGGCATTGAGTGCAAGATTCATTAATCCATTGATGTCTTGATGCAGAGATTGTAGCTCGGCTTGCATGCGTTGCCGTACTTTATCAAACGTCATGCCTGCATAATGCTGATTGAGCATCTGTGCGGCACGTGAGAGCTCGGCGCTGGTGTGATTGCGCTCGGTGGTGAGTACGCGATTTTGTACTTCTCCATCGGTAGTGACAATAATCAGCAGGACACGTTTTTCCGCTAATCGCATAAATTCAATTTGCTGAAATGCGGCATTACGACGGCGCGGTATCATGACTACGCCAGCAAATTGGGTGAGCTGAGATAATAGCTGTGAAGCGTTGGAGACAATGCGTTGTGGATCGTCAGGATGCAATTGCGCTTCAAGCTGGTCTATTTCAATATTGTTCAAGGGCTTGACGGTCATCAGGCTGTCGACAAATAATCGGTAGCCTTGTACGGTAGGAATACGCCCAGCTGAAGTGTGAGGACTGCATACTAGTCCCATGTCTTCTAAATCAGCCATTACATTGCGTATGGATGCCGAACTTAAATCCAGTGCAGCATATTGCGAT
The DNA here is from genome assembly GCF_009937995.1 of Sulfuriferula nivalis. NCBI lineage: Bacteria > Pseudomonadati > Pseudomonadota > Betaproteobacteria > Nitrosomonadales > Sulfuricellaceae > Sulfuriferula > Sulfuriferula nivalis. The sequence continues at coordinate 779,668 of NZ_AP021881.1, forward strand.
AACGTACGCGAACCGACAGGTTGTCCATCGGCTATGTAGCGTTCGACCAAAGTTTTTAGTAGGATACGTGCGCGTTCGGTTAACATACTGTCATTGTACAAAAAAACAACTATGATTGCGCTAACTATGATTGCGCTCGGATAGATTTAACGGAAAATTCTTTACCCGCATGTATTAGGATTTTAACTATGTCGAAAAAGTTTAAAACAATTGCTTTGATTGGTAAGTATGACAGTCCAGAGATGGGCGTCAGTTTGCCACAGCTCGCTGATTATTTGCGTGAGTTGGGTTATGAGATATTGATAGCGCATAACACGGCGGATCAGTTGGGTTTGGTAAATCAGCCGACAGCAGAATTAACTGAAATCGGAGAACGTGCCGATGTGGCAGTCGTGTTGGGCGGTGATGGCACTATGCTGTCGATTGCACGGATGTTGGCAGTGCATGATATTCCGCTGGTGGGTGTTAACCAGGGGCGTTTGGGATTTTTGACTGATGTACCCGCAGAAACCATGCAAGAAGATCTGGCAGCCATTCTCGATGGTGATTATGTTACCGAGAAACGATTATTGTTGAATACGCAGATAGTGCGCCATGGTCAGGTCATATTTTCCGCTTGTGCATTTAACGATGTGGTGGTCAGTAAGGGCGGAATGGGGCGGTTAATCGAGTTTGAGGCGGTAATCGATGGCGAGTTTGTTTATAGCCAACGTTCTGATGGTCTGGTTATTGCTACGCCTACGGGTTCAACTGCTTATGCACTTTCGGCGGGAGGCCCTATATTGCATCCAACCTTGGAGGCCTTCGTGATGGTGCCTATTTGCGCACACACATTGGCTGCGCGTCCTATCGTTGTGAATAGCCATTCGGTGGTTGAGCTACAATTGATGCAGGCCGACGATGCTCGTGTGCATTTTGATGGTCAGCGTGCCTTTGATATACAAATTGGCGATGTGGTGCGTATTAGTCGTTCGCCTAAAGCAATTTGCTTGCTGCATCCTAGCGGTTATAGTTATTACAAAACCTTACGGGAAAAATTGTACTGGGGGAAGAAGCTCTAATGCTGCGCCAACTTGCTTTACGTGATTTTGTCATTGTTGATCAACTAGATCTGAGTTTTGAGCAGGGATTTACCGTACTGACAGGTGAGACTGGCGCTGGTAAATCCATACTCATCGATGCGTTGGCGCTGGCTTTGGGTGAGCGCGGTGATGCGGGAGTGGTGCGTGCAGGTGCGGCGCGTGCTGAAATCAGCGCGGATTTTGATGCATGGGCACTGCCATTGCTGCAAACATGGTTAGTGGATAATGAGCTGGATGATGAGGGTAATTGTCTGTTGCGACGCGTGATAGACAATAATGGTCGGTCACGCTGTTTTATTAATGGGCGTGCGGTAAGTGCGCAGCAATTGCGCGAAGCAGGTGAGTTTCTGGTTGATATACATGGTCAGCATGCACATCAGTCATTACTGAAATCAGCGACGCAACGTGAAATTCTCGATAGTTATGGAAATGCCAGTGAGCTGGCCGCACAGGTCGCGCAACACTACCGTCATTGGCAAAAATTAAATGATGCATTGTTAGCGCTACAGCAGGATAGTGGTGCAATCGCAGCAGAACGTGAGCAGCTGGAATGGAAAACACAGGATTTGAATGCGCTGCAATTTGATCTGGTTGATTGGCATGCTTTACAGGACGAACATAAGCGGCTGGCGAATGCAGTGAATTTGGGTGCTGGTATCGCTTTTGCACTGGATGCCCTGAGCGAAAGTGAATCGGCTACGCTCAGTCAAATTAATGTAGTCGCAGTAAAGTTACTCAGCTTGTTGGAGTATGACGCTGGTTTGCAAACGGCTTATGATTTAATCGAATCAGCGGGTGTGCAATTACAGGAAGCCAGTCATGATTTGCGGCGTTATGCCGACCAGATGGAAGCTGACCCAGCACGGTTATATGAAATTGAACAACGCATAGAGCAAGTGCTCGATGTTGCACGTAAGTATCGGGTGAAAGTAGAAACTTTGCCTGAATTACTTGCTGACGTGCAACAGCGTTATGCAGAACTCGTCCAAAGTGAAGACTCTGCTGCGCTTGCTGCCGAGGTCGCTGACGCGCATGCTGTTTGGCATGCTGCGGCAATCAAACTGAGTGAAATAAGGCAAGATACTGCGACCAAATTAGCCGATATTGTCAGCACCACGATGCAACAACTGGCTCTGGCAGGTGGGCAGTTTGCTATTGCGCTGACCGTGCTGGAAGTGGGTAATATGCATGGTTTAGAACAGATTGAGTTTCTGGTTGCACCTCATGCCGGCATTAGCCCTAAGCCACTTGCAAAAGTTGCATCAGGTGGTGAGTTGTCGCGTATCAGCCTGGCATTGCAAACCGCAATTAGTCAGGTTGCAGGTGTGCCGACTTTAATATTCGATGAAGTGGATGTCGGTATCGGTGGCGGTGTTGCAGAAATCGTGGGCCATTTGTTAAAAGGACTGAGCAGTAGCCGACAAATACTCTGTATTACCCATCTGCCGCAAGTCGCGGCGCAGGGAGAGTATCATTTACAAGTCAGTAAAGTTCAACATGAAAACCAAGTGGTGAGCCACATTCATACATTAGATGCAGTTGCACGGGTAGATGAAATCGCACGCATGTTGGGTGGAGTAACGATTACTGACACCACCCGTCAGCATGCACGTGAGATGCTCAGTTAACGTCTTGCGAGCGTAGCCACTGTTTCAAACCGTTTGCATCCAGCGCGCCGGACATGCGTGCATGTTCTTTGCCATCTTTGAATAAAACTAGTGTAGGGATGCTGCGGATTTGATAGCGAGCAGCAAGCGCTTGCTCAGCTTCTGTCTCAACCTTAGCAAAACGTACCCGGCTGGCAAGTTCAGTTCCGACTTGTTTGAAAGTGGGTGCCATCATTTTGCAGGGGCCGCACCAGCTAGCCCAGAAATCCACTAATACAGGAAGTTGATTGCGAGTAATGTAGCGATCAAATGTAGTGGTGGTTAAATCGACGGGTAGTCCAGTGTGCAATGCCTGACCGCATTTGCCACAATTGGGATTCTGGTTTAAACGGGCTTCGGGGATGCGGTTAATTGCGCTGCAGTGCGGACAAATAAGTTCCATTCTTGACTCCTGAAATAAAAAACCCACATACAAACTATATGTGGGTTTTTTTGGATTTTACAAGGGGTTAAGCGGCCAGTAACGGATCCAGGCCGCCAGCTTTATCAAGCGCAGACAAATCGTCAAAGCCACCAATGTGTTTATCACCGATGTAAATTTGTGGAACGGTACGGCGACCAGTACGCGTCATCATTTCTTCGCGACGACCCGGTTCCAGATCAACGCGAACTTTGGTGACTTCCACATCCTTGTTGAGTAACAGCTTTTCCGCCATGACGCAGTAGGGACAAGCTGCTGTGCAGTACATAATAATTTCAGGCATTTATTTCACCGTGGTTGGTAAATTTGCTTGTTGCCAAGCTGTGATACCACCTCTTAAATTGTAAACTTTAGTAAAACCATTTTTACGCAACACGCTGCACGCCATGGCAGAACGTCCACCTGAACGACAGTTAACTACGATGGTGAGTTCTTTGTGTTTTTCCAGTGTTTTAATACTGTCAGCAAGCTGCCCAACAGGTATGTGTTTGGCATTAGCAATATGACCTGCACTGAACTCGTTAAATTCACGTACGTCGAGCACGAGTGCATTTTCATGGTTAATCAGTTGTACTGCTTCTGTAGCATCAACTTCCTGACCACCACCCAGCTTGCTGCGCATATTTGGGAACAACAGCATGAAGCCAGAGAAAGCCGCTAAAATAATTAACCAGATATTACTTTGTACAAATTCCAAAATACGCTCCTATAAACCGCAGCTTGATTTTACTCCTGCACTTTTGAGCATCATGTCCATAGGGCAGAAACGGGTCAGGCCGCTTTGAAATAAATTAAATCCAACAAAGGCGGTAAACCACAGCCAGCTAGGTTGAGCCATATTGATGGCGCCTGACTGGTGGGCAAGCGCTAATGATAGCATGATGAATAAGCCAGCGATAATTCGGACTATACGTTCTACGGTCATAATGTTTCCTTTTTCTATCAAGTTTTAAAAAATTAAGCAGTTTTTTCCAGGCGTCGTTCCCACAAATAGTACATTAGCGGAATTACGACTAATGTAAGTACAGTGGAGGCGAAGGTGCCAAATATCAAGGATACGGCCAGTCCACCAAATACGGGGTCGGTAATCATGATGGCCGAGCCGAGGATAATTGCCAGCGCGGTGAGCATAATAGGGCGGAAACGTACTGCGCCTGCTTCTATCACGGCCTGTTCTAGTCCATAACCCTGTTTGCGATAATCAATGATGAAATCGATGAGTAATAGTGAGTTACGCACGACCACACCCGCCAGTGCAATCACACCTATCATCGATGTGGCGGTGAAGGCTTGTTGGGTAATCCAGTGGCCTGGGAAAACACCGACCAAAGTCAGTGGGATCGCACCCATCACGATGAGTGGCATCATGAAAGATTTGTAATAGCCTACCAGCATCAAATAAATGAAGACCAGCGCCACGATAAATGCGGAGCCGAGGTCACGGAATACATCTAGTGTCAGGCGCATTTCACCACCCCATAACAAGTGGTAATTAATCACATCGTCTGGTTGTGCTTCAACAAAACCGAGATTGCCAGTTTTGAATGTCACGCCATTGCTTAATTTTTTTCCATCAAGCATTTTATCCAGCGCTAATACAGCGTACACAGGGCTGGACTGGAGTAGTTCACCCCCTATCATAACCACGGGATGCTGATCACGGTCATAAATAGGCTTGTCCTGCGTTGCGCGTTCTATAGTGGCGATAGCTGACAATGGAATTTGCTGACCGCTCATGTTAGTGATGCGGATAGCCATAATCTGCTCTGGTGTCTGGCGTTGGCTACGCGGAATGCGAACTGTCAGGTTGATAGGTTCCAGACTGTTATCTATATGTACGGTGCCGATATTAAAGCCAGATACATAGTTGTGTAACAGCAGCGCTACCTGACCCACTGCAACACCGGACAAGGCGGCTTTTTGTCTATCCACTTTGATGTAGAAGCTGTCAACTGTGCTAGTGACCGAATTGTCGACGTTAATGATGCCGAATACTTTATCAAAATCATGGTTCACTTCATCAGCCGCACCACGTAGTTTGGTATAGTCCGGACCATATAGTTCCGCCAGTATCTGTGATTGCACAGGTGGTCCTGGTGGTGTTTCGTACAGTTTGATTTTGGCAGCAGGGTACGCTGTACGTACTTTGTTTAACGCAGCATCAAGGCGTTTTACAATTTCGTGTGAGGCAACTGAGCGATGGTGCTTGCTGGTTAAATTAACCCGAATTTGGGCAATATTGTCACCCCGTTTAAGCATGTCACCCCGAACCAGGGCGGCAAAATCTATCGGTGCAGTCATGCCCAGAAAAGTTTGATAGTCCGTCACAAATTCAGTTTTTGCCAAGACATCGCCAACTGCGCGAGCGACATTGTCGGTTTCTGCCAAAGTCGTGCCGGCAGGTGTATCCACTTGTAGCAAGAAGGTATTGGTGTTGTCGTTAGGCAGCATCTTCAATTCCACACCCAAAGCCGATAATGGGCCATTGATGCCTGATGGACGGATGAATTGCCAGGCTGGCTGTAGCATGGCTGCAACCAGTAAGGCGATGACGACAACGAACAATATGTTGCGTTTGCCGCTGTGTTTGATGAGTGGGGTGATAACCGCTACATAAGCACGATGCAGTGGATCTTTACTGTCAGCGTGATCAGCTTCCAGTGGCTTGTGTTCTATGAGTGATTTGGCCGCTTTGCCTGCAAGCCAGAGATTGGCTGCCCAAGGTACAACCATGTAGGCAATCAGCAACGACGCTATCATGGCGATAGGGACATTAAACGGGATAGGCTGCATGAAAGGCCCCATCATCCCTGTAACAAACGCCATAGGCACAAACGCAAGTATCACAGCTATAGTAGCGATATTGGTTGGATTGCCGATTTCATTCGTTGCTGCAACTAATGCGGTCTTAAAATCTTTGCCGCCGCCCTGATGCATGTGGCGGTGTATGTTTTCTATTACCACGATGGCCGCGTCGACTAATAAGCCCAGGGATAATATCAGGGCAAATAAGGTAATACGGTTAATCGTCTGGCCAGCAAACAGGCCTATGGTCAGGACTACAAATAAAATCAGTGGGACGGTGAGGGTGACGATAGCGGCTTCGCGCCAGCCGAGGAAAATCACCAGAATAACCACGACTGAACCGATGGCAATTGCCAAATGTTCCATCAAAGTATTTACTGCATCATCCGCTTTGGCGCCATCATCACGCGTGACGCTGACGGTAATGCCTTGTGGAATAGCGGCGCGTTTCAGTACTTCCAGTTTTTTCAGTACTGCATCCGCAACTACTACGGCATTTGTACCTGCTTTTTTAGCGATAGCGATGGTTACTGCAGGTGCTTCACCTGAGTGAGCCTGTTTATCGTTGCTAGACGCACCAAATGCAAAACGGCTAAGTTCATCAGTTTCAGCTGCGCCTTCTTGTATAGTGGCAACATCACGCAGGAATACTGCCTTGCCATTGGGGGCGCCAATAATGATTTTCCCCACTTCCTGGGCGTTACCGATGAAGCCTGACAAACGTAGTGGTTGATCGCGGTTGTTGTTGACCAAGGTGCCTACTGGGATAGAGACGTTTGCACCCATTAGCATCTTGTCAACCTGATCCAGACTCAGACCAGTTGCCGATAATTTGGTCGGGTCTATCCAGACATTGACGGCATGGCGCTCGCCACCGAGTATTTCGGTAAAGGATACACCTGCAACGTTGCGCAGCTGTTCCAGCACATGATTACCTACGTCACGCAGTTGCATGCCATTTAATTCGGCGGAACTGAGGGTGATGGTGATAATAGGTACATCATCGACGTTGATAGGTCGCACTATAGGTTGCATTGCGCCGGCTGGCATGCGATCCCAGTTTTGCGCGATCTGGTTGTAGAGCTTGACCATGCTGCGTTCCTGATCTTGCCCGACATCAAACTGTACTGTCACCACACCAAAATCAGCTGCCGCATAGCCATAGCTGTGCTTCACCCCCGATTGTGAGTTCATGATGGCTTCTAGTGGTTTAATGATGGTGTTTTCAATTTCAGTCGATGAAGCTCCTGGCTTGGCTACGATGATATTGGCAGCCGGGACGACAATCTGCGGATTATATTCGCGCGCAGTAACAAATAATGCCATTACCCCTGCAAGGGTGATGGCGAGCATTATCATTGCAGTGATTTTAGATTCAAGGAAAGTGCGTGCGATTTTCCCTGCAATGTTCAGGTCGCTAGGTTGGTGATCAGACATTACCCACCCCCGTGTTGATGACTTTGTCGCCTGATTCCAGATGGTCGGTATTGCTGGTTACTATTTGTTCACCGGTATTCAAGCCTGCCTGAATAGTAGTCATGTTATTTTGGGTGTCACCTACACGTACCATGCGGTAATGTGCAATCCCCTGGTTATCTACTACGAATACACCTGTTATGCCTGCGCGGTTCAGGATTGCGCTGGCAGGTACATTCAGGCCGGCGGCCATCCCCGTGGAGAAGCTCGCCTGGATGAACATACCACTTTGCAAACCATGACCTTCAGGCAGGGCGATTTTGACTAAATGGGTGTGACTCATAGGGTCAGCGGCCGTGACCAGATTTGAGACTTTGCCTGTGATATCTGTGTTGGTGCTGTCTATGTGCAGGCTGACTGGCGTGCCAATTTGCAAGTGTTTAAATATGTCTTCTGGGACTTGTGTCTGTACCAGCAGTTTGGCGGGGTTCTCCATGACCAGAATTGGACGTCCTGGTGCGGCGAGGTCGCCAACATTTGCCAGTTTTTGGGTGATCACGCCTGCAAATGGGGCAGTAGGTGTGGCGTAATTCATTTGTGCACCCGCGCTACCCAAGCCGGCTTTTGCTGCGGCAAATTGTTGTTGCGCGACTTGGTATTGCAGACGAATTTTATCCCATTGTGCTTTAGGAATGGCTTCTTCCTTATATAGCGTACCGAAGCGTTCATAATCATTTTTCGCGTCTGCCAATGCAGCCTGCGCTTGCGCCAATCCTGCATTGGCCTGGCTTACCTGACCCTGGATGTCACTAGGATCAATACGAAACAGATGCTGTCCCGCGCTGACTTTTTGACCTACTTCGACATTGATTTCACGAATGAAGCCCATGATGCGAGAGGCTATTTCTGCTTGCTGTTCTGCGACTACCGTGGCGGGTGCGTTGGCTATAATGGGCGCACTGCTGGTTTTAATGCTTATGACATTGGCTTTAATTGTGTTTGCCGTTGTGGTGCCAGCTGGTTCTGCCGGTTGTTTGCCGCAGCCTGTGAGTATGAGGGCGCTCAGAACTGCAATGATAAGTGGTTTTGCAATAGGGTGATTCACGGTTGGCTCCTGATTATAATTGTTCGGCTTCAAGCTGGCCGAGGACTAGCTTCAAATTGGCACGCTGGATGGCAACATCGTACTCAGCAGCAACGACATCAGCGCGGGCTTTGTCTAATTGTGCCTGGGCGGCGAGTTGTTCGGTAATTGTGGCAACACCATTGATATAACGCTTGTTTACCAGGCTGGCAGCCTCTGTTGCTTGTTCTTCTCCGAGATGTCTTGCACTCAGTCGTTGCTCGGCTTCACTTGCTTTGCGACGGGCATCCTCAACCTGATAAGCGACACCTGCCTCTGCTTGAGCCAGTTTGGCGGTGATTGCTGTTTGTGCAGCACGAGCACGGGCAACACCGGCTGAAGTGACGCCGCCATCAAATGCTGTCCATGACACAGTACCACCTACGGTATATGAATTAGCGCTGAATCCCAGAGTAGGGTCGTTCCAGTCCTGCCGTAACATCAGACCTACTTGTGGTTTGTATGCGGCTTTGGCCATGCCGATATTAGCCGCACTCGCTTCCACTTGCTGGCGGAGTGCATTCACGCCAGGATTGTTTGCAATCGCTGTTTGACGCAATGCTTCGGTAGTCATGGTGGTGGGTTTAATGTCAACCGATGCGCCAACATTTAGTGGTGCTGTTAATGGCATGCCCAGCAGCAGGTGAAGTTGATCAAGTGCGTTACTGACGGCATTTTCAGCCTGCATGCGTTGTATGCGTATATCTTGTAACCGGACTTGGCCTGAGAGTAAATCGCTTTTCACGATAACACCGCCTTTAACCAGTTTTTCCATCATGTTGACTTGTGAGTCTGCAGCAGCTTCTGCCTGTTTGCTAACGACCAGATAGGCGCGTGCGGTATGCACACCCTGGTAGGCTTGCAGCACATGGAAAATCACTTGTTGGCGTGCTGCAATATCGCCGTTGCGCGCGGCTTTGATATAAGCTTGAGCCTGTTTAATACCATTGCTGATCATGCCACCTGTGTAGACAGGTATTTGCACTTCCAGGCGAGTGTTTACGTTGGTGACAAAGCCTGGGTAGTTCAATGAAGTGGGGGCGACATTCAGATTGTTGGGATCGAATTGATTTGCACCAAAATCATTAAAAGTAGCGGTACGCTGTGATAGTTTCATGCCGAATGCATTCATGGCATCGTTAGAACCCATGGCGTTAATGGACGCGGTTAATTTTGGCATGCGGTTAGCTTGCGCCTGATCCAGCCCCGATTGTGCTTGATCGATTTGGGCACGGCTGGATATCAGGTCGAAGTTCTGTTTCAATGCGATTTCGACACATTCGTTAAAACTGAGCGGGGGGCTGAGGGTTTCTTCTTGGGTTAAATTGAGCGAGTCGGCGTGTGCTGGCGTGTATGGCAGCAGCGCGATCGCGAGTGCCACGGCTGACAAAACGGGTTGATACTTAATATGCAGGTTCATCGTTTATGTTCACCTAATGTGTATGTATCCCTTGAGGATATTACCAGCCTATTCTGGATTTTGCTGATGATGAATTATATTAGAATTTAATTATATTCTAATTAAGCTAATTAAAGCAAGATATAAACAGCAAACCGAGTTGGGGATGTTGTAAAATAGCGTTTTATGAATTGTTGAGAGGTAGTGCATGGCTTTTTCTGATCTCGGTCTCGTACCTGAGATACTACGTGCTGTGGAGGAGTGTGGTTACACTGAGCCTACACCAGTACAAGCGCAGGTTATTCCCGTTGTGTTGACGGGCTGTGATGTAATGGCGGGCGCACAAACGGGCACGGGGAAAACTGCGGGATTTACATTGCCGATGTTAAGCCGGTTAGCACAATATGCTACCAGCAGTCCATCTCCAGCACGTCATCCTATACGTGCCCTGATCTTGATACCTACGCGCGAATTGGCGATGCAGGTTGAAGAAAGCGTGCAGAAATATGGCAAGTATTTGCCTTTACGTGCCACTGTTGTTTATGGCGGCGTGAATATGAATGCGCAAATTGATATTCTGCGTGGTGGTATAGATATCCTTGTGGCGACACCTGGTCGTTTGCTTGATCACGTGCAAAATAAAACCGTTAATTTGTCGCAAGTGCAAATGCTCATCCTTGATGAGGCGGATCGTATGCTGGATATGGGCTTTATGCCTGACTTGCGTCGCATTATTGAATTGTTGCCTGAGGGGCGGCAAAATCTGATGTTCTCCGCGACTTTCTCGGGAGAGATTAAGAAGTTAGCAGACAGTATCATGAATCAGCCGCAACTCATTGAAGTGGCGAAACGTAATGCGACGGCAGAAACGGTGACTCAGATTGTGCATCCAGTGCACAAAACCCGTAAGCACGCTTTATTAACCCATTTGATAAAGTCCCGGCAGTTGCATCAGGTATTGGTGTTTTGTAGTACCAAGCTAGGCGCAAATCGATTAGCACAGCAATTAGGCCGCGATGGTATTCCAGCCAATGCGATACATGGTGACAAATCTCAGCAAGCACGAGTTGAAGCGTTAGACCAGTTCAAGCAAGGAACTATACAAGTACTAGTCGCCACCGACGTAGCTGCGCGTGGTATCGATATAGATCAGTTACCTGTGGTGGTGAACTTTGACTTGCCGCATGCGGCTGAAGATTATGTGCATCGTATCGGGCGTACAGGTCGTGCGGGCGCATCAGGTGCAGCAATTTCACTGGTGTCTGATGATGAGTTTCGTTATCTGAGTGATATTGAAAAGCTGCTTAATAAAAAAATTCCATCTGAAATTATTCCTGGTTACGCACCTGATGTTGCTGTCATGCCTGAGTTCTCACGACCAGTACGTAGCGAGCGTGGCAATAGCGAGCGGAATAGTAAACCATCCGAGCCAGCACCACCGGTAGCTAAACGTGAACGCGGTGATGTTGATGTGCCTGACATGCCTTTGATAGTTCGCCCCAATCAGCCTGCCCGTAGTAAGCAAGTCGCCGCTTTGTTCTTGCCACGTAAGGGTTGATACGTGGAGTGGTTGGTAATTGCGGTAGCGCTAGGTTTGGCCTGGTTCTGGCTGGACAGCATGAAATGCCATGACATTGCCGTCGCACGGGCAAAGCGTGAAACCGACAGCGAGAATGTACAATTGCTTGATGCGACAGTTGCGCTGGATAAATTGAGACTGGCGCGTGACGATGACGGGCGTATTGGTTTACAACGCAGTTATCGGTTTGAATTCAGTGATACGGGTGATAATCGGCGTACTGGCTGGATTATTATGCAAGGCAGTACCGTGTTGACGGTACGCCTCGCCCAGTTATGGGTTGTCAATTAGTCGCTTCGATTTCCAGTACAGCCAGGCTGATTTGTTTACCTAATTGCTCGGTAAAGCCCGGCAGATTGCGGAATTTCTTCAATTTTGCAGCGACAATGTCTTTCATTTCAAAATCAGCTTTGCCTGCATCGTGCTGTGCTTTGACGGTAGCGAGCAATGTAGATAAATAATCTCGATACCGTTTCACTATAGCAATCGAACCCGTCTGGCCATGTCCAGGCACATAGCGTTTGTCGTGCAAGCCTATGGCACGGTCGCAGGCAGCGATGCTGCCAGCAAAGGTGCCGTCGTCCACACGTCCAATATAATTGTTGAGTACATTGTCGCCGGTGAACAGTGTGGCATCTTCAACCACTTCTATCATGATATCGGTTTTACTGTGTGCATTTTCAGGTGCATAAATATGAAAGTGCATACCACCCGTGGTGATGGTTTGATCATCAATGACGGGAATAGTGGGGATAACGGCTTTGGTTGATGCGGTGTAATTGTCTGTGAGCTGGTTCATGCGATCCACCCATACCTCAGCTTCGCCCTGCTGCGCCAGTTTGATCATGTCCGGATGTGCGACTAATTTTGCATCAGGATAAGCATCGGTAATAGCCTCATTGCCTAACCAGTGATCGCCGTGAATGTGGGTGTCAAATACATAGGTTACTGGAAGTTTAGTCACTTTAGCGATTTGACGTAACACCATGCGTCCCGTTTCCAGGCTGGAGCCTGGATCAATCACTACCACACCATCTTGCGTGATAATAAAGCCAGGGTTGTTCATAAACCCTTGATTCTTGACTGAGGGCTGACCTAATGGGCCGTGTATTACATACGTATGGGCGGCAACTTTTTGTGCAGGATAGTTGCGAACTGGGTTGTCTGCGGCATTAGCCGTGATGGGGAGAAGGATGGCAATAAGTTGGCAAGCCAGGATACGTGGCAATATTTTCATTGGGTATTCCTAGATGATGGGTGGGATGTTGAATTATCCCTGTTGCGGTAGTGCTGGCAAGGTATAAATCTACCACCACTTCTCATAAATAATACGGCTGGCTGGCACGTCTATGCTGGTTAAAACCGCGCTCACATCCTCCACCATACCTTGTGGGCCGCACAGGTAATACAGCGTTTCATCACTCATTCCTGCCGCTTTAAATAACGCGGCATCTATGCGTCCAGTCTTTCCTTGCCATGTGTTATCAGCTTGGGTCAGAGTGACTATATGATGCATATTGGGCAGTTGGCTGATTTTTTCAATGTCTTCCTGGAATAAAAATTCATCAGTGCTTGGTATGCTATAAATTAATGTGGCATCCGTTTGCGGGAGTGATGCACCTATATAACGGAAAATACTGATAAGCGGGGTGACCCCGACTCCTGCACCGACAAGTACCACACGTGGGCTCATTTCGGCCTGATAGAAAAAAACACCCTGGCCATCAGAGATGCGTACCTGATCCCCAACCTGAGCTTGTTCGTGTAACCAGCGAGTGACTGGGTGACGTGTGCTGGATTTAATAGCTAGTTCCAGATGTCCGTGCGTAGTCGGCGTGGAGGTCATGGAGTAGCCGCCGACTTCCGTTTTCCCCTGTATATCTACGTATAAATCTATCCACTGACCAGCCAGGTAATGGAATGCTGAATCGGCATCATCCAGCTGAAAAATTTTAACTGTGGGGCTGGCTTGCTGAATAGCGCTAATGGTAACGGTGTGTATCATAATTAAGCAGGTATAAATTCTAGGGAGGCGGAGTTGATGCAATAGCGTAAGCCTGTAGGTGCAGGACCATCAGTGAAAACATGACCTAAATGGCTATGGCAGTGATTGCAAAGTACTTCTGTACGCGCCATCATCAGGCTGCGGTCTATACGTTCATCAATAGCCGTATCTGTTGCCGGTTGCCAGAAGCTGGGCCAGCCACTGCCTGAATCATATTTGGTATCCGAATTAAATAACAATGCGTCGCATACGGCGCAATGATAAGTGCCAGCAGCTTTCAGATCCCAATATTTGCCTGTAAAAGCGCGTTCAGTGCCGTGCTCTCGGCAAATATGGTATTGTTCAGGAGTTAATTTGCTGCGCAACTCGTCATCGGTAGGGATAGTTTTTGAGTTCATAAGTTCAGTGATGAATTTGAAATGACTGGTTGTATTAGGCTAACGAAATAAGGTTTTGTTCATTATAAGGTGAAACGACATGGCAAACGAAGGCTATCACGAAGCAATTGAAAAATTAAGTGACGCAACCCAAGATATGCATCGTGCAATTACCTCGTTAATGGAAGAGTTGGAAGCGGTGGACTGGTATAACCAGCGGGTTGATGCGTGTACTGATCCAGAGCTGAAAGCTATACTCGCGCACAATCGCGATGAGGAAAAAGAACATGCTGCGATGGTGCTGGAATGGATACGCCGCCGCGATCCAGTAATGGATCACGAGCTGCGCGATAACTTATTTAAAACAGGTGCTATAGCTGGCCAACATGGTTAGTTTGCTGCGTGCCAGGCACGAATAGCAGCCAGGTTAACGCAAGGCTGACCATGCAGACTGCCACACATGATTTGTGGACTGGCATCAGGTTCGCCCATGTCGCTTACTACTGCTGTGGCGCCAGTGAAATCATGAGTCAGCGTATAGTCATTCACTGTGACTAATGTTTTTATGCCTGCACCCAGGCTGGATTTAATGCCGTTTTCTGAGTCCTCGAACGCAAAACAGTCCTGCGCACTCAATCCCATTTGCTGTAACGCCCAGATATAAATATCGGCTGCTGGCTTTTTGGCCGGTACGATATCTCCTGCTGCAATGACTTCGAACCAGTCATTCGCATCATCAGCTAAACTGTATTTGAGTAAGGCCGTTACGTTTTCTGGTGTAGTGGTGGTGGCAATGGCTAAGCGTAAACCAGCGTCACGTGCTTCCTGAATTAAGCGTGTGGTGCCTGTGCGCATGGGGATGCCGCCTTGCTGGAGTAATTCGGTGTAATGTCTGGTCTTAGCTTTGTGTAGCGCAACCACTAAATCATTAAAATCGGCTGGTTGCTGGTAGCTGGTGTTGAATTTTTCTACATAATAGCGCATGCGTTCTTTGCCACCAGTGATGGCAAGTAATTCACCATAGAGTGAAACATCCCAGTTCCAATCCAATCCAAATTCGCGAAATGCGGCATTAAATGCAACACGATGACCATCGCGCTCAGTGTCGGCAAGTGTGCCATCTACGTCAAAAATTAGCGCTTGTAATGTCATTTATAGGGTTCCTTATTGCTCTAAGAGCATAATTCTGTTATTAAGTAGGTTTGCCTTTTTCAAGAACAAACGGAAGCGATATTAAATACCATGGGTACAGATTTCAAAAAATTTACGCCGTATACTCCTAAGCCAGATGAAGAGTACATGTCAGCTGCGCAACTAGCGCATTTTCGCAAAATATTGGAGGATTGGAAAGCGGAGTTATCTGAAGATATCGATGGCACTATTCATGCGATGCAAGAAGATGCCACTTTGTTTGCAGATCCTAACGACAGAGCCAGTCAGGAATCCGATATGGCGCTGGAGCTGCGTAACCGTGATCGTGAACGCAAACTGATCAAGAAGATAGAGCAGACTGTCGCTAAAATCGATGAACAAGATTATGGCTATTGTGATGCATGTGGTGTTGAAATCGGGTTAAAGCGGCTGGAAGCCCGTCCAACGGCTACTTTGTGCATAGATTGCAAAACACTGGATGAATTCAGAGAGCGTCAAGTAGCGCGTTAATCCCTGTGGTTTATAAGGAGTGTTGAGGTGAGTGCGTTTCAAGCTAAGTTGGATGGCATGTTGTACAGCTTGTTATCCTGGGACCAGTTAACTGCTTTCTGGCCGCGTATTGATACGGGTGCTGGTTGGTATCTTTATGCGGTAGGTCAGGAATTGCCTACAGCGGCAGCGAGTGCTGAGCAAGTGGCCGAATTTACCAAGCGTATTGATGCGCTGCTGCATAAAGAACATGAAGAGCGTTACTGCGGCATAGTCTATGCCGACGATACGCAAGCGCCTACTTTTGTCGTCATTTACGATCCAAATAATTTGGGTGTTTCATGTGGTTCGAGTAAGGACAGGGTGTTGCCAGGTTGGGTAATGAGTCAGATTCCTCCTGAAGCTATGGAGCCTAAAGTGGTGCCCAATAACCGCAAACATTGGTGGAATAGTTTCCTCGGTGGTGAATGATTTTAAATATTGCAGACAATAAAAAAGCAGCCTGGGCTGCTTTTTTATTGTCTGCTGTATAGGTTTATTCAGCAGCTGGTGCAGCTTCTGCTGATTCTTTAGCAGGTGCTTCTACCAAAGCCTTCATTGACAGGCGTAAACGGCCTTTCTCATCAGCTTCCAGTATCTTCACGGTAACGTGTTGACCTTCTTTCAGGTACTCTCCTACTGAGTTGACACGCTCATGGGCGATTTGAGAAATGTGCAACAAACCATCTTTGCCAGGTAATACGTTAACAATCGCACCAAAATCCAGCAGCTTGATAACAGTACCTTCGTAGGCTTTACCTACTTCAACTTCAGCAGTGATTTCTGCGATACGGCGTTTTGCGATTTCGCCAGATTCAGCACTGGTGCAAGCGATTTTAACAGTACCATCTTCACCGATGTCGATTTGTGTACCTGTTTCTTCGGTAAGCGCGCGGATAACAGCGCCGCCTTTACCGATAACGTCACGTATCTTTTCAGGGTTAATCTTCATGCTGATAATGCGTGGTGCATAAGCAGACATTTCGGTACTTGCACCGCCTACTGCTGTTTTCATCAAGCCCAGAATGTGCATACGGCCTTCTTTGGCTTGAGCAAGTGCGGCTTTCATGATTTCTTTGGTGATACCAGTAATCTTGATATCCATTTGCAATGCAGTGATACCAGCGTCAGTACCCGCTACTTTAAAGTCCATATCGCCTAAGTGATCTTCATCACCCAGAATATCGGTCAGTACAGCAAAACGGTTACCTTCTTTAATCAAGCCCATTGCGATACCTGCAACGTGAGCTTTCAATGGTACACCAGCGTCCATCAATGCCAGGCAACCACCGCAAACTGAAGCCATAGAAGATGAACCATTGGATTCGGTGATTTCGGAAACCACGCGCATGGTGTAGCCAAATTCTTCACGGCTAGGCAATACAGCTGCCAATGCACGTTTAGCTAAACGGCCGTGGCCGATTTCGCGACGCTTAGGTGTGCCTACGCGACCTGTTTCGCCAGTCGCGTACGGAGGCATGTTGTAATGCAGCATGAAGCGATCGCTGTACTCACCTTGCAATGCATCAATTTTTTGTTCGTCACGGCCTGTACCCAATGTTGCTACCACCATGGCTTGAGTTTCACCACGGGTAAACAACGATGAGCCATGTACGCGTGGCAATACGCTATTGCGGATGGTGATAGGGCGCACAGTGCGAGTATCACGACCGTCAATACGCGGTTGACCATTCAAAATTTGGTTACGAACGATTTTTGCTTCCAGGTTATGGAAAATGTCGTTAATTTCATTAACTGCCAATGTACCCATGTCGCTGGTAATCAATTGCTCAGCCATACGGCTGTGGATAGCTTTGATTTCTTTAGAACGTTCACGTTTTTGGCGAATTTCGTAAGCTTTGTTCAAGTCGGCTTCTGCAAACGCAGCTACCTTGCCAATGAGTTCTTCATTGGCGGCAGGTGCTTGCCAATCCCAAGGCTCAGGATTTACTTCGTCAGCTAGTTCGTTGATCGCGTTGATTACAGCTTGCATCTGTTGATGACCGTAAACGACAGCGCCCAACATGATTTCTTCAGATAATTGCTGAGCTTCAGATTCGACCATCAACACAGCCTGGCTGGTACCTGCAACAATCAAATCCATCGCTGAGTTAGGTAATTCGCTAGCGAGTGGGTTCAGCACGTATTCGTTGTTGATGAAACCCACGCGGGCAGCACCGACTGGACCAGCAAAAGGAATGCCAGATACAGCCAAGGCAGCTGATGAACCGATCAACGCCAAAATGTCTGAATCGACTTCTGGGTTGCTGGACATCACAGTCGCGATAATCTGGATTTCGTTGTAGAACGCTTCTGGGAATAATGGACGCAATGGGCGGTCGATTAAACGTGATGTCAGGGTTTCTTTTTCTGAAGGCTTGCCTTCGCGTTTGAAAAAGCCACCAGGGATTTTGCCTGCAGCATAAGTTTTTTCTTGGTAATCAACTGTCAGTGGGAAAAAGTCCTGACCAGCTTTAACATCGTGTTTGCCTACTACAGTGACTAATACGACTGTGTCATCAACGGTGACTAAAACTGCACCACTGGCTTGACGTGCGATTTCGCCTGTTTCCAGGGTGACGGTCTGGCGACCATATTGAAACGATTTAGTAATTTTCATTGTTTTCCTTTAGATTGCTATTTTTTAGCTTTAGCGTTCAAACAAAACCGCCCCGCGTTTATAGGGCGGGGCGGTATGTTATTTAGACAGTTATGATGTCCAATAGATTATTTACGTAAACCAAGTTTAGCTAACAGATTATGGTAGCTCGCGTTATTGGTACGCTTTAAGTAATCCAGTAATTTACGACGACGGCTAACCATACGCAATAAACCACGACGTGAGTGGTGATCTTTAGCGTTAGCTTTGAAGTGGCCGGTTAAGTCGTTGATGCGAGCAGTCAACAAAGCAACTTGTACTTCAGATGAGCCAGTATCGCCCGCAGCGTGTTGATATTCAGCAACTAATTGTGCTTTTAATTCGGTAGTAACAGCCATGGTGTTCTCCTAAATGGATTAAAAAATCGCGAGGTACTTCGGCTGAAGGATGCGCCTCGTTCGTGAAGCTGTGCATTATAACGAAAATAGCTTATTTTTTCAAACGATTAGTTGTATATAAACGACGTACCTGCGTATCAACACTATCTTTTGCAAAATGGATGCTGAGTTTGGCGTTGATGTCCAGTTGCGCAGTGTTGTGAACGATATCGCCTTGTTCATCGCTGACAATGGCATAGCCGCGTGTGAGCACAGCATTCGGACTTAGATGGTTTAATTCGTTACGCAAATGCTGCAAAGTAGATAAGCGCTGGCTTAATAAATGCTGCATCGTTAATTGCATACGGTTTCGATATTGCGTGAGCTGGCTGCGACGCGTTTCCATGTTCGGTCGTTTTAATCGGACTTTAAGTTGTGCCTGCTGCCAGATACGCTGTTGTAAATTGGCCTGCTGAGCAAGCCGCAGGCGGTTGGCGAATTGTTGCAATGTGATGCGCTGTGTTTGTATACGTTTACCTGGATGAACCAGACGGGCAGTCAGGTGTTGCAATTTTTGTTGTCGCTGTGCAATTTGTGATCGCAATTGACGACTTAGGCGTGCCTGTATCAAATCTAATGACTGTAAAAGTTGGTCACGATTGGGGCACGCCAGACTAGCAGCCGCAGTCGGTGTTGGCGCGCGCAAGTCGCTGACAAAGTCCGTAATGGTGAAATCAGTTTCATGCCCTACGCCACTGATTATGGGGATAGGGCTGGCAGTTACGGTACGCGCCACTTGCTCATCATTGAATGCCCATAAATCTTCTATGCTGCCACCACCTCGGCAAATAATCAGCACATCACACTCTGCACGCTGGTAGGCAAAATTAAGCGCATTAATAATTTGTGCAGGGGCTGTCGTACCTTGCACTTGGCACGGGTAAAGTATGACGGGCAAGCTGGGCATGAGCCGGTTAAGCGTAGTCAGTACGTCACGTAGCGCAGCTGCTTGCGGTGAAGTGATGATGCCGATTTGGCGTGGCATGGCAGGGATGGCGCGTTTGCGTGCGCTATCAAACAAACCTTCCAGTTCCAGTTTGCGCTTGAGTCGTTCAAAGGCCTCAAACAGTGCCCCGAGTCCGGCTCGGCGCAGATTTTCCACTTGTAATTGAAACTCACCGCGTGGCTCGTATAGCCCGGCAGTGGCGCGAACTTCAACCTGCATGCCGTTCTCGGGCTGCCAGTCAATAAATTGGTTACGTCCGCGGAACATCACACAGCGCACCTGTGCTTGCGCATCTTTCAACGAAAAATACCAATGACCGGATGCTGCACGAGTGAGGTTGGATATTTCACCCGCGACCCATGTGAGCGGTATCGTGCTGATAAGCGTCTGTTGTATCCAGCGGTTAAAGCTGGTTACAGTCAGGATAGATGCTGGCTGGTTTAACGGAGAATTTGTCAAGGATTTTCCACAGTGGTTACAAAACGAAACAAATTTAAAGTAAATAGCTTGACGTGGTCTAATTTTATTATCAATTTGATTATAAAGGATAAATTATAATGTCAAAATTTAGGCAATAGATAAAATTCCTTATGCGCGGGTCACTTAGCTACTTGATAAACATATTACCCACAAAGTTATCCACAGAAATTGTGGGTAATCTAAAAAAAGCCTTGTGTGTGATAGAGTTAGCGTATAAATCTATAAGCCAGTCTAATTTCATGATTTGCTTATATTGAATTCTCCACACGAAAAATAAAAGTTTCTAAAATCGCAAGAATTTACTTGACGTCGAGTAAAAAATATAACTACATGATTTTAAATGATATTTAATATGTCTAAAAAATGACCCGCAGGTAAAAAACCTTACCAGCAGGTAACTTAGCACTCAGACTAACACGCTATCCACAAAGTTATCCACAGAAACTGTGGGTAAGCACAAGCTTATTTCGTTATCTTAGTTTGCTACGGCCGATGGTATGACCTTGTTCGCAGCCAGTTTTGCCCGTTGTCTGGCTGTGTCGGTATCGTCCGCACAAGCCAGTGCAACCCCCATGCGCCGACGCACAAACGCTGTAGGTTTGCCAAATAACCGTATCTGGCTGCGGGGCACGCTGAGCGCATCGGCTACACCATTAAAGACGATACCATCAGCGTCCATACCCCCATAAATCACGGCGGAAGCTCCCGGTTCACGTAAGCGGGTATCAACAGGCAAGCCTAAAATCGCACGTGCATGCAGTTCAAATTCACTTTGATACTGGCTGCACATGGTGACCATGCCGGTGTCATGCGGGCGGGGTGAAACTTCTGAAAACCATACCATATCGCCTTTTACAAACAGTTCCACACCAAAAATACCGCGCCCACCCAAGTTTTCAGTGACGCGATGAGCGATGTCTTGCGCGCTTTTCAGTGCAGCTTCTGACATGGCTTGTGGCTGCCAGGATTCAACGTAGTCGCCTTGTACCTGAATATGACCTATAGGGTCGCAAAAGTGCGTTTCAACTTGACCTGATGTACCCAAAGCCCGCACAGTAAGCAAAGTGATTTCATAATCAAAATCGATTACACCTTCAACGATAATGCGTCCCTGTTTTACACGCCCTCCACTCGCAGCATATTCCCATGCAGGTAATACGTCAGTCGCCGATTTAATCATCGACTGGCCTTTGCCTGAAGACGACATGACCGGCTTGATGATGCATGGATAGCCGATTTGTTCATCTATCGCAGCTTGTAGTTCTTCCAGACTATCAGCAAACCGATAAGGTGATGTTGCCAGTCCGAGTGTTTCTGCGGCTAATCGGCGTATGCCTTCTCGGTTCATGGTGAGCTGGGTAGCACGTGCGGTAGGGATCACCTGGCTGATACCGGCTTGCTCGATGGCTAATAATTCATCAGTCGCAATGGCTTCAATTTCAGGCACAATAAAATGCGGGCGTTCGGCTTCAACCAAGGCACGTAGTTGGGCTGCGTCGGTCATGTCGATTACATGCGCACGGTGCGCAATCTGATGTCCGGGTGCATGGGCATAACGGTCAACGGCAATGACTTCTATCCCTAAACGTTGTAATTCAATAATGACTTCCTTGCCTAATTCACCGCTGCCTAGCAGCATGACACGCGTGGCAGAGGGTGATAATGGTGTACCTAATTGCATAATATGGGTCTCAGTTGAGGGTAGATTGACGAGTATTGATTTGATCGACGATAGCGGCTGGCGCTTCCGCGATGATGGCTTTCATGCCTTGTTGTGAGCGTTCGTCGCCCTGGCGTGCGGCGAGCTCAAATAACTCATAAGCATATAAATAATTTTGCTGTAGTCCGATGCCGCGATAGAACATCAAACCCAGATTGAATTGTGCCTGCTTATCGCCCTGATCTGCAGCTGCACCATACCATTTAGCCGCTTCTATATAATCTTGCGGCGCATCCTTGCCTTCGAAATACAGTACGCCCAGATTATATTGCGCATTCACATCGCCGTTTTGTGCGTCTTCAGTGAGTTTTTTCAGCGGCGCATAGCCAGCCAGTTCGAGTATATCCATGATATGTGGGAGTTATGCTAAGAGGCATGAAGTTTAATCAAAAGTGCTGGCTTAAACAAATAAAAAGCAGAGAAAATTGTAGCCAGACGCATGCAGCATGACATGTAAAGACTGGCAGATCAGTCCATGTGCTGTGTACATCAATCATAGACCCCATGGTTCATGTTACTGCAAATGTTGTATTTGTTTTTACGTGGTGTCGTTTTGTACATACACCACGTATTTCTGCACTATGTCAGGCGGCCTGCTGGATGACCAGCTCATCTGGCATGCTCGGCATTTCACCTGTTTTCAGGGTGCGGCAGATATAGCCGACATCCAGTACCTGTATCAATAAATTACCGTTGTTGGCTCTGATGACTTGCGAGACCAGCGCGCCCTCGGCACTTTTGGAAAATGGTGTGGAGGTGATGTGCTTATCGCTGAACTCAGGTACGCCATGCAAATCGTCAACCAGTAATCCAAAGCTTTTCTCTTCATTCTGTACCACGATGACCTGGCTGCTGGTGGTGATTTCGGTTGCCTTGCCGCGTATCATATAACCCAAATCAAATACCCAGACGAACTTCTTGTCTCCATTTTCCAGTTTGATTGCGAGCATGCCTATGCGTCCTTCGAATCCATTCATGGACATCGGCAGTATGGCTGAGGCGGATAGCGCTTCCAGTACCCGTTCGGCAGGAATTGCGAATAAATTGCTACCAATGAAGCAGGTGGCAAATTGTTTTCCGCCTAGTTCTGTAGAGTCAGCATCCAAGATAGTCGCGGTTTTATTGCGTATCGTGTTGCATTCGCGAACCCCGCCAAAATATTCGAACACTACGGCGATAACATCTTCCTTGTAGCCATCGCTCACCTTGAATTCACGATAGCCATTTGAGACGGTGCAGCCCATGCTGGTGTAGTGCTTGTCATGCACAGTGATAGTGGATGTACTCGTGCCATTCTCTTGCTTAAGTATTTCCGCATTGATGTCGAGTGCGGTGCCTACAGGACGCTCTGGGTCGGTGCTGGCAATAATATTTCCTGTACGGTCGATAAACAATGCTGTGGTATCAGCTTTGCCGTTCAGTCCACCATGCAGCATGGCGGAAAATTCGGGTGCTGCATCGAATACTATGCCGATGCCACCGACTATCTGATTGGGTTTTTCTGGATGACGGATGGCCGCGTGGTAGACATAAGTTGGTAAATTGTCGTACAGCGGTGTCGGTGCAAATGGGGTCACGTAATAAGCCTGCTCGTTAGCCAGTGCGAGTACAGATTGCAGAGTGGTGTAGTCGATATTGGTGCCAATCACTACGCTGTCTGCACCATGATAGGCTAACTTGGTGCTGGCGATGATGCGTCCGTTTGTGTCATAGACGAAGATGCGCGTGTAAACGGTGTAGAGGCCGTTGATATAAGCCAGTTTTTTAGTGATATTTTCCAGCATGGCACTGGTGCGTTCTGGCGCAGCCATGACGTCGCGCAACTCTGGAGTCAATGCCCACCAGCGGCAATCATCGGAACGTTCATACAGATTGCGATCGAGCAAATCTACCAGCAGATGTGACATAAATTCCGCACCACGCAGGCTAGAACCAAGTACGGTTTCGTACAGATTGCTAATAGACAGGGAAAACAATTCATTACTGCGGTTGCCGGTTTCGCTGATTTGTTCCAGGACGGATTTGAGTTGCAGTAAATGTTCGCTATGCCCCGCAGTCATCACCTGCCCATTCCATACTACACGCTGTATGGTTTCTGCAGCCTGCATGATTTTGTAGAGCGGGGGAGAAAAACTCTGGGCATGCGATAACAGACCATCGGCAATGGCAGGATCAAGCGAAGCCAGTCTGCTTTGGCTATTTTCCAGAAAAGCAATCTCTATGGGTATCATTACCTGCCCCTGCCATCCAGGTGGCCCCATGTAGCCTTGGTAACCCTCGGCAACAAAGGTTCGTACTAAATATCTGCGACCACCGAACATCATGAGACTGGTGCTCCTGCCACGATTGCTTGGCACAACGGCACCTAATGGTATCCATAACTCGTCGT
Source organism: Sulfuriferula nivalis (assembly GCF_009937995.1). Taxonomy (NCBI): domain Bacteria; kingdom Pseudomonadati; phylum Pseudomonadota; class Betaproteobacteria; order Nitrosomonadales; family Sulfuricellaceae; genus Sulfuriferula; species Sulfuriferula nivalis. The sequence goes on from NZ_AP021881.1 coordinate 803,793, forward strand.
CGCTGGCGATGACGCGATTTTCGCTATCAAGCAGTAGCATGTTGGAACGCTGCTCAGGATCGCGATGCGAATTGAAGATGCCGCGCATTTCTTTTTCAAAATCAAAGCACAAGCACAGTATTCCGACCACTTCATTGGTTAATGGATGCAGCATACGTTGCGAATAAATCAGAGATTTTTGATTGCCTGGGCGCAGGTCAGTTTCACGGAAAGTTTCAACATAGGTTTCCGATGCCAGCGTTTGCGCAATGAGTTTATCAGTGCTGCCTTCGACGTCAGAATGCTCGTTAATGTGCATCAGCACGCTGCCTTCTTTATCGAGCAACATGATTTCATCATATACAGTGTACTTGTTGCGATAGGCTAATAACCTGGTAAGAATCGCATCAGCATCATCATGCATGTCTGCGACAAAGGCACATAAGTCATGGTCAGTGGCGAGAAAGCCGATATCTGCCGTACGTTCATATAAATTACGCACAACGATATCAATGACATAGTGCGCTTTAGTGCCTATTTCCATCAGTACATTGGCGATTTTTTCATTGACCAGATTGGTAACCAGCTCCTGTTCCAGTTCGTCAAAACCAGCCCGTGTTGCCGACATGGTTTGCAGTATGGATTTGGTTTCTGGCAGATAATTCATTTTTGCGGAGGACTCTATCATCCGCCACATCAGATTCAACTCGCGCAATGATTGCTCGCTACGAACCACATCACGCATGTAAGGGAGAAATACGTCATTTTGTTGCAAGGCAGTATTAGGCATGTTGGTTTCGCTTTGAATTAAAGAGGTGATTGAATGAACGAAACTAAGCAGAATTCGAGCCAGATTTCGGCGTGTAATCCAATATCCAGCGGGCATGGGTAATGTTCAGGAAGCGGAAATAAGATGCGGGTATTAATTAAGAATTTACTGGAATTGTCAGACGGCCTCAGGCCAATTAATTTTTCCTGAAAAGTCGGCTCTTGCTATTGTCGATGCATCAGCGTTGCTGTGATGACATTTTGCTATTGATCCAGGCTCCCAGCTTTGCGGTGAAAATGCCGGGCAAGGATATGACGAGAAATAACAGCAAACCCAGTGGCCACAAATTGCCAAGCTCGCCATTCCGAATGGTCATAGCGATAAATTGACCGACGAATAGCGCAACTGGCCAACGCCAAGGACGGTGATTGAAAAAGTATCCAAGCACACCACAAGCAATGATGGCTCCTGGATAAGCCAGCGACCAATAATCAGGCGTGTCCCAGGCCTCACGCTTGCCACCAGATGCCGTAGCAGCAAACCACAGGCACATACCAATGCCTACGGCAATAACATAGGCGGTGAAGTCGGTTTTGCGCATGGTAATGCGCCGGCCGCTGGGATTTGTTTCAACCATAACTCAACATTGCCTGACTACAAGATCAGAGTACACGGATGACAAATTGTGCCGCTATGCTGAAAAACAAAGTAAGAAACAGAATGATATAAATCAGCAGGAAAGCGAGCATGATGTCAGATAGTTTTGAAAGATAGCTATCGCCCAGAACTTTGTGCTCACGCTTTAGCAGAAATTTGAGCATGGCTAAAGTACCCGCTAGCGTGTTGTGTAAAAACAAAGATGGTTTTCCCATGGCTTCGTACTGTGGCATATGTGATGACGCAAGACGTTTGTATAACATTCTTACGAATACAAACCAAAGTATCACCAACAAGAAAATGCTTGCGAATATGATGAGTAATAGCGTTTCGTCGATGTTCATTTATTATTCCCTGATAGTCAGACTGAGGTTCAAGCCGCTTTTTGCATGACTCATGCGCATGCAAAATTAGAGCACTATACATATAAATTTATCGTGATAACAGCGTTAACCCTGAAGCCGGAACTGCTGGATATGGATTTGCAGTGTTTTCACAAGAAGTGGCTGGCGTCAGGCTATAAAAGACGCAGGGATTATTCTACAAAGTTAACCATTCACCAATGCGCTACTCAGGCAAACTCTTCACCGAATAATAATGACCATGCGCTGCGATAGCCCACCTGATGCCGCGTTTCGCTTGGCAAACGTTGCAGGAAATCCCGATGCTTATGGTCGTATTCGACGATACGGTTAATGCGGTCTCCACCCAGATCCAGCGCCGATAGGAATCGTTGCGAATAAGCCACGATCAGGTCGCGCCATTCCGCTTTTAGTTCGCCATCGCTGCCCCACACACGCGCATGGTGCTGGCCGCTAAGTGGATATACCGAAGCCGCGTCGCCGAATGCCGTATCAAAATACAGATTGGGGTAGCGTTTGATCAAGCTTTCGACGTAGCTGGGCGAATAGCGCGTAGCGCGCTCGATATAGCGAACCTGCGCGAGATGGCACCAGATAACTTTGGCCTTCGGGTACTGCGCTAGCATCTTCTCCAGCGGTGCTAGCAACGCATCTTCGATTTCGTAATGGATCTGGAACGGCAAGCCGGTGCTTGCGCTCATGGCAAACAATCGATGTCCGATAGGCCCATCGATCGGGATGTTGGCATCGCGGTCCATTTCATTGCGTTTCACCTCTCTGGGTGAAGGGTAGTGGCGGAATTCGTATTCTCCCAGCAGCATGATTTGCTTCTTTTCGGCGGCAGCTGCCTGACCGTCGAGGAATTCGTCTGTAGCCTCTGTTAATACTGGGGATTGCCCGCCATTACCAACCGGGATGAAACGATCCGGATAACTGGCAAGCAAGCGCTCCGACAAGTTGTCGAAACGAACACCTTTGTTGAACTGTCCATTACCAATATCCGCCGAAAGCGCCATCAGACCGATGTTGAGGTCATCCATGCTCTTCGCAAAAGCAGCAATATCCAGTTTCGTGGAATTGCATGAGCTTTCTATATCGATATAAGGCAACTCACCCGCGGCCAGAATTCGCTTCAGACGCTGTGCGTATCCGCTTTTCAGTTTCGAGAAATCCACGATTTCCTGAGCGTTTCCAAGTTCCGGCATGCAGGCAACAAGTGGAAGTGCACAGAACGTCTTGAGCAACTGGCGTCTAGTAATCATATTGAAGCTAGGCCTCGTTGGGAGTTATAGGAATTTCGGGGTCAGAAGAGATGTAATTGGCAAAATTCATGCTATGTATCTAGATTTCCCCTTGCATTTGCGCCCTGATTCTTGGAGCTGATAACTATTGTCGACGGCGCCAATAGCCAGGACGGCGTCTTTGATGTGCAACGGCAATCACAAAAATATGGTCAGGAAAAAGACAATACACGATGTTGAAAGGGAAGCGACGCAAAATAAATCGGCGAGTGCCAGCACGCCATAGCGTGCTTAGTTCGGGATTTTCAGCTAACAGCAGCGCAGCGTTTTCAAATTCTGTAATTAACGCCAATCCCAATTGTTTACTTGCCTGCGAAGTGTAAAAATCAGCAGCATTATTAAGATCATCTGCGGCTGCAGGATGAACAACTACTTTCACTTGAGCGTGGCTCGGGCTTGTGCAATGACCTCTGCAAGTGGCGTACCAATAACCAAACCTCCTTCAACCTCGGCAATGCGGTTCTCAACTTCAGCAGCCCAAGCTGAATCAATTTCATTATCTCCATCAAGGCTGGCAATAATATGTTCTGCCAATAATGCACGCTCGGTAGGCACTAGCTTTAACACCTCGGCCTCAAGTATCTCAAATTGTGTTGTCATGGCATTTGCTCCCTATTGACTAGGTTTGAATTGTAGCGCGCGTCGAGTTGTAGGTAAATGTTAATGCACCTTACGTTCGGGGGATGGCATCGTATTTGACGTTTGGTTTGGTGAATTTGCGATAACGGATAAAAAGTAAGACCTGCCCCCGTGCATTTATGTAGTCACAGCATAAACGCAGGTGTTACGGAGATTACCATCAGGCGCTTTGCGCTCGTTGACCATGATACCCTCAAGCGAGAAGCCCGCGCGTTCTGCAACCAATCGGCTTGGCATATTGTCGGCATCTGTGATGCATTCAATGCGGCGCATGTTCAGGTAAGTAAGGGCAAGCAGGGTGATCCCTTTGACTGCTTGGGTGATTAATCCTCGTTTCAGGTAGCCACTGTGCCCCCAATAGCCAATCTCGCACTTTGGCGCTTCCCAGTTCAGGCGGTGGAGTCCAGTAGCGCCAACAAGAATATTTTCGTCTTTAAGAAAAATCAGCATAGGCATATCCGTGCGCGCCAAAAAAGCATGATGGCTTGCATGGCAATATTCTTCAGATTCACTCGGTTAAGGTTCTGGTATTGCCCAAGGTAAATATGCTGGCCACGCCCGAAGTTCAGACAAGGATACGGTTATAGCCTCATATACAGCTTCCCCGTCGTTAGGGCGTGGCGCACGAACAAGCAAACGTTCAGTTTCAAAGTGATCGGGAATATCGAGCAATATTGGCGTCATTTTTTGAACTCAGGTCGGGCTAAAAGCTAGACCTGTCTCCAGTGGCTAGCAGTGGTTCTAAGATTATGCTTAATTTTTCGTCAGCGCCTTGCCCAGGGACTGCGAACGAACCTCGTACCCAAGTTCCTCATATAGCCGCAATGCTGGCTGGTTGAATACCCAAACACTGAGTCGAATATCCACTGCGTCGTTATTAATGGCCCAATGCTCAGCCCGTGACATGAGTTCACGACCAATGCCCTGTCCGCGAAAGGCCATAGCAACACAAATTGACTCAACGCGTGCGAAGCGCATGGGTTGAAGTATCGTTTCGTTCTCCGTTATGACAATACGGACAGTAACGAAACCCACAATTTCGCCTGATGTTTCAGCGACGAATATAGTTGAACTGATGTTCCCGATACTTTTTTGCCAGTACTCATCGTCACGCTGTGGGTCTGATGCAGGTGAAAATAACTGTGGCCATGCCTCATGATGCAATAAATTAACTACCTGCCCAAGTACGCAGATGGCAGGAAGGTCAGCGGAAGTGGCTTCACGATAAATAGGCATAATTGAGTCAGACATGGCTAATGTTAAGTTGAGGAGTGCGTTCGCTGGGGTGGGCGTCTTCAGGTGAGGCGTGTGCTACTTGCAAGGCGACCAACCTCTAATAACCACCGAAATTAGTGCTCGTTTATTTGGTATATCGCTATGGTTTTTATACATAAATTTTATACGTCAGTATTAACACACTGATATGCCTAATTTGATAAATGCCTGATTTCGATGTCTCATGCGGATCAGTTTATCACTTGATTATTGCAGTAATTAGAAATTAGAGACATTAGAGTCAATCCTCGCAATAACACATTTAGCCATGATTTGGCACGACTAAATCGAGCGAAAATGCAAAATATTGGGTCGCAAGACTTACCCTCGTAAATGTTAATACACCTTACGTTCGGCTCGGTGAATTTACGATAGCTGGTAAAAGTAAGCCCCGACCCTGCGCTTGCTGTTTGGATGTGCTGCTAAGTGGCGTACTATCAGTTTCGTGCTTAACTATATAGCAAGGTCAATATGCCGAATTTGCCGAACATAATCAGCTTGCTGCGTTTGTTGCTGGTACCTGTAGTCATTTATCTGCTCGCATTATCAGCTTATGGTTATGCGCTGGCGGTGTTTTTGTTGGCGAGCGTGAGTGATGGTGTGGATGGCTGGATAGCTCGCCATTATCATTTGCAGACGAAATTCGGCGCGATGATGGATCCTGTAGCCGATAAACTGATTATTCTGTCCTGTTTGCTAATGTTGACCTGGCAGGGGTTGATACCGCTATGGCTGGCAGTGTTCATGCTGGTGCGCGATATGGTCATCGTACTTGGCGCATTCTCATATCAGCGCGTAACCGGTCACGTGGAAATCACGCCGACTTTTATGGGCAAAACCCACATATTTTTCGAGTTTTCGTTGTTATGCCTGGTGTTAGCCAACGCGGCAGCTATCGTCACAGTGACAAGCTGGTTGCCGGTACTGTTCCTGCTGGTATCCGCAACTGCGGTACTGTCAGGCGCGCAATACGTGTGGATATGGAGCCGCAGAACAGCACGTCATCTGGCTGAAAGAACGCATTGATTTGTGGCTCGCTCGACAGTATGGATTTGGCTAATCGTATCTGCTCTAGACCTGACTCTATTCTTTCTGTTACCTTTGTGTGATCGAGCGCAATGATTAAGCAATTCGGGTGACAAATAGCTTAGTGCAGACACATAACTGTATCAATCCTGCTGTAATTCATAATTAACGAGAAACTACATGAAACCAATTATCGGTTATATCGGCCTGGGCGTAATGGGAAACGCCTGTGCAAACAATCTGCTCAAAGCGGGTTACCCGCTGCACATCTATGCACGCCGCCCCGAACAAATGCAAGGGCTCATACAAGCAGGCGCCCAGCCCAGCACCAGCCCGCAAAACATGGCACAATGCTGCGACATCATCTTCACCAATGTTTCCGATACTTCCGATGTACAGCAGGTCATTCTGGGTGAACAGGGCGTGATACTCGGTGCAAAAGCGGGCAGCGTGGTCGTGGACATGAGCACCATACTGCCCTCCGCCTCGCGACAAATTGCCGCCGCGCTGGCAGAGAAAAATATCGAGATGCTCGATGCGCCGGTTTCCGGTGGCAGCCAGGGCGCGATCGACGGTACGCTCTCCATCATGGTGGGCGGCAAGGCGGAGGTGTTTCAGCGGATACTGCCCGTGCTGCAAGTGATGGGTAAAAATATTGTGCACATCGGCGACAGCGGTGCGGGACAAGTCGCAAAAGCCTGCAACCAGATCATCGTCACGCAAACGCTGGCAGCCATAGCAGAAGCCTTTACGCTGGCGACAGCCGCGGGCGTGGATGCGGGCAAAGTACGGCAGGCGTTGCTAGGTGGATTTGCCGGCAGTCGCATGCTGGATGTACATGGCCAGCGCATGTTAACGCGCAACTACACGCCAGGATTTAAAGCCCAGTTACATCAAAAAGACATGCAGATCGTGCAGCAATTCGCAGCCGAGCAGGGCGTCGATTTACCCAGCACCGATCTGGTGACGGCCTATATCAATGCGCTGGTTGAAGCAGGACTGGGAGAGCAGGATTCCGCAGCGATGGGCACACTGTTTGAGCAAAAGGCTGGCGTGAATTTCGGTTGTATAGGGAAGGATGGTTAGGCCGTAGATTGCATATTTCCCGTGTTTTCGGGTCGCTGCTTGCGTGGGACAAGCGAATCAGTTATTTCTTGACTCAATGACTGGGCGTTAGCAGGCATTGCAGCGCAACGAGTCGCATCGAGAGCCATGCCTGACTATAACTCTGGGCGAACTACTTTTTGAAGTGGGTCACAATGTTGTCAACGGTCTTCTGCATTTCGTCCCAAGTATTTTCAGCGCCTTTCTTCATATCCTCCCAAGCGCCTTCGCTGTGCTGACGCAAGCTTTTTAGTTTGTCCTTAGCCATCTCACGCTGTGTATGAAAAGCGGCCAACTGGGCTTGAACATCCTGATGAAGCTCAATTTGTGCCTTCTTAGCTTTGTTCGTTAGTGCGCTCAGCTTCTTGTCCCATTTTTTGAGCTGTGCTTCAAGTTGCGCTTGAAAATCCACCTGAGTTGTTATGTTTGTTATCGTGTTCCCGTATAACATGGCATCAATTTCAGCCTCAGCTTGCAGCCAGTCGCTAACAGAATCACCATTTTGAAATCCACGCTGCGCCGCTCGAAGATAGGCGGCTTCGGTAATCAAGAGGTGGCGTTGTTCTGGAGTACAGGGCTGATTGCCAGTTATGCACGCTTTATCTGCCACCTGTTGATGGGTCTGATCATGGCAGAACTGGTTGCCATCGGCCGTAGCATCGGAAACTATACTTTCACCTCGCTCATTCATGTTGCGCCTCCTTATTTAATGACTCGCATCAATCACTTATATCACAGAAATAGTATAGCGGATTCAATCGATAAAACAATAAGTTAATATGGTATGGGCGGTTGTAGGATGGCAGGATCAGATATTACATTGGTATTTTCTCCGTTGTGTTCGCGTGAAATGTAAGGCCTGCTCTCTGACCCAGAATTTCTTTTGCGCTACAAATCTAGACCTGACCCCGAAGTTTCTTTATGTGCAAGGAGGGAGTGTAAAATGTAAGGCCTGACCCCGTTGTTCGCGGCTTTTCGCGCAGGTCCGCTCGAACGCAGTATTAGATGTCATATGCATAGCAATTGCTTCAGGTCTAGTAGCTCGTCTTCACTGAGACGCGAGAATAGATCGCTGGTCAGGTCAAATGTGAATTCAATGGACCCATCCGGTGAACACTCTCCGCGTGCAGAAAGCGCTGACCACAGAAGAGCCATCGGTCTATCACAGGTACAGAGTGAGAAGGCGTCCTGCTTAAGGTAAGCTTGACCGGCGGCTGCCAACTCAATGTGGCGTAGGTCGCTGAGAGCGTTGAAGGCGTCAGCCTCTGAATATACCGACCTAGGCTTGAGTATTCGCCTCCCGATGGCAGGTTTTGTGCCGTGGATATCCTCATACAGGCATGAGAGAACCGCGAGGGTTGCTAGCGAGCCTCGGGTCAGTTCGAATTTGTCGGCGATTCTAACGATTGCTTCGGCTACCTCGACTTCCGTGCGGCGCGGGACACGCTGTATGACAAGAGGACAGGCTGTTTGTAGAAACTTGGTTTCGCGCTCGTTGCGCTCGTCGAAGGCTTCTAGTTGGGCATATGCAGCTCGGTAGTGGGTGTCCTCAAACCTCACAATGTGACATTCGGGTAGCGCATCTCTCAACTCGGATGATCCTTCGTCGAACGCCGACACGAACTCTGCCATCGTGGGCTTTCGCCGGAACCCGGCCTCAAACGCATACGGGAGAGGATTGAACATTCCCGTCCCCTCGGCAAAGAAGTTGGTCCACCACTGTAGTGCTTGAGCATTTGCCGCAACCTTGCCTTCGCGAATTTTGCGTAACGAAATGACAACATTGCGATCCACCAAGAAGCGCGCTGGTATTGAAAACGGCAAGGGCAGCCAACCGCCACGGACAAGCGCAAAGATCGTAGTTGGATTATTGAATGCCACCTTCGTCTTTACGGTGGCTCGGCCCGGCGACACGACTCCATCAACAATTGCATTTTCGCCTTCAAACGTCAGTTCGAAAGCTGAGGTGTCGTCTTCCTCCAGCTTGTGAATTTCCTCGACTCCACGCGGGTGAATGAATGTTGGAACGATATCAATGCTCCGGCCCTCTTCGAATTCGGCACGAAATGAAAACGGAGCCATGGGATGGGTGACCTCTAAAGTGGAGCTAAGGGGCTGCGCGCTTTTGCGCAGTTCCGCTTGAGCGTAGGGTTGAACGAAGCCGCTATCGCGGAGAAATATTCCCGAACCATCAAATTACGCAGCATAATTTCGTCTCCCCCAGCAATGGAATTTTGATTACTGTACCACGAGGAGACGACATTGACAGCCCCCACACCCATCCCCGCGCACTTCGAGCACAATCACCAGCGACTGCTGAATTGCCTCAAGCTCAGAGGCATGCAGCCTAAAACCATCGCCTTGTATTCACACGGCGTACGGCGCGCAGCGGTGTATTTTAATGACCAGATAGACGCGCTCACCAAGCCACAATTAACCGACTATTTTGTTCGCATCCTGGATACCCATTCATGGAGTACGCTCAAACATGATCTGTATGGACTGAAGTTCTATTATGCCCATGTACTCAGCCAACCCTGGCCAGGTGCGGATCTGGTTAAACCACCCAAGTCATATAGCCTGCCCGACATCATTACCGTCGCCCAGGCACAACAAATCTTCATGGCCACCCGCGTATTGAGCTACCGCGTATTCTTCTTCACCCTCTACAGCCTGGGCTTACGATTAGGCGAAGGCTTACGCTTGCAGGTAGGGGATATCGATGCGGATCGGATGCGGGTGCAAGTACGCAACGCCAAAGGCAACCGTGATCGATTGGTGCCGTTATCAGAGAACACCTTGCAGGTATTGCGCCGTTTCTGGCTCACCCATCGCAACCCAAGCTTGCTCTTTCCTAATCGACACGGCGGTCTTGCCAAATCGCACTTGGCACGCACCCCGCTGGATCGTGGTGGTATCCAGACCACCTTGGGTCAAGTGACCCGTGACTGTGGCTTAAAAAAAGAATTACACCACACAGCCTGCGCCACAGCTATGCCACCCACCTGATAGAAGCTGGCATCGATTTACTCGAAATTCAGCAGATACTCGGACACCAGTCCATCCTCACCACCATCCGCTACACCCACCTCACCGAACAACGCCATCAGAGCGCACACACTCGCCTTAATCAATTAATGGAGAAATTCCACATTCATTGGGGCAAAGTCAAATGATCAGACTGGCGCACATCGTAGCAACCTACGCAGCTAAACTGCTTGCACAACACGGTCATCACCTATTGCCCAGCCAGCAAGCTGCCTTAACCGCCTTTCAAACCTGCCGTAGCCAGATGAGCCCGAGGATGCAACTTGCCTGTGATGATTGTCAAACACCCAGCTACCTGCCACATTCCTGCGGTCATCGGCATTGCCCGCATTGCCAGGCGCACGAATCACAGCGCTGGATAGACCAGCAATTACACAAATCCATCCCCGCCAACTACTTCATGCTCACCTTCACCGTGCCCGCCCAGTTGCGCACACTGGCCTGGCAACATCAGCGCGTCATGTATGACTTGATCACACGCTGCGCGTGGGAAACAGTCAACACCTTCAGCCAAAACGACAACAAGCTGCGCGGCAGCGCAGGGGCGGTGACTGTACTGCATACCCATAACCGCCGACTGGACTATCACCCCCATGTGCATCTCGTCATGCCCGCTGTCGCCTTTAACCCCAAACAGCGACGCATGCGTCATAAACACGGCAACTACCTGTTTAACCACAAAGCCCTGGCCAAAGTATTTCGTGCCAAATTACTGGCAGGCATCAGACAAGCAGGACTCACCCTGCCAAACGATTACCCGACCGATTGGGTGGTGGATTGCAAAGCCGTCGGCACTGGACAGCACGCTCTGATCTACCTTGGGCGCTATCTGTATCGGGGGGTGATACAGGAGAAAGACATCCTCTCCGACCGGCATGGTCAGGTCACCTTCCGTTACCGGAACAGCCAAACCAAACAAATGGAAACCCGTACCTTGAGTGGTGTAGCCTTCCTGCGACTGATACTGCAACACATTCTGCCCAAAGGCTACCGCCGCGCCCGCAACTTTGGCTACCTGCATCCCAATAGCAAACTACTCACCCAGCTACAGCTGACCCACCTATGGCGACGGAACAATCCGCCGCCAGCGCAACCCAGACCAGCGATACGTTGCCAATGTTGCGGTGGGGTGATGAAGATAGTGCGCACACGTATCAAAGCGATACCGCTAGCCACATCAGCCCCATCTATAAAACGGGAACACAGAGCAGATGACACAGGGTGGGAGACCATGCGCTAAACCAGCCCACACCGCCCACCTGCCAGACTAGGCAGGTATGGCCGTGCTCGCCCTGAAGAAGGCTGAAATTGGGTTAACATGCCCGAAAAGCCGACTAAAAACGGTGAGTTGAATAGAATAAGTTGCTGCAATGGCAACGTGAAGGTCGTGAAATGGCGGGTGGGATGCGTAACGCGTCCAGTTATGCCAGCATAGTCAAAAAGATATTTCCATAAGCGCTCAAGCAACACCCGCCCCAGCCATGCCGGGCTTGTCCAACAAACGGTTCAGATTGTGGCTCGCTTCGCGATCACAATCTAACCTTATTCGTTAGAAGACGTTCTATCATGTAACCCTCATTCGGGTTAGCGCTTTCGTGTCTTGAGGACGAACTTAGGGTCATATATCTGCACCAAGATTGATATGAACTCCTTAGCTTGGGCGATTGCTGCCTGGGCCTCATCTTCGTTGCAGAACTCTCCCTGATGAGCAATTGCGTTGCGCTTGGTGTTGATTTCTCCTGCGACTTTCTTCAGCGTCTTCATCTTCTTGTACTTCGTTTTGTCCGTCTCACTCAGAGGAATGAGCAGACGGTCAAGCTTTCCAGCAAGACCATTAGCCCAACGAAGAAGACTGTCAACGAACTCCGAATCAAACTCGCTATTCAATTCAAATTCGCGCCGGATGGCAAAGTTGGCTGCAATTTCAGCGGCGGTAGCGGCGCGGACGATAGCAGCGGACCATTCCTCGCGTGTGTGTAGGCCAGACAACTTATGCCATTGCTTCTGTACCTTCTCAAGGTCAGTCAGTTCCTCATATGGTCTACGTGCGGTCATGAGTACTCCAAAGCGCTAACGTCTAATAGGCACCGAAATCGGTGCCTATTTTATTTGGTAAATCGGTGTATAACACTTTGTTCTCCCTGATATCTGTTTTTATTGATATGATTTTTATATGTAAATTTATAACATCTGAATTAAAACACACCGATTTTCCTAATTTATTAGTCACCTAATTTTGATGTGTCACGTAGTTCAGTCTAACATCTGAGTCTCGCTTAATGCTGACTAAATTGTCAAATTCACTGGCTACTTGGAACATGCGTTGGTGTTAAGCGTTTTTACTATTCTGCCGCATCCTCATCCAACCCACGCAAAAATGCCAGTTTCTCCGCAATTTTACTTTCCAGCCCACGCGCCACAGGCTGATACCAATTGATGTCTTCCATGCCTTCGGGCAGGTAGGTTTCGCCTGCTGCATAGGCATGAGGCTCGTTGTGGGCGTAGCGGTATTCGTGGCCGTAGCCCAGTTCTTTCATCAGTTTGGTGGGGGCGTTGCGCAAGTGGATGGGGACTTCGCGGGTTTTGTCCTGTTTGATGAATGCCATGGCCTGATTGTAGGCGTTGTAGCCTGCGTTGCTTTTGGCAGCGACGGCGAGGTAGATGACTGCTTGGGCGAGGGCTAGCTCGCCTTCGGGTGAGCCTAAACGCTCATAGGTGGTGGCGGCATCGTTGGCGATTTGCATGGCTTTGGGGTCGGCCAGGCCGATGTCTTCCCATGCCATGCGGATGATGCGGCGGGAGAGGTATTTTGCGTCTGCGCCGCCGTCCAGCATGCGGCATAGCCAGTAGAGCGCCGCGTCGGGATTAGAGCCGCGCACGGATTTGTGCAGGGCGGATATCTGGTCGTAAAAGTACTCGCCACCTTTGTCAAAGCGGCGAGTTTTGGTGTTCAGGATAGCGCTTAGAAATGCGCTGTCTATGGTGTCTGTGCCTGTAGTCTGGGCGGCGGTTTGGACTTGTTCGATAAGGTTGAGCAAGCGTCGCGCATCGCCATCAGCGTAGTTGATTAGTATGTCTATCGCTGCGGCATCCAGAGTCAGCTTTAAGTGTTCAGCTGCGCGGAGTGCGAGCTGGGTTAATTCATCGGCGCTGAGTGCTTGCAGCACATAGACCTGGGCACGAGACAGCAGCGCGTTGTTCAGCTCAAAGCTGGGGTTTTCGGTGGTTGCACCGATGAACGTCACTAGCCCTGATTCTATGAATGGGAGCAGGGCGTCTTGTTGCGATTTATTGAAACGATGAATTTCGTCGATAAACAACAGCGTGTGGCGTTGGCGCTGTTGATTGATGTCGGCCTGCTCCATTGCGCCGCGTATGTCTTTGACACCTGCGAATACGGCAGAAAGCGCGATAAATTCGCAGTCAAAAGCATCGGCAGTCAGGCGCGCCAGTGTGGTTTTGCCCACGCCGGGCGGCCCCCACAATATCATTGAGTGGGGTTTGCCTGAGGCGAAGGCCAGGTTCAGCGGCTTGCCTGCACCGAGCAGGTGGCTTTGCCCGATGACATCTGCGATATGGCGTGGGCGTAGCTGCTCTGCTAACGGGATTTGGCTGGAATTCGTCGCAAATAAATCTTGTGTCACTTGTTGTCCGAGATGACATCGACACCCGCAGGCGGGGTGAAGCTAAAGGTGCTGGCGGGTAACTTGGGGTTGCGTACCAATTGGCTGAGTTTGAGTTGTGTGGTGAGCCCAAAATTGTCGCGGATACGCATTTCCATCAGATTGCTTTGGCTAAAACCCATCTGGATTTGGCTGAAGCTGCTGTCTTTGTCCTTGGGTGTGGCGGTGAGCCAAGTCAGGCCATCGTGCGTGCCTGCTTCGCTGAGCGTGTAGAATTTTTCGATTTCGTTGTTACCCGCAAGCAAGGCGGCTGGGCTGCTGCCTAATGCCTGGTCGAGTTTTTTAATGGTGACCTGCGCTAAATCTACGTCGTAGAGATAGATTTTACTGCCATCGCCGACGATAAGCTGTTCGTACGGTTTGTCATAAGACCAGCGGAATTTACCGGGGCGTGAGAAAGCCATGGTGCCTTGAGTCTGTTGTTTGGCATTGCCGGCTTTGTCTAATACGACCTGGTTAAAGTGTGCCTGGGCTGTTTTGGTTTGCGAGATGAAAGCTTTTAGTTCGGAAACGCCAGTCGCAAAGCTGGTGACAGGGAGTATTGCTAATATCAAACTCAATAAGATTCTATTCACGGTTTTGTCCTATTACCTCTCGGTTACCATTGTGCTGCATAGGTGTGACCAGCCCCGCACTTTCCATCGCTTCGATGAGACGGGCAGCGCGGTTATAGCCTATGCGCAGATGGCGTTGTACGGCGGAAATGGATGGACGACGGGTGCGCAATACTAGTGCGACGGCTTCGTCATACAGTACGTCGGCTTCGGCATCACCTCCCCCGTTCTCGCCACCACCAGCGGCTTCTTTTTCCTCTGGCGTATCTAGGATGCCTTCGATGTAATTAGGTTCACCCATCTGTTTGAGATAGTCGACTACTTTGTGGACTTCGTGATCCGCTACAAATGCGCCGTGTACCCGTACTGGGTAGCCGGTGCCGGGTGGCATGTAGAGCATGTCGCCCTGTCCTAATAATGCTTCGGCGCCCATTTGGTCGAGGATAGTGCGCGAGTCTATTTTGCTGGAAACCTGGAAAGCAACACGCGTCGGCACGTTAGCTTTGATCAGGCCGGTAATCACATCAACTGATGGACGCTGGGTAGCGAGTATCAGGTGCACGCCAGCGGCACGCGCCTTTTGTGCCAGTCGCGCGATGAGTTGTTCTACAGATTTGCCGACGACCATCATCAAATCGGCCAGCTCGTCGATAACGACGACGATGAGTGGCAGATGTTCCAAAGGCTCGGGATCGGATGGGTTGAGGCTGAAAGGATGGGTGATAGGCGTGCCTGCCTTTTTCGCTTCGGCGATTTTCTGGTTGTAGCCAGCAATGTTACGTACGCCTAGTGCAGACATCAGTTTGTAACGACGTTCCATCTCGGCAACGCACCAGTTGAGCGCGGCAGCGGCCTGGCGCATATCAGTGACCACAGGTGCAAGCAGATGCGGTATGCCGTCGTAGATGGAGAGCTCCAGCATTTTTGGATCAACCAGTATCAGGCGTACCTGGGAAGCATCGGCTTTGTATAGCAGGCTTAATATCATGGCGTTGATGGCGACGGATTTACCTGAGCCTGTGGTACCGGCAACCAGTACGTGCGGCATTTTGGCCAGATCGGCGACCACGGGATTGCCGGCGATGTCTTTACCCATCGCCATCGTCAGCGGGCTGTGCATGTCGTGATACACCTTGGCTTCGAGGATTTCCGACAGCCGTACAATCTCACGTTTGGGGTTAGGGATTTCCAGCGCCATGGTGGTTTTGCCGGGGATAGTCTCGACGATACGGATGCTGACTACAGATAGCGCACGTGCCAGATCCTTGGCAAGATTGAGTACCTGACTGCCTTTAACCCCTGATGCGGGTTCGATTTCGTAGCGGGTGATGACAGGGCCAGGTAATGCAGCAACCACACGTGCTTGCACATTAAACTCATTCAGCTTGCGTTCGATAAGTCGTGAAGTGAATTCCAGCGTGTCGGCGGTCAGGCTTTCTACTGGCGGGCTGGCAGGGTCAAGTAAATGCAGCGGTGGTAATGGGGTGTCAGGCATCTCGGCAAACAGTGGTACTTGTTTTTCGATTTCTACGCGCTCGGATTTGATAATGGTCGGCGTCGGTGTTTCTATAATGATAGGGTCCTGATGTTCGAAGCGTTGTTTTTGTTCTTGTACGATTTCTTCACGTTGGCGAGTTGCAGTTACGCCGGCGCGTTTGATGCGCTGGTTAGCAATAAACTCACTGAGATTGAACCAGCCTGTTTCTAATTTTGCGCCTATGGATTCCGCAACAAACAACCAGGATATACCGGTGAATAAGCTCCAGCCAACCGCCATCATTACCAGCAGGAAGATGGTGCCACCAGTAAATCCGAGTAGCTGCGTAATATTATCGCCACCTAGTGTGCCGACGATACCACCTGCATGTTCAGGCAGGCTGGTGCCTAAACTGTGTAAACGAGCGGATTCCAGGCTGCAACTTGCAAGAAATAACGTGATAAAACCGAAATGCCTTATCCATTTAGACCGTGGATCAGTTTCGTGTTGCGTATCAAGCTGATAATAGCTGTGGTAGGTATTTGCACCCGCAAATATGACCAGCCACCAGGCTGAATAACCAAAAATGGTATATAGAATATCCGCTACATAAGCACCGAGACTCCCACCCAGATTAACGGTGGCAGCCGTGCTGCTATGCGACCAGCTGGGGTCGGTTGCTGAGTAGCTGGCAAGGGTAAGTGTGAGGCCAAAAGCTAATAATGCGCTGAATATCCAGCTGACTTCACGCAACAAGCCGCTGACTTTAGGCGGTAGCGGTTTGCGTGGCACGGCTGTGTTTTTGCGGGTGGGTGTGAACATAATCGTAACAGCTGACTCGAAGTTAAAATTATAACTGGAACTGGGTGTAGGTGGTTTAATCCTGTTAGAATCTGAATCAATTAATGTTGTTAATGGAGATGAAATCATGGCAGAAACAAAACATGCGCGTTTATTAATTCTGGGTTCAGGCCCTGCTGGTTATGCGGCTGCAGTCTATGCTGCGCGTGCGAATCTTAATCCAGTGCTGATCACAGGTATGGCGCAAGGTGGTCAATTGATGACCACGACTGAAGTGGATAACTGGCCAGCTGACGTTGATGGCGTGCAAGGTCCTGAATTGATGGAGCGTTTTGAAAAGCATGCGCGTCGTTTTAATACAGAAATCATTTTTGACCATATCCATACAGCGAAATTGACAGAAAAGCCTATGGTGCTGATCGGTGATCAAGCGACTTATACCTGTGATGCGTTGATTATTGCAACGGGTGCATCAGCGATGTACTTGGGTCTGGATTCTGAACAGGCGTTTATGGGTAAAGGCGTTTCGGGTTGTGCTACGTGTGATGGTTTCTTCTATCGCAATCAGGATGTGGCGGTGGTCGGTGGCGGTAATACTGCGGTTGAAGAAGCGCTGTATTTGTCTAACATTGCGCGTCATGTGACCGTGGTGCACAGACGTGATGTGTTCAAGTCCGAGAAAATCCTGATCGACCGTTTAATGGAAAAAGTCGCCGAAGGCAAAATCAGTCTGGCGCTGAATAGTCAGCTGGATGAAGTTCTGGGTGATAAAACTGGCGTGACGGGTATGCGTATCAAGTGTGTTACCGACGGTAGCACTAAGGATGTTGAGCTGACTGGCATATTTATCGCAATCGGGCATAAGCCGAATACGGATTTATTCACCGGACAGTTGGATATGGAAGGTGGATATCTGGTGACTAAGAGCGGTAACAAGGGCAATGCTACGGCAACCAATATTCCCGGTGTGTTTGCGGCGGGCGATGTGCAGGATCATATCTATCGTCAGGCTATTACCAGTGCGGGTACGGGCTGTATGGCGGCACTGGATGCTGATCGGTATCTTGAAAGTTTGACCAAGTAATCATGATGGCAGGTAAATCTACATTACCTGCTGCGATAGACCCTGATGACCTGGCTTTATTCCAGCAGGCCGTCAGCGGTGTTCAACCTATTGCCGATACGGGGCGCATTGCCCCTGCGGTAAATACGAATCCCCTTACCCCTAAAAGTTTTCTCCAAGACGAGCGTCAGGCGCTGCAGGATAGTTTATCTGACTATATCGGCTGGGACGATGGTATAGAAACAGGCGAGGAACTTGCTTATATCCGTACAGGCTTGCGTCGCGATACCTTACGCAAGCTGCGTCGAGGCCATTGGGTATTGCAGGCGGAATTGGATTTGCATGGGATGATTAGCGTAGAAGCGCGGCAGGCGGTCGCTGCGTTTTTGGCTGATTGCTGTAAACGTGGCAAACGCTGCGTGCGGATTATTCACGGCAAAGGGCTGGGGTCGAAAAACAAGGAACCTGTGTTGCGCACCAAGATAAAACATTGGTTGATGCAAAAGGATGAGGTATTGGCGTTCTGTCAGGCGCGCGCAGTTGATGGCGGTAGCGGCGCGGTAGTGGTTTTGTTAAAGTCGAGTTAAAGGAGTGTTTATGCAAATTGATGATTTCGTAGCAGCAGCAACCAGCGGTAAGACGGTTAAGTTAAGCGAGTTGCGTGGTAAAAGAGTGTTGGTATATTTTTATCCTAAGGATGATACGCCAGGCTGTACAGTTGAAGGCATGGATTTTAGTCGGTTGTATGCTGAATTTCAGGCGTTGAATTGCGAGATTTTTGGTGTGTCGCGCGACAGCTTGAGTTCACACGAGAAGTTTAAGTGTAAGTTAGAAATGCCATTTGAGCTGTTGAGTGATCCTGATGAAGTGCTGTGCAAACAGTTCGATGTCATGAAATTGAAGAATTCATATGGTAAAGAAGTAATGGGGGTGGAAAGAAGTACGTTCCTGTTTGATGAAGCTGGTCAATTATTACAAGCATGGCGTGGAGTGAAATCCGCTGAACATGCACAATCGGTGTTGGACTATTTGAAATCACTATAAGGAGTTGAGCATGGCTCGCAAAACCAAAACAGCAACTAAATTGTTTGTATTAGATACCAATGTATTGATGCATGACCCCACAAGTTTGTTTAGGTTTGAAGAGCATGATGTATTTTTGCCGATGGCAACGCTGGAAGAGCTGGATCAGCACAAAATTGGCATGACCGAAGTCGCGCGCAATGCGCGGCAGGCCAGTCGTTTTCTCGATGAAATCGTATCTGGCGGTGAGCAGAATATAGAAGAAGGTATTTCGCTCACCAGTCAATCGCGCAAAGGTGCAACTGGTCGTCTGTTCCTGCAGACCCGAGCGGTACAAGGCGGGTTGCCAGCCAGCTTGCCGTCGAGCAAGGTGGATAACCAAATCCTCGGCGTGATTCTAAGTTTGCGTCAGGAGCAGCCGAGTCGTCCTGTTATTTTAGTCACTAAAGATATCAACATGCGTATCAAGGCCCGTGCCTTGGGCTTGCCCGCTGAAGATTACTTTAATGACAAGGTGCTGGAAGATACCGATTTGCTGTATGCCGGCGTACGTGAATTACCCGCTGATTTTTGGGAAAAACATGGCAAAGGTATGGAATCCTGGCAGGTAGAAGGACGTACCTGGTATCGGGTTAAGGGTCCGTTAGTTTCAACTCTGCTGGTGAATGAGTTTGTCTATCAGGAAAGCGCAACTCCGTTTTACGCGATAGTTAAATCAGTGGATGGCAAGACTGCGGAATTGCAAACGGTGAAAGATTATACCCACGCCAAAAACAATGTCTGGGGTATCAATGCACGCAACCGTGAACAGAATTTTGCACTTAATGTCCTGATGGATCCAGAAGTGGATTTTGTAACGCTGCTTGGTCAGGCGGGTACAGGTAAGACCTTGCTGACGCTGGCTGCGGGGTTGATGCAGACGCTGGAACACAAGCGTTATACTGAAATCATCATGACACGGGTGACAGTGCCAGTGGGCGAAGATATTGGTTTCCTGCCGGGTACCGAAGAGGAGAAGATGAATCCGTGGATGGGTGCGCTGGAGGACAATCTGGATGTGCTTAATAAGAATGACGAAGCCACGGGTGAGTGGGGACGGGCGGCAACGCAGGATTTGATACGTACCCGTATCAAGGTTAAATCACTGAACTTCATGCGCGGGCGTACTTTCCTGAATAAATACCTCATCATTGATGAGGCGCAGAATCTCACGCCCAAACAGATGAAAACGTTGATTACCCGTGCTGGCCCTGGTACTAAGGTGGTGTGTTTAGGTAACATTTCACAAATAGATACGCCATACCTGACCGAAGGCAGTTCTGGTCTGACCTATGTGGTTGATAGGTTTAAAGGTTGGGAGCATGGCGGGCATATTACGCTGGCGCGTGGCGAGCGTTCGCGTCTGGCAGATTTTGCTGGGGAGACTTTGTGAGATTAATACTCACGCTATGTGCAGCATTGTTATCAACAACGGTGTATGCTGCACCATCATGCCAGTCCGTGGTGGTGCAGTTGAATACCCGTTTGCACCCCGGCGTGGATGTGTTTGAATTAACACAAATTTTGACCGCGTTGAATACGACGCATAACCTGCCGGACAAGTTTGTGACCAAGCGTGATGCGGTCAGTATGGGTTGGCAGCGTGGACATGATTTATGGGATGTGCCTGCATTGCGGGGTAAAAGTATAGGTGGTGACAGATTTTCCAACTATGAACGGCAGCTCCCTCGTGGCCAATGGCGTGAAGCTGATCTGGATTATCATGGCGGTCATCGTGGCGCAAAACGGCTCATTTTTTCTAGTATAGGGCAACGTTTTGTTAGCGTTGATCATTATCAAACTTACACAGAGGTGCCAGCGTGCTTATGAAAACTTGCCAACTAAATGGTGTGACCAGCCTGAGTAGTTTTTACGATCAAATTGCATTTGCTTTTGATTTTCCAGAACACTTTGGCAAGAATATGGATGCATTATGGGATGTGCTAACCGAGGTGGATGGTCCATTGGCGCTGGTCTGGGAAAAACCTGGTGTGAGCCGTGATGCGATGGGTGAAGATTATTGGTTGCTGCTGGAAATTATTGCTGACGCGGTGGCAGAGCGGGATGATTTCAGTTTTACCCTGAAGGGTTAGTAGCTAGATAAAAAGACACCTACCAATTAGCACGATACTTGGTAGGTGTTCGGAGAAAAGTTTAAATCTTTAGTGTTGGGTGTGGTGGGTTATTTCAGTTTTTTGATGCCTAATGCACTCAACATGTATTTTTCATATAACGGCTCTGATGTGCCGTTTTTCATTTTGCGGATGAAATATTTTTCAAACGCGATTTTGGCTAAGTGTACCCATTTACCTTCTTTGAACCAGTTGACATTGCGTGGTGGTATTTGCGGTAATGCCACAAATGCTGCGCCGCTATCGCCAAAGTCTGCCAGACAGATTGCATTCCAGGTTGCTTTCTCCGTAGGTTCTTCACCATCTAACAGGCTGCGTATGTTATGCGCGGTAGCCGTGACCATACTTTCTATCATGTAGCCCGTTTTTGGCGTGCCTGTCGGCACTGGTGTAACTTCTACCGGTGGTATTGCTACGCAAACACCAACTGAGAATATGTTTTTATATTTAGGATTGCGCTGGTAAGGATCAGCAACAATGAAGCCGCGTGGATTGGTTAATCCTTCAATCCCGAATACCGCATCTATACCTTTAAATGCAGGCAGCATCATCGAATAGTTAAATGGCAGTTCATGTTCTTTTTTCACAGTACCATCATCGTTGTGTTCGGTGACAAACATTTTGCCCGCTTCAACTTTGGTGACTTTGGCGTTGCATATCCACTTGATATGACGGTCACGCATACTGGATTCCAAGATACCTTTGGAATCGCCGACGCCACCGAGACCAAGATGACCTATGTAGGGTTCAGCAGTAACAAAAGTCATGGGGACTTTGTCACGAACTTTACGTTTACGTAAATCAGTTTCCATGATGAATGCATACTCATAAGCCGGGCCATAACAGGATGCACCTTGTACTGCGCCTACAACAATGGGGCCAGGGTTGGCACAGAATGCATCCCACTCATTACCTGATTTCGTTGCATGATCAACATGGCAGATGGAGTGAGTATGTCCATCAGGTCCCAAGCCTGGAATTTCATCAAATGCAAGTTTGGGTCCGGTGGCAATAATCAGGTAGTCATAGTTAACAATGTCACCGTTAGCTAATGCAATCTGGTTCTGTTCTGGATGTAATTTCGTCGCGCCATGAGGAATAAAGTTGATTCCCTTTTTGGCTAAGTACGGCGCAATCGGAAAGGTGATGTCACTGCGATCACGCCAGTTCACACCCACCCATGGATTGGATGGCGTGAATTGGAAGGTGTCTGAGTTGGAAATAACAGTGACGGTATCTTCTTTGCGCGCAAGTTCTTTCATTTCATAGGCCATGGGCATACCGCCTATACCTGCGCCTAAAATTACAATATGTGCCATGATGCGCTCCTTGTTGTGATTAATATGATTCTTATTAGCAGCTTCTGTGCCAGAATTTATATCCATGTTTTTAAAGGAATATTTAAAACTATTCTCGTGGATACTGATATTTGTCATGACATAATGGCGGGTGTCATATTATGATGTGGAGATTGTCATGACATTTTGTCAGGGAGGTCGCAGTGGACACTAAATTAAGCCCGGAGTTACTTTCTTTGCTGGAGGTACAATCTGCACCTTTCGTGCTGATTGATGAGCAATATCAGATAGTGGGTGCCAATCAGGCTTATTGTGAAAATTATGGTATCTCGCAGCAGGAAATAGTTGGCAAGCATTGCTATGAAGTCTCGCATCGTTCGGATGTGCCCTGTCACCAACATGGTGAAGATTGTCCTCATCAGGCGGTATTCAGTACTGCCAAGCAGCATGAGGTGATACATACTCATTTTGATCGTCATCATCGACCTGAATATGCTCGTATCAAAGGACATCCGATTATGGGTGAGGTGGGCGTGCGCTATCTGGGTGAATTGATCGTGCCTATCGCTAATCCTGATGAACTTAATTGTGACGAGATGCGCATGGTAGGGCATTCACCTGCATTTTTGCATTGTGTGGAAATGCTGGCGCGCGTGGCAGAGTCTGAAGCGTCAGTATTGCTGCTGGGTGAGAGCGGTGTTGGCAAGGAGCTGGCAGCGCAATATTTGCATAAACGCTCTAGCCGGCACGATAAGCCATTTGTGGCGATCAATTGTGCAGCGATTACAGAAACCATGTTTGAGGACGAGCTGTTTGGCCATGAGCGTGGTGCTTTTACCGGCTGTATCGGACGCAAGCAAGGTTTGTTTGAATTAGCGCATGGCGGTACCTTATTTCTGGATGAGGCAGGTGAAATACCGTTAACCATGCAGGCCAAGTTATTGCGAGTGCTGGAGAGCGGTGAGTATCGGCGCATGGGCGGTACGGAAACACTAACAGCAGATGTGCGCATCGTTGCCGCAACCAATCGTAATCTGCTGGATATGGCGGAGACGGGGCAATATCGTCTGGATTTATATTATCGTATTGCTGGAATAGATTTACGGTTACCCAGCTTGCGTGAGCGTCGTATAGATATTCCTGCATTGGCTGAAACCATGCTGAAACGCATTACCGAAGCCGGTGCGCCGCGTTGCAAGCTGACTGACAGAGCGCTGGATAAGCTGATGGCGTATGATTTTCCTGGCAACGTGCGTGAGTTGCGGAATATTCTGTTGCGTGCAGTGGCGATATGCAATAACAGCGTAATAGATGCGGAACAAATTGTGCTGGGTAGTTCATTGAATAACGCGCCGCAAATTGATGCTAGTCCCGTATTGCCCAACTCCGGTACGGTTCAGGAAATGCAGAAAGTGGTGGCTGGTATTCCTATTACCCAACTGGAAGCAGACTATATCGCTGAGTTACTAAAAATCCACCATGGACACAGGCGTAACGTGGCTGATATATTGGGGATGAGCGAGCGTACTTTATATCGCAAATTAAAACAGTATGGCTTGTCCTAGGAGTCGGTGTTGTCAAGTTTAGATCCACATAATAAAGAAGAGTGGCTGGCGTTGCGTCAGCAAGGTCATCGTATGCTCGATGACATGTTTGATTACCTGGAAAATTTACGTGAGCGCCCCGTGTGGCAGCCTGCGCCTGATGCTGTGCGTCATGAGTTTGATGCGGATATGCCCATAGAGGGACAGGATTTGGCGGTAGTTCACGATACCTTCATGCAGGCGATATTGCCTTATGCTATTGGCAACGCGCATCCGGGTTTTATGGGTTGGGTGCATGGCGCGGGTACACCAGTGGGCATGCTGGCAGAAATGCTGGCGGCAGGGTTGAACGCGAATGTGGGTGGACGTAATCAGGTTCCTGTGCTGGTTGAACAGCAGATATTGCACTGGGTGCGGGATTTGTTTGGCTTCCCCGAAACAGCCAGTGGTCTATTCGTGACCGGTACGTCGATGGCGAATTTTATTGCTGTGCTGGTGGCGCGGAAAACGGCATTGGGTGCGGCAGTGCGGAATGTGGGTGTGAATCAGGTGCAGCAGCGTTTGGTAGCTTACACCTCGGCGGGAGCGCATGGCTGCATTGCCCAAGCAATGGATTTATCCGGGCTGGGCATAGATGCGTTGCGTATCATTCCGCTGAACGCCGAGTTCTCTATGGATGTGGCGAAATTGCAAACTGCGATTGCTGAAGATTTGGCGCAAGGCTATGTGCCGTTCATGCTGATCGGTACTGCGGGTTCTGTTGATGTCGGCGCAATAGATGATTTGCCTGTGCTGGCAGATGTCGCGCAGCAACACCAGCTTTGGTTCCATATCGATGGCGCCTATGGTGCGCTGGCGATGTTGTCGCCGGGCTTGCGGCCGCGTTTACAGGGATTGGAGCGCGCTGATTCAGTGGCGTTCGATTTTCATAAGTGGGGGCAAGTGCCTTACGATGCCGGCTTTGTCATCGTGCGTGATGGTACGCAGCATTATGAGACGTTTGCTACTCCCGCAGCTTATTTACGTCGTGAAGCCTGTGGTATGGCGGCTGGCTCGCCGTGGCCGTGTGATTACGGTCCTGATTTATCGCGAGGATTTCGCGCACTAAAAACATGGTTTACGTTGCAAGTGTATGGTGCCGATAAGATCGGCGCCAGTATTGCCTATACCTGTGAGCTGGCGCAGTATCTGCAACAGCTTATTAAGGCGCAGCCACAATTGATTCTGGCAGCGCCCGTGTCATTGAATGTCGTGTGTTTTCGTTATGATGCCAGTGATGCTATCAATGCTGAGATAGTGACCCAATTACAATTAGCTGGTCATGTAGCCCCTTCCACGACTACTATCAATGGCAAATTGGTCATACGTGCTGCGCTGGTAAATCATCGGGCAGCGCAGCAAGATATGGATGCACTGGTTGCGGGTGTATTGAAATTCGGCGCGGAATTAACAGGAGCTGGTGTATGACACGAAATTGGCATGCGTTGATGCAGGTGTATGAATCTGACCCACCCAAGTTGATTGGATTGCCGACGCTGATGCGGATGGCGTTACATGGTGAAGACTTGACGCCGCTGGGCACAGATCTGCTAGCCTATGTTGCGGAATATCCTCAGGCAGCACATGCCTTGATGGATATGGCTACGTTATTTCAGTTGATGCATAACCCCGAGATGGGGCTGATGGCGCAAGCAGAAGCATTGAAAATACAACAGTTATACCAAGTTCAGGATAAGGCGGGTGACACACCGCTGCGCTTGTTGGTGATGATGGGGCCTGGCGATTTGATGTCGAATACACCGGTGGAGTTTCTGGTGGCCGACGAGAATGTCGAACTTAGTCTGTTGTATGTTGATACCAGTCTGCCCCTGCCTGAATGGGTGCCTGAGCACGATGTACTGTTTGTGGCTGTGGGTGAATCTGATAAAAATCAGGCATTGCTGGCATTTATCGACAGCTTTATCGGCATCTGGCCACGCCCGGTGCTGAACTTGCCTGCTGAAATTGCGGCTGTTGCCCGTGATCAAGTCAGTGCGGCGCTGCAATACGAGCCCAACATTGTTATGCCACAAACAGTGCGTGTGACCAGAGCGCAGTTGATGGATTTGGCGGCAGGCGTTCTGTCCCTGTCGGAATGGGTTGATGCGCTTGATTATCCTGTGATAGTTCGGCCGGTTGACTCCCATGCGGGGAGAGGGCTGGCGCGGATAACTACGGGTGATGAACTTGCCAAATATTTACTTGAACAGGCCGGTGATGATTTTTATCTGGCAAAGTTTGTTGATTACAGCGATGCAGCAGGGCGATATAGAAAATATCGCATTGTACTGATGCGTGGAAAACCTTACTTGTGTCATCTGGCGATTTCCAAGCATTGGATGGTGCATTATCTGAATGCGGAGATGACAGAAAATGCGGTAAATCGTGATGAAGAAGCGCAGGCAATGGCAAAGTTCGATGATGACTTTGCCGTGCGTCATGCACAAGCGCTAAGTGCGATTGCGGCGGCTACGGGGCTGGATTATGTCGGTATAGATTGCGCAGAAACAGCGCAAGGTGAACTTTTGATTTTTGAAATAGATAGCAATATGGTGGTGCATGCCATGGATGATGTGGAGATGTTTCCTTACAAACAGCCGCACATGCATAAAGTATTCCGGGCGTTCTATGATTTATTAGTCACTGCGAGTAGCGTGCATTGAAATTAACAACATCGCAATGGCTGGCCGCAGGTGGTGATAGGCGTATCGTACCCGACCCCGTAACAGGGCGGAATCAATATGGCTGTACAGTGCAGCCGGATGGTAATTTAATCGCCTTGGGTTCGTCTACCGCCTCGGTGATTTCTGCAGATGCATGGGATGAAGTCAATCGGTTGGCCAATCAGATCAGTGATGAGCAGGCGTGGAACGACATGCGTCAGCAGTTGCGTAATTTTGTTGGTGTGAATGATGATGTAGATGTGGTTTTTGCGGCTTCAGGTACGGATGCACATCATATCGTCGCGCAATATGTACAGGCCGTGAATCAGCAAGTATTGGCAACCATCATGGTTGCGCCAGAAGAAACTGGCAGTGGTGTGGCAGCAGCGTTAGTACATGACCGTCTGTTACTTGCGACCGTAGCGTTGCGTGAACAAAATGGTCATCCACGTGACAGTGCATTGATTGATGCTGATATAGACGCGGCAGCATCTGCCGCCATTGCCCAGCAGCAGCACGTATTGATCAATCTGATTGATGTGTCAAAAACGGGCATGATGGCGCCCAGCCTTGCGTGTGTTGCCAGCTTGCAAGCGCGATATCCTGAACAGATTACTGTGTTGGTCGATGCCAGCCAATTCCGATTAGCTCCTGCGACGCTGCAATCTTATTTGCAAAAAGACTACGTGGTAGTGGTGACGGGGTCTAAATTCATCACTGGCCCCTGTTTTTCTGGTGCGATATTGATTCCGCAAAATGTTGCACAGCAGTGGCAACGTTTTCCAGTTCCTGTTGGTTTACAGGCGACATCACATCCGCTCGATTGGCCGCGAGGATTTGATGTCAGTGGGCTTAATCAGCCAGCAAGTAATCATGGATTGTATTTGCGCTGGCGAGCAGCATTGTATGAAATGCATGCTTTTGCTAAGTTGGATAGCGGTGAAGTGCTAGCGTTTTTTGCTAATTTTTCGGCAGCAATACACAGCAAGCTTGTTCAGCATGCTGAATTTGAATTGTTGGCTGTGCCTAAACTGCAAAGAGATTGTGCAGCATGGGATAGTGAGCAAACTATCTTATCATTTGTACTTTATCGTGATGCGCAGCCATTGACGCAAGCTCAAACTCTATCCATTTATAAGCAATTATCGGAAACTTGCTCAAGTGGATTACGGTTTCAGCTTGGTCAGCCCGTTCCCTGTGGCTTACGAGATGATGTTGCAGTCAGTGCATTACGCATCAGTGCCAGCGCTCGCCTGGCTGTGGCTGCATTAGCCTCCGATGGATTGGGGCGAGATGCGGTCATAAGCTGGGCAATGCTGGCACTGGATGAGATTATAAAACTGGTAAATAACTCCTGATTACCAGTTTCCGTCATGTTCAGCAGTGGCAGAAATTTTATGTATGCTTAAATCCGCACCATTGAACTCTTCTTCCTGATCCAGACGTATCCCCACCAGTCGTTTTAGTGTGCCATAGACTATGAATCCGCCTGCGAGTCCCACGGCAATAGCGCCCAACGTGCCTATAAGCTGCGCCATGAAGGATACGCCACCTAGCCCACCCATAGCGGTTGAGCCGAATATGCCAGCCGCTAAACCACCCCAGGTGCCACATAAGCCGTGTAGTGGCCATACACCTAATACATCATCGATTTTCCACTTGTTTTGGGTGATAGTGAACATCCATACAAATAATGCACCAGCGACACCACCAGTGATTAAAGCACCAAGTGGATGCATTAAATCAGAACCTGCGCAGACGGCAACCAGACCCGCTAATGCGCCGTTATGCACAAAGCCAGGATCGTTACGACCCACCAGCAATGCAGTGAGCGTGCCACCAACCATGGCCATGAGTGAATTGATGGCAACCAGACCGCTGATTTTGTCTATGCTTTGCGCGGACATAACATTGAAACCAAACCAGCCAACGATGAGTATCCATGAGCCCAGTGCAAGGAAAGGGATGCTGGAAGGAGGGTGTGCCGCTACTTCGCCATTCTTGCGGTAACGTCCATGTCTGGCGCCTAGTAATAATACGGCGGCAAGTGCTATCCATCCGCCCATTGCGTGAACTACAACAGAGCCGGCGAAGTCGTGAAAGTTGGCGCCGAATTGTAGTTTCAGCCAGTCCTGTATACCGTAGTGATTGTTCCAAGCTATGCCTTCAAAAAATGGATAAACCAGACCAACCAGTATAAAGGTCGCTGCAAGTTGAGGGCCGAATTTCGCGCGTTCAGCTATGCCGCCTGAAATGATGGCGGGAATGGCGGCAGCGAAGGTAAGCAGAAAGAAAAATTTGACCAATTCATAGCCGTTTTTGGCTATGAGGATGTCTGATCCATGAAAAAAATGTACGCCATACGCAACCCCATAACCTATGAAAAAATAGGCAATAGTTGAAATGGAAAAATCAGCGAGGATTTTAACTAGTGCGTTAACCCGGTTTTTGCGGCGGACTGTACCCAGTTCAAGAAAAGCAAACCCGGCATGCATGGCGAGTACCATGATGGCACCGAGCAAAATAAATAAAACATCGTTACTGACTTTAAGATTTTCCATACTATCTCCTTGTGACAATGGGGATAGAAAAAAGCAAAAATCGAGCCAGAAAATTAATCGTTATTAATCAATGTTGTTTATTTTTATAATTGATAAATCGCACCTAAATAGTGAATTTATGAAAATAAAGCACTATTTATGTGCAATTGCACTGTGTTAGTGCTTATCCATATTATCTAGTTCTTGTTCCATTTCAGCCTCTGATAATGGCTGATACGTATCTTCATCTGCTGCTGGACGAGTAACGAGACTGGCGACGAGTATGCCCAACTCATACAGCAGCCATAAAGGTACGGCGAGCATGATTTGTGACACCATGTCAGGAGGGGTGAAAATTGCGCCTATGACAAAAGCACCGACGATGACGTAGGGTCGAATGTCACGCAATTTAGCGACACTGACAAAGCCAACCTTGACTAACAGTACTACCACGACAGGGACTTCAAATGTAATGCCGAATGCCATGAACATGGTCATGACAAAGTCTAAGTACTTGCCTATGTCGGTCATTACTGCAACACCAACAGGCGCTACCCCTGCAATAAATCCAAACACAACAGGGAATACCAGGAAGTAGGCAAATGACATGCCGCACAAGAACAAGACAACGCTGGCGATGATAAGCGGTATGCCAATTTTCTTTTCGTGTGAGTATAAACCAGGGGCGATGAATGCCCACATTTGGTAGAGTATGTAAGGAAGTGCAATAAGAAAAGCGGCCATCATAGTGACTTTGATAGGCACAAAGAATGGGGCAGTGACTTCGGTTGCGATTAGTTGACCGCCTTTAGGTAGTGCGTGTAATAACGGCTGTGCAAGTAGGGTGTAGATATTGTTCGCCCAGTGAAACAAACCTATAAAAACCAGAATGAATGCCAATAACGCACGAATGATGCGGTTTCGTAGTTCTATCAGATGTGAAATAAATGTATCTTGATTATCAGGCGTGGTCATGCGTTTTATGTGTAGTGGTGTTTGTATCGGCAGGGATATCTAGCGCTAGCTCGCCTTGTATTTGCTCTGGGACAATTTCAGCTGGCGTGTCTGTCTCAGCTACTGGCGTTTCATGATGGCTATAGTCCGCTGTTATTGCCTGTGTAGTATCGTGAATTTCATGGCTAATGTGTTGTTCTGTGTCGCTAAGGCTTTGTTTGAATGCTTCGCCGCTGCGCTTCAATTCATCAAGCTGGATTTCTTGACTGATATCAGCCTTGACTGAGGCCATGTAGCGTTGCATACGTCCAATTAATAATCCTGCAGTGCGTGCCACTTTAGGGAGTCGCTCTGGGCCTATAACGACTAAGGCGACTACCCCAATGAGAACAATTTCGGAAAAGCCTATGTCAAACATATCAGCTCTTAGTTTTTTCTTTCACTTCACCGTCTATGGTCTGCCCGGTGCGTGTGCTGTCGATCTGGCTTTGGTCGCCTTCTTTCATAGCGTCTTTGAAATTTTTCACTGCGCCGCCAACGTCGCTGCCAATGTTGCGCAGTTTTTTAGTACCAAATATGACCAAAACGATGGCCAATACGATTAACCAATGCCAAATGCTAAAGCTACCCA
The DNA here is from genome assembly GCF_009937995.1 of Sulfuriferula nivalis. NCBI lineage: Bacteria > Pseudomonadati > Pseudomonadota > Betaproteobacteria > Nitrosomonadales > Sulfuricellaceae > Sulfuriferula > Sulfuriferula nivalis. Next base: position 834,394 of record NZ_AP021881.1, read on the forward strand.
TGATGTCTCCTTAAATTAAGTACGGGCGAGTTTGTCGCCGCCGCCAAAAATATGTATGTGTAGGTGGAATACTTCCTGACCACCACCACGACCTGTGTTGATCATGGTGCGGAAACCAGTTTCCAGGCCATGTTCACGTGCCAGTTGAGGTGCTAATAATAACATTCGTCCAAGCAAAGCTTGATGATTATTCTCGCATTCAGACAAAGATACTATGTGCGCCTTGGGAATAATTAAAATATGCACGGGTGCAATAGGATGAATATCATGGAATGCAATGATTTCATCATCTTCGTAAACTTTTTTACTAGGTAATGCACCAGCAACGATTTTGCAAAAAATACAATCGCTCATCAATTCTCCTTGCGTGCGGCTTTTTCAGTATGACCTGATACCCCTTCACGGCGTGCCAGTTCATTAAGTATGTCTTGAGGTCCCAAGCCTTGTTGCGCCAATAAGATCATCGTATGAAACCATAAATCGGCTACTTCATAAACGATGTGCTGCTTATCACCATCTTTCGCTGCCATGATGGTTTCTGCGGCCTCTTCTGCAACTTTCTTGAGTATGCTGTCCAGTCCTTTGGCGTATAAGCTGGCAACGTAAGAACTATCCGCTGTGCTGATTTTGCGTGCTTCCAGCGTAGCAGCAACTCGATTTAATATTTCGCTCATTTTTTGTAAATTTCCGCTGGGTCTTTTAATACAGGCTCAGTAATTTGCCATTCATGGTCAACCAATTTCTGGAAAAAACAATCATGTCTGCCAGTGTGACAACTAATGCCGCCGATTTGTTCGATTTTAATGAGTAATACGTCTTCATCACAATCCAGGCGGATTTCATGAACTTTCTGGATATGACCCGACTCTTCACCTTTATGCCAGAGTTTCTTGCGTGACCGTGACCAGTACACCACTTCACCTAGTTCCACGGTACGTTTAAGCGCTTCACGGTTCATCCATGCGACCATGAGTACTTCGTTGGTGTGCATATCCTGAGCAATGACTGGCACCAAGCCATCAGCTGACCAGTTAACTTTGCTTAAATAACTATCTTGTACGCTCATAGCCGGACTTCTATGCCATTTTGCATCATGTGCAATTTGGCTTCGTGTATGCTGTATTCGCCAAAGTGGAAAATGCTGGCAGCCAGCACCGCATCCGCATGGCCTTGTATGACACCATCTGCAAGATGTTGTAATGTGCCGACGCCGCCACTGGCGATAACGGGAATGTTGAGCGCATCTGATACAGCGCGAGTTAGTGCAAGATTAAAGCCGCTTTTGGTGCCGTCTCTGTCCATGCTGGTAAGCAGAATCTCCCCAGCTCCCAGCTCCTGCATTTTAAATGCCCACTCGACTACATCAAGGCCTGTGGCAGTACGTCCGCCATGAGTGAATACTTCCCAACGACCATCTGCATTGGTTTTTGCGTCAATCGCTACAACTATGCATTGCGAGCCAAAGCGCGCAGCAGCATCGGCTACCATTTGTGGGTTGTTGACTGCTGTAGTATTGATGCTGACTTTGTCCGCGCCAGCATTGAGCAGGCGGCGGACATCGTTGACTTCACGTACACCACCACCGACAGTCAGCGGTATAAACACTTCAGAAGCAACAGCTTCAATGATGGGGAGGATTAAATCGCGTTGATCTGAGCTGGCAGTAATATCGAGAAAGGTTAGCTCATCTGCACCTTCTCGGTCATAGCGGCGTGCGATTTCAACTGGATCGCCGGCATCACGTAAATCGACGAAATTGACCCCTTTGACCACGCGCCCCGCGTTAACATCCAGGCAGGGAATAATGCGTTTAGCGAGTCCCATCAGACACCTGACAATTCATCAGCCAATGCCTGCGCTGCTTGGAAATCTAGTGTGCCTTCGTAAATCGCACGTCCAGTGATAGCACCCATAATTCCCTCATGTTCTACTGCGCATAAATTACGGACATCGTCGAGGTTAGTGATGCCGCCACTGGCAATGATAGGGATAGTCAACGCTTGCGCTAACTTGACTGTGGCTTCGATGTTTACGCCGCTTAACATGCCATCCCGGCCTATATCGGTATAGATAACACCTTCGACACCATAATCCTGGAATTTTATCGCCAGATCAATGACATCATGCTGCGTCAGCTTAGACCAGCCATCCACTGCGACTTTGCCGTCCTTGGCATCCAGGCCAACGATGATTTGTCCTGGGAAAGCATTGCAGGCATCGTGCAGGAAGCCTGGGGTTTTCACGGCAGCAGTTCCGATAATGACATAGCGTATGCCGCTGTCCAAATAGGTCGAGATGGTATCCAGATCGCGTATGCCACCACCCAGTTGTACTGGGATATCGATGCCAACTGCATCAACGATGGAACGTATGGCTGCGCCATTTACAGGTTTTCCTGCAAATGCGCCATTCAAGTCAACCAGATGCAAGCGTTGTGCACCTTGTGCTAACCAGTGGCGTGCCATTTCGGCAGGGTCTTCGCTGAATACAGTAGACTCTTCCATTAAACCTTGTTTGAGGCGTACACAGTGACCGTCTTTTAGGTCTATCGCAGGGATAATTAACATGATGAAATAATATATAAATCAGTTGGTTAAAGGGCGCATTCAGTATTGAATGTGTCACATTGGTTGGGGGCAACATTGCCTTCCCAGGTTACAAAATTACCAAGCAGCGTTAAACCAGCCGCCTGGCTCTTTTCCGGGTGGAATTGCACCGCGAAAATATTGTTGTGCGCAACTGCGCAGGTAAATGGGAAAGGGTAGAGCGTGAACGCAGAAACCAGTTCGGGATTGCCCGCTTCTACATAATAGCTGTGTACAAAATAAAACCGTGCGCCATCAGTAATGCCATTCCACATTGGGTGTGGCACCGCTTGATGAACTTCGTTCCAGCCCATGTGCGGGACTTTCAGGCGCTCATTGCGATTATCAAACATGGCTTCAGCAGGGAAGCGCAATACGCGTCCAGGCAAAATACCCAAACCCGCGACATCACCTTCTTCGCTATGCTCAAACAGCATTTGCATGCCCAGACAAATTCCTAAAAAAGGCTTGCTGGCAGCGGCTTGTTTGACTACGTCGATCAAACCACGCTGATCCAATTCAGCCATGCAGTCACCCATTGCACCTACTCCTGGAAACACTACGCGCCCAGCGGTTAGGATCACTTCAGGGTCAGCAGTAACAGCAACGCTGGCAGCAGGGGCGACGTGTTCTAGTGCTTTTGAGACTGAGCGTAAATTGCCCATGCCATAATCGATTACTGCAATATCAACAGCCATGCTACAAACATCCTTTGGTAGAAGGCATTACACCGCCCATACGCGGATCTGGCTCAACCGCCATGCGCAATGCACGACCAAATGCCTTGAATATGGTTTCTGCTTGATGATGTGCGTTATTGCCACGCAAATTATCAATATGCAAGGTTACACCCGCATGGTTGATAAATCCCTGAAAAAACTCATGGAATAAGTCTACATCAAAGTCGCCTATGGAAGCACGAGTAAATGTAACGTGATATTCCAGTCCAGGTCGTCCTGATAAATCTAGAACTACACGGGATAGCGCCTCATCCAGCGGTACATAGGCGTGCCCATAACGGCGCACTCCTTTTTTGTCACCGATAGCCTTGGCAAATGCCTGTCCCAAGGTAATGCCGATATCCTCAACGGTATGGTGTGCATCTATATGCAAATCACCTACGGCATCTATGGCAATATCAATCACGCCGTGGCGGGCAATTTGATCCATCATGTGGTCTAAAAAAGGAACGCCAGTATTAAAACGGCTAACGCCTGTGCCATCTAGGTTAATGGCAACGCTAATCTGGGTTTCCAGCGTATTACGAGTCACTTCGGCTGTGCGCATGGTGGTTATTCAGTAGTTTGAGTGAGAATTTCAGTAAGTGCATTGATTAATATAGCACATTGTTCGTCTGTGCCCACCGTAATACGCATAAATGGCGCAATACGTTCAGGGTTGCGGAAATGTCTGACAATGATGCTGCGTTCACGCAGTTTGGCAGTGAGTGTTGCGCCATCGTGCTGTGGATGGCTGGCAAATACAAAGTTTGCGGCAGATGGCAGCACGTTAAAGCCCAGTATGATCAAATCCGTAATCATCTGTTCGCGGGTAGCTATAACTTGTTCGCAAGTAGATTCAAAATATTCGATATCTTGTATAGCTGCTGCTGAACCGATTTGTGCTAATTTGCCTAACGGATAGGAGTTGAAGCTGTCTTTGACGCGCGTTAGTCCGTCTATTAGCTCGCTATTGCCTACCGCATAACCCACACGTAACCCCGCCAAACCACGTGATTTGGAGAAGGTGTGGACGACTAATAGTTGCGGATATTTGGTAATTAAATTGACCGCGGAATCCGCGCCATAATCAACATAGGCTTCATCTATCACCACCACGCTATCGGGGTTGGCAATCAGCAAACGTTCAATATCAGCTAGAGCTACGGGGCATCCCGTTGGTGCATTCGGGTTAGGGAAAATAATGCCGCCATTAGGGCGCATATAATCATCCACCCGAATCTGGAAATCCTCAGTTAGCGGTACCAGTGTGTGCGCTATGTCATACAAGCCACAGTAGACGGGATAAAAGCTATAGGTAATGTCAGGGAATAATATTGGCGATTCATGTTTTAGCAATGCATGAAAAGCATGCGCTAAGACTTCATCTGAACCATTACCGACGAATACATTGCTTATGTCTACATTGTGATATTCAGCAATTGCTGTGCGCAATGCCGTGCTGTTAGGATCCGGATAGAGTTGCAATTGATTGGGGATGTTCTCATGAAATGCCTCCGTCACCCGCGGACTTGGCGGGTAGGGGCTTTCATTGGTGTTCAGCTTCACCAAATTGTCCAGCTTGGGTTGCTCACCCGGTACATACGGAGTGAGCTTGTGGGTAATCGCGCTCCAGTAACGACTCATGATTTTGTCGTCATGCGGTACTCGGCTGAACGTGCGTGTGCTTGCAGACCTTCGCCATACGCAAGCGTGGTTGCGATTTGTCCTAACGTGTTTGCACCTTGGGCAGAAACTTGAATGAGACTTGAACGTTTCTGGAAATCATACACACCCAGCGGGCTGGAGAACCGCGCTGTGCGTGAAGTAGGCAACACGTGGTTAGGCCCGGCGCAATAATCGCCAATGGCTTCGCAAGTGTTACGTCCCATGAATATCGCACCCGCGTGTTTGATTTTTTTTGCCCACACATCTGCATCATCCATGGATAATTCCAAATGCTCAGGTGCAATGTAATTGGCAATTTTCACGGCTTCGTCCAGATCTTGCACCTTGATTAAAATGCCGCGGTCACGCAACGAAGTGGCAATCACTTCATGGCGAGGCATTTCGGGTAATAATTTATTGATGCTGACCATCACTTGCTCGATATAGTCCGCATCAGGGCAAAGCAGAATAGACTGCGCAAGTTCGTCATGTTCGGCTTGCGAGAACAAATCCATCGCGATCCAGTCAGGATTGGTTTTGCCATCGCAAATAATCAGAATTTCGGATGGTCCTGCTACCATGTCTATGCCCACAGTGCCGAACACGCGGCGTTTTGCTGAGGCGACATAAGCATTACCAGGCCCTACGATTTTGTCCACCTGAGGGATGGTCGCCGTGCCATAAGCAAGTGCAGCTACAGCTTGCGCGCCACCGATAGTGAATACACGGGTGACACCTGCTACAGCTGCTGCTGCCAGTACCAACTCATTTTGTATGCCGTCTGGTGTAGGTACCACCATGATCAATTCAGCTACGCCCGCGACTTTGGCAGGGATCGCATTCATCAATACCGAGGATGGATAGGCTGCTTTACCACCCGGCACATACAAACCCACGCGATCCAGTGCAGTAATTTGTTGTCCCAGCACGGTGCCATCGGCTTCTTCGTATGTCCATGAAGTCATGACTTGATGCTCATGATAGCTGCGTACACGTTGCGCAGCCGCTTCAAGCGCGGTGCGTTGATCTGCCGGCAGATTGTCTAGCGCTGATTGCAAGCGCTCTACAGGCAATTCTAGTTCCGCCATGGTCGCGACATCCAGCCGGTCAAAGCGCTTGGTGTATTCCAGCACTGCCGCATCGCCTTCATGACGCACGTGGCGCAATATGTCCTCGACCGTACGCTCAATGGCCGTATCCTGTTCACTTTCAAACGCCAGCAGACGATCCAGTTCAGATTGAAATTCTGCGGTAAGTGTATCTAATTTTTTTATGTTCAACATGACAGTAATCCGTGACGAACGTATTAATTGAATTGTCATTATACCGATAAAATTAGTGGCGTTGAGATGTGATGAGGGAATGTTATGGGATGTTCACTGTTGTGAAGTGGGTAATTATAAGTATGACAAACCAATCTGCTGGAATGTTAGAACCGACCCCGAAGCTTTTGACTAGCGGTTTCTAGTGCGCTATTCAAAACGATGGCAATGATGAACTCATTTAGGGATTACGTTGAGCCCATTTGCAATTGCCTGCAGTTGTGCATCAATATCTTCGCTAAAGTGTGGTGCAAGAATAAGCGGCTTTCCAGTTTCTGAATCTGAACGTACGGCATGCAATTTTTTCTCGATAGCATCCAGTTCGGGAATGATCTTAGGTGCAGCGAGCTGGCGTAAGGTTTCTACGTTTAATAACTGATGGTCACGGCGGGTGAGAATGTGATGGGTTGCTTGTTGCAGGGTGTTGATGGCATCGGCACGGTGTCCTTCTGCAACTTGTAATCGAGCCAGCGCAATATAGCTATTCGCATGATAGGGATCAGCCTTTAGGTTGGCGGTAATGATGCTATGCGCTTTGGCATAAGCTACACCTGTTGGGAGTATTGATTGGTTTGCTACTAGTATCTTGACCTCACGCACGCCAATGTTGGGGTTGTTAGCGGTTTGGGCGCGAACCTGGTCAAAGCGGGCTAATGTTTCATTCAATAATTCCAGTTGAAAATTTCCTCCAGTCATACTAATACCATCACTATTAGCTAAACCAGCTTCGGTAATTTGCAGCATAACTTCCTGCGCAATGCCCTCTTGCGGATGAATGGCGGTAATCAGTTTGGCAATATCGTAAGCGTTAATGTTAGGTTTAACAACTTGCAATACCTTTAAACCAGGTTGTGATCCTGTTAAGCAGGCTTGTGCAATAAGGTGCAGGACAAATGGCGTGGCTGCGAGCAGGATAATAAATCCAGCCATTATGCGTTTTACGGGTTTACTGATTTGAGCCAGGCTGGGTAATGTGATTATACGGGGCGTTTCGGTGAGCTGGGCGGCACGGGCAAGGTATAGTCCTGCAATGATGTTCATGAACGCAAAATAGAAAATGAAATTTAAACCAGCATGAATAAAAATTGCTAACACACCTAATAGCAGCGCAGTGCTTTCCAGCCCTGCCGCTGTAATGCTGAGTTTAACGCTGCGGCGTAACTGCCATAGTATGCCGAGCAAAATAAGTAAGAGTAGTATTGGTGTGATCGCACCACCTTCAGTACCTAATTGTAAATAATCATTGTGGGCAAAAACGCCAGCAGTTGTGTTTTCCAGTGGTGAGCGAAAAGCGGGGTAAATTCCCGTAAACGTACCCCAGCCTGTGCCAGTAAAAGGGTGTGCCCACAACATATGTAGTGCGGATTGCCACATTAACAGCCGTGCGCCTGTGGATGCGTCCTGGCTGAGTGCGAAACTGCGATTGGCGATATTGGTATCGGAGCCTAAGTTCATGCTTGCGATATAAGCACCGAAGGCGATTAAAGGTATCGCGGCAACCCACCATTTTGCTTTTGTATAACCCCAGCCTGCCCATAGTAATACTGGTAGTAGTAATAGCCAAGTTACAATTCCTCCACGTGAAGCCGTGGCGAATAACGCCATATTAATAATGAATAATCCTGCTCCGTATATCGCTGCTTTGCTGCGAGAGTTGGTATTGGTTAAGAATAAATAAGTTGCTGGAAACCATAATAAATTCATGAGTGCGGCAAAAGCATTGCGATCCACAAGTGGGCCGACAGGAAAGCCATAACCAATTTTAGCAATTACTTGCCATAAACCCCACAGAGCTAAACCAATTGCACCGAGGAAAAGCATCATGCGTAATGGAGCCCATGTGCTAGATAAATGAGGGGAATTGCTTGCTGTGATGTAGATCACAGGTAAGCCTGCTAATACAGCAAGCGTTAGCATGCTGGGGTTAGGGATGTCGCTACTGAAAGTGACAATAAACAACCAAGCCAAATAAATCAGCATGAGCCAAGTTAATGCATGATTTTTCCATGTATGTCGTGCAAATGTGCTGCTGCCTGAGATGATGACGGCAATGATTATTAGTAAACCCGTTAGGGCGCTGCCTATATACCAAAAGCCAGAGAGAATTAAGCTAATAATGAATATTGGATAAACAACAGAGCGGATTGTATTCATAAGATGCTGGGCTTAAAAAAAGGAGCTCGAGAGAGCTCCTTTTTTAGTTTCAAAGTTGAATATTATTATTTGCAAATGCTAGCTGTTAGACAAGTACTTGTAGGATCAGTAGCCCATGTAATAGGTGATGCATCCGTTGTGGCAGTAGCTGCAGTATAAGAAGGGTTTAGAATGTAAGTTTCACCCGCAAGACCACCAGTTAAAGTGGCAGTAGCTTTGATTATGCCATTTGTAGTAGTAAGCGAAGCTAGGTATTTAGTTGCTGTTGTAATATTTTGCGGAACACCATTGCTACCGCCTGAACAGCCTGTCAATGTGTTCAAATCATTTGCACACATTTCAACACCAGTTTTAGCTGCAGCAGTTGCTTGAACAACTTCAGTAAATTTAGCTTTTTTCGTGTAGTTATTGTATGACGGAATCGCGATTGCAGCCAAAATACCGATAATCGCAACAACAATCATCAATTCGATCAAGGTAAAACCTTTTTGCATTTTGTTCATGGTGTTTCTCCTAAGTATGTAGTTGAATTTTACAAAACGTCAATAGAGCCGTTTGCAAACTAATATGCAATCGCTGTGCCAATTTCAATTTGCTGTAATTTTTTTTATAAATTATATATAAATCATATAATTAAATTAAACATTCTGTTTTTGGTTAAAGTGCTGTGGTATGTTGCTGGTTGGTTTAAGTGAGCGCAACATGGCGGGATGTGACGTTTTGCGTCAGTTTGCCTTGATGAGGGATGCTGGCTAATTTTTTCAGTCTGTTCCTTGTCTGCAATAAGATATAATTGCGCCTTTGCTGTTATCTCAATTTGCACCATGTCCATAGAATCCGAAATTCACCGTCGTCGCACTTTTGCGATTATTTCTCACCCTGATGCGGGTAAAACTACGCTGACTGAAAAACTGCTCTGGTTTGGTGGCGCGATACAGGTGGCGGGTGAAGTGCGGGCGCGTAAGGCTAGCCGTCACGCGACTTCGGACTGGATGGAGCTGGAGAAGCAGCGCGGAATTTCGGTGACGTCATCGGTGATGCAGTTCCCTTACCGCGACCATATTATCAATCTGCTGGACACGCCGGGGCACGAGGATTTCTCTGAAGATACCTATAGAACGCTGACTGCGGTTGACTCTGCGATCATGGTGATTGATTCAGTCAATGGTGTGGAGGCACAGACGATCAAGTTGCTGAATGTCTGCCGCATGCGTGATACGCCTATTATTACCTTCATCAACAAGCTAGACCGTGAGGGTCGTGAGCCTATTGAATTACTGGACGAAATCGAATCGGTGCTGGGTATGCAATGCGCGCCGATGACTTGGCCTATTGGCATGGGTAAGCGTTTCCGCGGCGTGTATCATTTGTATAACGACACCGTGCTGGTATTCGATCCGCAAGCGGACAAAGGCACCAGCGAAATCATACAGGGGCTGGATAATCCGCGATTGAATGAATTTATCGGCAAGGAACAGGCGGATGAGTTGCGTGTAGATATCGAACTGGTACGCGGTGCATCGCATACGTTTGATTCGGCGGCTTATCTGGCAGGTAAACAGACGCCAGTGTTATTTGGTTCTGCGGTTAATAACTTCGGTGTGCAAATGATGCTGGATGCAGTGGTTGATTTGTCGCCCGAACCTTTGGCGCGTGTAACGGAGAGTCGTCTGGTAGCACCTGCCGAAGCGAAATTCTCGGGTTTTGTATTCAAGATACAAGCCAATATGGATCCTAAACACCGTGACCGTATCGCGTTTCTGCGGGTATGTTCCGGGCGTTTTGATCGGGGAATGAAGATCAAGCAGATTTCGTCAGGTAAATTTATGGCGGTCAATAACGCCATTACCTTTATGGCGCAAGACCGTAATACTGCGGATGAAGCCTATGCAGGTGACATCATCGGGATTCCTAACCATGGCACGATACGTCTGGGCGACACATTCACCGAAAACGAAAACCTGAAATTTACCGGCATACCTTCATTTGCACCGGAGTTCTTCCGCAAAGCGCGAATTAAAAACCCGCTGAAAATGAAACAACTGCAAAAAGGTTTGCAACAGCTGGCCGAAGAAGGTGCAACCCAGCTATTCCGTCCGATTTCATCAAATGATTTGATATTGGGTGCGGTGGGTACGTTGCAGTTTGACGTAGTTGCACATCGTTTGCAGTTTGAATACGGCGTCGATGTGCTGTTTGAAGGTTGTGAGTTTGCTACGGCACGCTGGTTGCGTGGCTCTGAGCCTGATCTAAAACAGCTAGTTGATAAGTATGGTTTCAACGTCGCACTGGATGGCGCAGACCAATATGTTTATCTTGCACCTAATCGAGTGAATTTGAGTATGACGCAGGAACGTTTCCCTGATGTGAAATTCCTGGAGACGCGTGAGGTTTATTGATCTGATGCGGACGTAAAAAAAGCACGATGCGTATTAAGGCATCGTGCTTTTTTTGGCTGTAAATTAATTACAGTTTGTCAGCGTTTTCAGCCAGATATTTCGCTACGCCTTCAGTTGATGCACCCATACCTGCATCGCCTTTTTTCCAGCCAGCTGGGCAGACTTCGCCATGCTCTTCGGTGAATTGCAGTGCGTCGATCACGCGCAGCATTTCATCAATGTTGCGGCCTAGTGGCAAGTCGTTCACCACTTGATGACGCACAACACCACTACGGTCGATCAGGAATGAACCGCGCAATGCCACGCCGCCGTCCAGTTCTACGTCGTAGGCTTTAGCGATTTCGTGTTTGATGTCTGCTACTAATGTGTATTTAACTTGACCAATACCGCCGTTGTTGATTGGGGTGTTTTTCCATGCCAGGTGGGTGAATTGTGAATCAATCGATATACCCAGCACTTCAACGCCACGCGCAGAAAATTCAGCCAGACGGTGATCAAAAGCGATCAATTCTGATGGGCATACGAAAGTGAAGTCGAGTGGGTAGAAGAAGATGACCGCGTATTTGCCTTTGGTAAATTCAGAAAAAGTGATGTCTTTAATTTCGTTATTGCCCATTACTGCAGTTGCGGTAAAGTCAGGTGCTTGCTTACAAACTAAAACAGCCATGTGTATCTCCTAAAAAGTTAAGTTCAAATGGGGGTGACTACTGCTAGAATCTATCTATTGCTGCCTTGCTTGTCAATTGCCAAATGGAATGTTGATGGATAATTTAAATAAACGCCCTACAACGACAGAAATTGTTGCCTGGGTATGTTCTGCTGTACTGCTGATTTTTATATTGATTTTCCATTTACTACCCGCATTACTGGCTGGTTTGCTGGTATTCGAGTTGGTCCACATTATTTCTCCGCATGTAGCAAAACATCTGCCTGGGCAGCGGTCAAAATTCATTGCCTTGGGTTTGTTGGCATTTACGATTATCAGTTTGCTGACTTTGGCGGGTATCGGCCTGGTGACTTTTCTACGTTCGGATGCTGCCGGACTGACATTGCTATTTGATAAGATGGCAGAAATCATCGAAGGCTCGCGGGAAATGTCTCCTGCATGGTTGCTGAGTTATTTACCAGCTGATGCGGAGACGCTGCGCGTGTCAGTTACGGCCTGGTTACGTACCCATGCTGCCGAACTGCAGTTGGCGGGTAAAGAAATTGCACGACTTGCTGCACATATATTAGTGGGTATGATCATTGGTGGCATTTTGGCGGTGCGTGATATGGTGCCAACTCATAAATATAAACCACTGGCTCGTGCCATGGCAGAGCGGGCAGTACGGCTTAGTACGGCTTTCAGGCGTATCGTTTTTGCGCAAGTGCGTATTGCGAGTATTAATGCTGTTTTTACTGCCATTTATCTGGTGATTGTCTTGCCGGTGATGGGTGTGCATTTGCCGCTGACCAAAACCATGATCGCCATTACTTTTGTGGTGGGCTTGATTCCTGTGATCGGTAATCTGATGTCGAATACAGTCATCGTAATAGTCAGCCTTAGTCAATCCATCGATATTGCAATAGGCTCGTTGGTGTTTCTAATCCTGATTCATAAGCTGGAGTATTTTCTTAATGCGCGCATAGTCGGCAGTCAAATTCATGCGCGTGCCTGGGAGTTGTTGCTGGCGATGTTGCTGATGGAGTCGATATTCGGCATCGTCGGCGTGATTGCCGCACCGATATATTATGCCTATATCAAGGATGAATTGAGCGCGCGTGGTTGGGTGTGACCGTGTTGACTTGCATACTTTGCTATAATCCAGAATTCATTTAATTTGGTTTTCTCGTTTTGAATACTCAATCTGCCTTACCCAAATTCTTACTGTGGCTGATGTTGGCGCTCACCGCAGTGTTGTGGTTCGCCACACTTGATCACAACACGTTGGTTCGTCCTGACGAGGGGCGCTATGCTGAAATTCCACGTGAAATGGTAGCGACGGGGGATTGGACTACGCCACGCCTGAATGACCTCAAGTATTTTGAAAAGCCTGCACTGCAATACTGGGCGACGGCAACTGCTTATACCCTGTTTGGCGAACATCATTGGACTGCGCGTCTGTGGGCCGCGTTGACGGGATTTCTAGGTCTGTTGCTGGCGTATTACACAGGCATGCGTCTGTATGGGCAGCGCGCAGGCTATATGGCCGCGATGGTGCTGGCGAGCAGTTTCCTGTATTTCGCTATTGGCCATATTAATATCCTCGACATGGGTGTGAGTTTTTTCATGAACCTGAGTCTGGCGGCAATCTTGCTGGCGCAACGGCCACAAGCGACATCGACGGAAAATCGCTGGTGGATGTATGTGTGCTGGGTGGGGATGGGTTTGTCGATGTTGAGCAAGGGTTTAATCGGCGTAGCGATTCCTGGTGCGGTATTGATAATCTACACGCTGATACAGCGTGACTGGGCATTGTGGTCACGTTTGCATATTGTTGCTGGCTTGTTAATTTTCTCAGCGATTACGCTGCCCTGGTTTGTGCTGGTGTCGCAGGCCAACCCTGAATTTCTCTGGTTTTTCTTTATCCATGAGCACGTGTTGCGCTATTTAACGCCTATCGCTGGCCGTGTGCATCCCTGGTATACGTTTATTCCCGTGGTCATCGTTGGCATATTGCCCTGGCTGATGCCTATGCTGTCTGCATTGAAACATGGCTGGACTCGCAATGTGGCAGACAGTAAGGCATTTCAGGCCAATCGTATGCTGATAGTGTGGATAGTATTTATTTTTGTGTTTTTTTCTACTTCACATTCCAAACTAGTGCCTTATATCGTGCCGATATTTCCTGCTTTAGCTTTGTTGATGGGTGAACAAATCAGCAAAATGTCGGGCAAGGTATTCGCATGGCAAACCAGTGTGATGATACCGATTTCTATCGCAGTATGGTTTGCCGCACCGATGGCGTTGAAAGGGGCGAGCAGTGAAGTGCCTGCAGTGCTATTTGCGAATTTTGTACCCTGGATACAGGCAGCTGCCGCATGTTGGTTACTGGGCAGTATTATCGCTATCATGCTGGCTCGTCGTGAAAAGATAGTAAGCGCGGTGACAGTGTTGAGTGTTGCTGGTTTGCTCATGGGGCAGGCGATTTATCTGGGCTATAACGCACTCTCACCCGCGAGTGGCGCTTATGCTATTGCCCAGCAAGTTAAACCCTACCTTAAACCGGGTGTGCCGTTTTACAGTGTGGCGATGTATGAGCAAACTTTGCCGCCATATTTAGACCGTACCATGACGCTAGTGGCACATCCTGATGAAATGGAATTTGGCATAGCGCAAGAACCGAACAAATGGATAGCGGAAATTGCCACGTTCAAACAGGTCTGGCGCAAGCAGCCTTATGCGCTGGCGGTGATGTCGCCTGTGACTTATCAACAATTTAAAGATGAAGGATTACCCATGCGTGAAATAGCACGTGATACACGACGCGTAGTGGTGGTGACACCATGAGCGCGATTAGCTGGTTATTGATATTGTCAGGCGTGATGATTAATGCTGTCGCGCAATTGTTGCTTAAAGCTGGCACCAACAGCATAGGTACATTTGCTTACAGTGCCGAGAATATTTTGCCTATAGGCTGGAAGTTGGCGACAGAGCCCCATATTATCGGCGGGCTTGCCTGCTATGTGATTAGCGTAGTGATTTGGATTATGGCGTTATCACGCGTTGAGGTCAGCGTAGCGTATCCGATGTTGTCATTTGGCTATATTGTTAATGCGCTGGCGGCCTGGTGGCTGTTTGGCGAAGCGGTAAGCATAGAGCGCATGGCGGGCATTGCTGTGATTATTTTTGGCGTATTTTTGATTACGAGAAGTTAATGGAATTTATCCCTTTTACCCGCCCCACTATAGACGAGGCGACTATTGCGGCGGTGAGTGATGTGTTGCGTTCAGGCTGGCTGACTAGTGGTCCGAAAGTGCAAGCGTTTGAAGCGCAATTATCAGCCATGATGGACGGACGTACAGTACGCAGTCTGAATTCGGGCACGGCGGCACTGGAAATTGCGCTGGATTTGATAGGCATCCAGGCCGGTGATGAAATCATTACCACGCCGCTGTCCTGGGTAGCGACGGCCAATGTTATCGTGCTGGCGGGTGCCAAGCCAGTTTTTGTCGATATTGACCCTGTTACTCGCAATATTGATCTGGCTCAAATCAGCGCTGCCATCACGCCACGCACGCGTGCAATTATTGCGGTGGATCTGGCGGGTTTGCCAGTTGACAGGGATGCGCTCTACGCTCTTGCCCAACAACATCAATTGCGCGTGATCGAAGACGCCGCTCAATCGTTTGGTGCCAGCTGGAATGGTCGCGCAATTGGCAGTTTTGGTGATCTGGTGTGCTTTAGTTTTCATGCCAATAAGAATTTAACCACTGGCGAAGGAGGCTGTCTGGTATTGCCAGATCCAGCGCTCGCACCGCTCTGTGAAAAACTGCGGTTGCAAGGGGTGGTTCGCGCTGCTGATGGCACGATGGAAGTCGATGTGGCTGGGGGGAAATTTAATCTCACCGATATTGCTGCTGTGATTGGTCTGGGTCAATTGCCGCACTTAACCGAGTTCACCGAGAGTCGGCGTGCGTTAGCACGACATTATTTCGAGAAGTTTGATCGTGCGCTCGGTTGTGAGCTGCCTGTAGCTGATTTGGCTAATAGCAACTGGCACATGTTCCAGGTAGTTCTGCCGTTGGACAACATGAGTATTAGCCGTGGCGAATTTATTGCGCGCATGAAAGCGCAGGGTATCGCCATTGGTGTGCATTATCCACCTATCCACTTGTTCCAGCTGTATCGCGGCTTGGGTTACCAGGCGGGACAGTTCCCGCATGCCGAACATGTGGGCGCGGGTATTGTCACGCTGCCTTTATTCCCGACCATGACCACTGCTGATGTGGATCGTGTATGTGCCAGTATTAGCACTGTTTTAACCGAGGTATTATCTTGAGCAATCCACAATTATCTGTCGTCATCCCTGTTTATAACGAAGAACTGGGTTTGCAAGTGCTGTTTGATCGTCTTTATCCTGCACTGGATGCGCTCAACACAAGTTATGAAGTTATCTTTATTAACGACGGTAGTCGTGACCGTTCTGCTGCGATTTTGCGTGAGCAATATGGTCGTCGCCCTGACGTTACCCGCGTGATATTGCTGGCGGGTAATTTTGGTCAGCACATGGCGATATTGTCTGGATTTGAGCATTGCCGAGGTGAGCGCATCGTGACGCTGGATGCGGATTTGCAAAACCCGCCAGAAGAAATACGCAAATTACTGTCCAAAATGGATGAGGGTTACGATTATGTTGGCGGTGTGCGCCAGCAACGTCAAGATGTGTCCTGGCGCAGGCACGCGTCTTGGGCGATGAATCGTTTGCGCGAACGCATTACTCACGTGGTGATGTCAGATCAGGGCTGCATGTTACGCGCGTACAGTCGTGACATTATTCATGCCATCAATCACAGCAAGGAAGTTAATACTTTCATTCCAGCGTTAGCCTACACTTATGCGCGTCATCCAGGGGAAGTGGAAGTCGCGCATGAAGAACGTGCTGCGGGTGAATCCAAATATTCTTTGTATCAGCTGATACGTTTGAACTTTGATCTGGTCACGGGCTTCTCGTTGGTGCCCTTGCAAATGTTCTCGTTGATAGGCGTGGGTCTGTCGATATTGTCAGCGTTTTTTGTGGTTTATCTGGCTTTGCGTCGCATCTTTATCGGTCCTGAAGTAGATGGCGTGTTCACGCTGTTTGCTATTCTGTTTTTTCTGATGGGTGTAATGCTGTTCGGTATCGGTTTGCTGGGTGAATACGTGGGGCGTATTTATCAGCAAGTACGACAACGTCCGCGTTATTTGATACAAACGATATTGGGGAATGACGAAGTATGAGGTAGTGTGGCATAGTGTTAAAAAATATATAAAAATCATAGAGGGGAGCAACTGATGTCGAATGAAAAGTACGATGTACTGCTTGAAGGCGTGGCAGAAGGGCGGGATGCAGTTCAGGTTAAATCCGCATTTGCGCAGTTGTTTAAACTGGATGTCGATAAGGTTGAGCGGATATTCCAGGCTAAACAGGTAGTGTTGAAGGCTGGGGTGGATCTGGATACCGCAGTCAAATATATTGCCCGTCTGGCGAGTATTGGTGTGATTGTGAGTAAACGTGAGGCCAAAGCCGCATCAACTATTCCAGTTGCGACTCAGCCGCCCGCTATGATATTTACCAGCGCAGGTAGAAAAAATGAGGGAGTGCATCGCACTCCCTTTAAATTTACCGGTAAGGGTTTTGAGTATTTCAAAATCTGGATAGTTAATATCCTGTTGAATATTGTGACGCTTGGAATATATTCGGCCTGGGCCAAGGTGCGTAACAAACAGTATTTTTATGGCAATACCTTGCTGGATGGTGTCAGCTTTGAATATACGGCATCGCCATTAAAAATACTGAAAGGTCGTATTATCGCGGTTGTGTTTTATATTGCTTATTCGGTTGCTGTAAAACTTTCGCCTGTCGTGGCCGCGATTATGGGTTTGTCATTGTTTCTGTTAATTCCTTGGGTAGTGGTTAATTCATTAAGGTTTAACGCACGCCATTCCAGTTATCGTAATATTAATTTCCGATTTGCCGGCAGTATCGGTGGAGCAGTCAAGGCCTTTATTGGCTGGCCGCTGTTGGGATTATTGTCGTTAGGCTTGTTGCTGCCGTTTTCATGGAAAAAACAGACCAGCTATATAACGTCCAATCATTTATATGGTGGTTCACCGTTCACCTTTGATGTGAGTGTCAAAGCTTATTACAAGTTGCTGCTGATATTGATAGGCGGGGTGCTATTGTTTGGCGGGACGGTGGTGATTTACTTCAAAATGGCATCAGGTCTGATCATAGGTAAACCTTCACCGACTATTATGATTCCAGCTGCAATTGCGTATGTCGCGTTTTATTTGTCGGTGGGCGCGTACTATATGGTGTCTAAAACGAATATTCATTACAACAATACGCAACTGGCACCACATCGGTTTGAGTCTAACTGGAAGACGGGTTCTTATGCCATGCTGTTGCTTACAAATACGCTTGGTATATTGTTGACTCTGGGTTTGTTTATCCCTTTTGCGAAGGTGCGCACGGCTGCTTATAAGGCTGCTCATACAACCTTGGTAGTGACGGGTGACTTGGCTGGTTTCGTTGCGGTTGAACAGGAGATGTCAGGTTCACTTGGTGAGGGTGTGCATGACATTTTTGATATTGATATTGGTCTCTGATTTGTGCATACAGTAATGACAGTATTGCAGGGCTACTGGTTTGATGGCAAAACATCGGCGCGAGTTGCGGCTGAATTACGTGTCGATAATGCAGCGTTGTGTACTGTTATTAATATGGCTGATGGCAGCTTGCTGCATCAACAACCTGTTGCTGAGATCAAAATATCTTCACGCCTGGGCAATACATCTCGTTTCATCTATTTCTCGGCGGGTGAGAAATTTGAAACGCAGGATAATGCACAGGTAGATGTTTTACTAAAGCTGCATAAACCTTCGCGTTTTAACACGCTGGCGCATCAGCTCGAATCGCATAGTTACTTTGTAATGCTGACGCTGATTATCGTGGTCAGTCTGTCCTGGGCAGGGGTGAAATATGGTTTGCCTGCTGCCAGCAAGGCAATAGCCTATCAATTGCCAGCTAGCATCATGAATACCGCCGCAACGCAAACACTGGCATTACTAGATAAAACGCATTTGGCACCGACGCAGCTTGATAAAGCGACGCAGGCGCGCATACTCAAACATTTTCAGCCTGCATTGCAAGAGAATGCGGCGTTGCATGCGCGTGTGTATTTTCGTGCAGGCGGTGATATTGGTCCCAATGCATTTGCACTGCCTGATGGCAGTATCGTATTTACCGATGAAATGGTTAAACTTGCGCACAATGATGATGAGCTGGTTGCAGTATTGGCGCATGAGCTTGGCCATGTGAAATATCGTCATGGATTGCGTGCAGCGATACAAGGTTCGTCATTAAGCTTTTTTGTATCGATGCTGACAGGTGATTTGTCAGCGGTATCCAGCGCGTTGGCGGCCTTGCCTGTGTTTTTGACCACGATGTCATATTCTCGCGATTTTGAGCGCGAAGCGGATCAGAACGCATTAGAATATCTGGATGCACATCACATCGATCGTCATGTGTTTATTGATTTGATGGAACGTGTCACTTACGAAACGCACTGTGATGCATTATTGGCTGAAGATCGTGGGGTTCGTGTTTCGACCGACCTGAGTGTGCTTACCAAAGAACAGCTGGCAGCAAGAAAACTGCAGTGTGATGTGTTAATAGCCAAACATAGCCATGATAAATCGGTAGTCATGGATTATTTTGCCTCGCACCCGGCTACCGAAGAACGCTTGCAAAAATTCAGGCAAAATCACTGATCAAAATTCATAATAAATAATTTGTATGAGAGTTTAATGATGACTGCAACACCCTTGAATACCAAGTCAACTACGCGCGCTGTCGTTTTTGCCTATCATGATGTAGGCGTACGCTGTTTATCTGTCTTGCTGGATGCGGGCGTTGATGTTGCGCTGGTGGTGACACATGAGGACGCCGCAGGGGACTTAATCTGGTTTGATAGTGTGGCTGAACTGGCTGCGCGCCACGGCATCCCAACGATTACACCTGATGACCCGAATACGGATGCTGTCGTCGCGCAAATTGCTGCGCTTGCACCTGATTTCTTCTTTTCGTTTTACTACAAGCTGATGCTTAAAGCGCCGCTGCTGGAAATTCCCAGACGTGGTGCGTTGAATATGCATGGTTCGTTATTGCCATATTATCGCGGGCGTGTGCCGGTGAACTGGGCGATTATTCATGGTGAAACGCAAACGGGAGCGACTTTGCACTATATGACGGTGAAGCCGGATGCTGGGCATATCGTTGATCAAACCGCTGTGCCTATTTTGCAGGATGATACTGCGGGCGATGTATTCCGCAAGGTGACGTGTGCAGCCGAAATTACCTTGCATCGTGCATTGCCGCAACTTATCAATGGCACAGCTGCATCGCGGTCACAGGATTTATCATTGGGTGGATATTTTGGCGGTCGTCGTCCTGAACATGGTCGTATAGACTGGTCTTTGTCAGCAACACAGATACATAATCTGATACGTGCAGTGGCACCACCTTATCCCGGTACTTATACCACGCTGGATGGTAAGGAATTACGTTTGTTACGTAGTCGTGTGGTTAATCAACAAGTAAACAACCATGCCAAGTCTGTGTTTTTTTGCGATAATAGCGGCTGTTATGTGCATTGTGCAGGTGGTGGAACGTTGCAATTGTTCGCGCTGGAATATGCGGGCAAGCCTGTTCTGCCATCGGAATATTTAACGATATTTGGCACAAGTCAGCACACTTTAGATTAGATTCAATAACTTAACCAAGAGACTTTCATGAAAAAAATCCTCATTTTAGGTGTAAACGGTTTCATCGGTCATCATTTGTCCAAGCGCATTTTGGCAACCACAGACTGGGAAGTCTATGGCATGGACATGATGAAAGATAAAGTGACCGAATTTATGGATCACCCCCGTTTTCACTTTTTTGAGGGTGATATCACCATCAACAAAGAATGGATAGAGTATCACGTCAAAAAATGTGACGTGATTATCCCATTGGTTGCGATTGCTACGCCTTCAACCTACGTCAGCGATCCATTGCGCGTGTTTGAACTGGACTTTGAGGCTAATTTGCCTATCGTGCGTCAATGCGTGAAATACCATAAACGTTTGTTGTTCCCGTCGACTTCTGAAGTTTACGGCATGTGCCATGATGAGCAATTCGATCCTGAGAATTCAGAATTAGTGTTAGGCCCTATCAACAAGCCGCGCTGGATTTACTCTTGCTCCAAACAATTGATGGACCGCGTTATCTGGGCGTATGGCATGAAAGGTGAACTCGATTTCACCCTGTTCCGTCCGTTCAACTGGATAGGCCCAGGCTTGGACAGTATTTACACCACTAAAGAAGGTAGCTCACGCGTAATCAGCCAGTTCCTCGGTCATATCGTACGCGGTGAGAACATCAAACTGGTCGATGGTGGTGCGCAGAAACGTGCTTTCACCGATATCAATGATGGTATCAGTGCAATGATGAAAATAATCGATAACAAGGATGGCGTTGCATCAGGTCAAATTTACAATATTGGCAACCCGACCAACAATCATTCTATTCGTGAATTAGCGACGATGATGCTGGAGTTGGCGAAAAAATATCCTGAGTACAGTACCAGTGCCGCTAATGTGAATATCGTTGAAACTACCTCCGATGCCTATTATGGTAAAGGTTATCAGGACGTGCAGAACCGCGTGCCTAAAATCGACAATACCATGAAGGACTTGGACTGGAAGCCTGAGTACACCATGGCGCAAGCTTTGGAGCACGTATTTGAAGCTTATCGTGATCAAGTCGGCGCTGCTCGTGCGTTGATGGATTAAAAATTGTTCTACAGTACGGATAATGATTTATCCGTACTGCTCTCTTCCTCAGTTTCATCATAATCTATGCGCCTAATTGCCCTTAAAATCGACGTCGATACTTACCGTGGCACGCGTGAAGGTGTTCCTCAACTCGTCAATATGCTGCTGCAACATCAGGCTGGCGCAACTTTCCTATTTAGTCTCGGGCCAGACCACACGGGTCGCGCTGTACGTCGTGCCTTACGCCCAGGATTTATGAAAAAAGTTTCACGTACTTCGGTGCTGGAACATTACGGTCTCAAAACCTTGCTGTACGGCACGCTGTTGCCCGGCCCACATATCGGTCGGAAATGCGCACCTATCATGCGTGACGTTGCTGCTGCGGGCTTTGAAACTGGCATTCATACATATGACCACGTCAAATGGCAAGATAACGTAGCCAGCCAAACGCCAGCGTGGACGCAAGCGGAGATGGGCAAGGCTTATCAACAATATGTTGCGGTTTTCGGTCATCCTCCAAGCACGCATTGTGCGGCAGGCTGGCAGATGAATGACAGTGCTTATTTGCAGGAACAAACGTGGGGCATGCAATATTGTTCAGATGCTCGTGGCACACACCCATTTATTCCCGTGCTTGCAAATGGCGCAACCAGTTGCGTGCAATTGCCAACGACTTTGCCCACGCTGGATGAAATTATCGGCACAGATGGCATAGATACGCATAACGTCGCACAGGCGATTTTGGACATGACTGCCAGCGAGAATGAATATGGACATGTTTACACCTTGCATGCAGAGCTTGAAGGGCAGAAGCTTGCTCCTGTATTTGATGAGCTGCTCAGTGGCTGGAAACAGCAGGGTTACCAGTTAGTCAGTCTGGCTGATTATTATGCTGCACTCGATATTGCTCAACTTCCCAAACAGCGTGTGATCCAGGGTGAGATTCCCGGTCGTTCGGGTACGCTTGCACTGCAGGCTTAAATGCGTATTCCCTTGCCGTTCGTCATCGCGCTTGCAGCTGTCTATGTGCTGTTCGGCTTAATCGGCCATGATCCGTGGAAGCAGGACGAAACCTACATTTTCGGCATGGTCTACCACATGCTGCAAACGGGTGACTGGGTGTTGCCGCAAAATGCAGGCGAGCCATTTCTGGAAAAGCCACCGCTGTTTGATTGGGTAGCGGCAGGTCTGGCATTCATGCTGCAAAAATGGCTGCCGTTACATGATGGCGCACGCTTGGCATCCGGATTATTTACAGCATTGACCCTATGGTTCACCGCACTCGCCAGTCGTCAGTGGTGGGGTGTTGGTAATGGTCGTTATGCGGTATTAGCACTTATCGCCAGCTTTGGTCTGCTGTTCGAGAGTCACATCATGATTACCGATGTGCCTATGCTTACAGGTTTTGCCATTGCCAGTTATGGTTTCGCTCTCAGTCTCAGTCGTCCACGTTGGGCAGGATGGTGGTTGGGGGTAGGTACAGGAGTGGGATTCCTGTCTAAAGGTCTGCTCGTACCCGGAGCGATAGGCGTAATAGCGCTGCTATTGCCTGTGCTCTTTAGTAATTGGCGACGGCGTGAATATTTACACACCTTGATCATTGGTTGCATCGTGGCCCTGCCTTGGCTGCTGATCTGGCCTGTTGCACTGTATTTGCGCTCACCCGAGCAATTTTATGTGTGGTTCTGGCTTAACAATGTAGGACGTTTCCTCGGTTTTTCCGTGCCGCAGCTGGGCGCTGGTAACACCCGCTGGTTCTGGGCGAAGACTTTACCCTGGTTCGCTTTCCCCGTGCTGCCACTTGCATTGATCAGTTTATGGCGACAACGTCATCAGTTACATCAAAGTGCGCCGTTGCAATTTGGTCTCGTCGGTTTCATCGTTTATCTGGTAGTCATGCAAGTCTCCGCATCAGCCCGCACCGCGTATGGCTTGCCTATGCTGGTCAGCCTCACGTTGCTCGCAATCCCCGCGATAACTACGCTACCTGCCCAGCTTAATCGTTACACTGATTATTTCGCGCGTTTGCTATTTACACCGTTAGCACTGATTAGCTGGTATGTCTGGTTAATGATGGTGTTTGCCGGCCACCCCCCAGCGTGGCATGCGCTTACCAAGGGCTTGCCGATGGATTACGTCATGCCTGTTCATCCCTATGCTATCGGCATGGCGATAGCAGCGACAGTCATTTACTTTGTCAGCTGGTACTGGTTGCCACGTCTGCTCAGTCGCGCTGTCATGAGTTTAGCGTTAGGGATAACGTTGTTCTGGGTGTTGTTCAGCATGCTATGGATGCCGTGGGTAGATAACGCTAAAAGTTATCGCAGTGTGTATATTGCCATGCAGCCGCATATACCCGTACAACACGGCTGCATTGCCAGCCAGGGGTTAGGTGAGTCAACGCGACCGATGCTGGAGTATTATCTGGGTATACTCACACAGCGTCTTGAGCTAAATCCTCAGGCGCAGTGTAATGTCCTGATCATCGATGGTTGGCCAGCACAGAAACCTTCGCTTTCTTCTGAGTGGCAATTGCTATGGCAGGGCGCACGCCCGGGTGATGATGAGGAAATGTTTTGGTTGTATGCGAAACGTGTTTAGGGAAAATCCCAATAAGGTGTATCGCCAAAAGATTCGCAAAGCAGATCAATAAACGCTCTCACTTTCCGTGATAAGTATCGTCTGCTTGGGTATACGGCCTGTATATTGTATGAAGGATGGGTATATTCTGGGAGTAATACTTGTAAAGTTCCTGCTTCGATGTCTTTCCATACATCCCACAAGGGTCGCAATGCGATACCTGCATCAGCATAGATAGCAGCTCTTAATGCATCACAATTATTTGTTTCAAAATTGCCAGTCATTTTGATACTGTGTATTTTCCTATTTACATCAATGAATTGCCATTGATCTAAAGGTGCTGGGTTAGCAAATAGCAGCGCATTGTGATTAATCAGGTCATCAGGTGTTTTGGGATTGCCGAATTTCTTAAGATAAGAATGTGTCGCAACAACTTTGCGTCGATCTATGCCGAGATGTCTGGCCACCAAATTGGAATCTTTCATATCGCCAATTCGGACTGCGACATCATATCCCTCTTCAATAATATCAACTTTAGCGTCGGATAAATGTAGAGATAAACGCAGCTCTGGGTAGCGTTTGAGAAACTCAGGAACTAGGGGTGCAATATGCAAACGTCCGAATGCAGCTGGAACGGTGACGCGTAAGGTTCCTTTAGGCTGGCTATGCCCACTCGTTATTAGCGTTTCAGCTTCATCAAGCTCGGCCAGTACCCGCACACAATAGTCGTGATAACGACTGCCTTCCTCTGTTATGCACAGTTTTCTTGTCGAGCGACTAAGTAGTCGAACACCTAATTGCTCCTCTAAACGTTGTAACCGCTTGCTGACTACAGCACTGGAGAAGCCAAGTTCTCGTCCTGCTGCGGACAAACTCCCGGCTTTCACAACAGCGACAAAAACAACCAGATCATTGATGTTCTCAACCAGCATATTATTAACGAAATGAAGAAAGTGAATCAATTATATAAGTAATTATCAACTTAACGCGAATAGTAGATGATGATGACTCTGCCAGTCAGGATTTGGTTTTGGCGAAATTTAATAGGAAGGTGCATATTTTATGAACAGAACATCATTAGCGATCGTGAATGAAACTGATCAGTTTGAACGAGAAAGGTTCAACCTGTGGTTTAAAGAAGAGTTTGAAAAGGAAACAAATATACGTGCGGAAACGAAAGCCAATACCATGGCACTGATTGCAACTAAAGGCACATTGGATTGGGCATACCCACCCTTTATCCTGGCATCTACTGCATCAGCACTTGGCTGGGAAGTGTCTATCTTTTTTAGTTTCTATGGCTTGGAGTTATTGAAGAAGGATTTGCAGTTAGGTGTATCGCCCCTGGGGAACCCAGCTATGCCCATGAAAATGCCTATAGGGCCAGAATGGTTTCGTGGAATTGACTGGAAAATTCCTAATGCAATAAAAGGCAATGTCCCAGGATTTGAGTTAATGGCCAAATCGATGTTTAACAGTAACCTAAAACAGAAAGGTGTTGCTAGTATTGAAGAGCTACGTTCTGCCTGTATTGAAGCCGAGGTGAAAATGGTTGCATGTCAGATGACGGTAGATTTATTTGGATACGACAAGTCGGATTTTGTGCCAGAAGTATCTGAATGGGTCGGGGCAGCAAGTTTTCTTCCATTGGCAGCTAAAGCGGATGTTTGTTTATATATTTGATGAGACTTTAGACGGTGGCTCGACATTGATAAAGGCTGAATCGCTAGCTTGGCGATCTCTCGAAGGAGGACGATGAGGGTTTGCTACACCCTCATCCCACAGATTATGCAACCTACAATGCGCCTAGCTGTTCCTTGCTCAATATAAATACAAACTCATCACTACCATCTGTTTCCAGCCAGGTGAATGGCAGGTTGGGATAGGCGGCTTCAAGCTCTTCGCGGTTGTGGCCAATTTCGGCGATGAGCAGGCCTTTGGGGTAGAGATGGGTTGCGGCGTGTTGCAGGATGGTGCGGATGTGATCCAGTCCATCTTCGCCGCTGGCTAATGCTAATACAGGTTCCGCCTGATATTCAGCAGGAAGCTCGTCCATGCTGGGGGCGTTGACGTATGGTGGGTTGGTGATGATGACGTCGTATTGCTGACCCTCTAATGTGCTGTATAAATCTGATTGCACCAGGCGAATTTGTTCTTCCAGTCCGTAATCACTGACGTTACGTTTTGCGACTTCCAGCGCATCGGTGGAGATGTCTGCGGCGTCGATGTCGGCGTTAGGAAATGCTTCAGCCATAAGTATCGCCAGGCAACCTGAGCCCGTGCATAAATCCAGTGCGCTGGTTACACAGTCGGCGTCAGCTACCCATGGTTCCAGACGTTCGCGTAGCAGGTTGGCGATGAATGAGCGTGGAATCAGCACGCGTTCATCGACGTAAAAGCTGTATTCACCCAGCCAGGCCTCGTGCGTGAGGTAGGCGGCGGGGGTGCGCTTGTTTACGCGCTGGTCAAACACATTGAGTATGTCTTCACGTTCGACTTCGGTGAGGCAGGCATCTAAAAATGGTTCCAGCTGGTCTATCGGCAAGTGCAGGGTATGCAATATCAGATAGGCGGCTTCGTCCAGCGCGTTTGTGGTGCCGTGGCCAAAATGCAGTCCAGCTTCATTCATGCGGCTGATGCCGAAACGCAGCCAGTCGCGTACGGTAATGAGGGCATCGGTATCGAGGAAGTAGTTAGTCTTCATTTGGCGAGTATGTGTTCCAGTGTGGTTTGGTAAATGGCACGTAGCGGGTCTAAATCGGCGACAGCGACGTGTTCGTTGAGTTTGTGGATGCTGGCGTTGATCGGGCCAAATTCGACCACCTGTTCGGCGATGTCGGCGATAAAACGTCCGTCAGATGTGCCACCTGTGGTGGACAGTTCGGTATCCAGACCTGTCACTGTTTTAATCGCAGCACCGATGGCAGCGACCAGGCTGCCGCGTGGTGTCAGGTAGGGTTTGCCTGAGTTTTCCCAATCCAGATCGTATTCCAGACCGTGCTTGTCGAGTATGGCGTGAACGCGTGATTTCAAGTCTTCTTTGGTGCTGGCGGTGGAGTGGCGGAAGTTGAATTTGATTTCTACTGTGCCGGGCACGACGTTGGTCGCGCCTGTGCCGCCGTGTATATTGGAGATTTGCCAGCTGGTTGGCGGAAAGTACTCATTGCCTTCATCCCATACTGTTGCGGCTAGTTCGGCGATTGCCGGTGCGGCCTGATGGATAGGGTTACGTACCAAGTGCGGGTAAGCGATATGACCCTGGATGCCTTTCACGGTGAGCTTGCCGGACAGTGAGCCGCGTCTGCCGTTTTTGATCGTGTCGCCTAGTTGTGAGACGCAAGTCGGTTCACCGACGATACAGCAATCTATTTTTTCACCACGTGCAGCGAGTGCTTCTACAACTTTGATAGTGCCGTCGGTAGCTACACCTTCTTCATCGGAAGTGATGAGCAATGCGATGGAACCCTTGTGGTCAGGGTGTTGGACGACAAAGCCTTCGATAGAAGTAACAAAGGCAGCCAGCGAGGCTTTCATGTCCGCAGCGCCACGCCCGTACAACTGACCGTCACGGATAGTCGGGGTGAAAGGGTCAGATACCCATTTATCAATTGGGCCAGTTGGTACTACGTCGGTGTGGCCTGCGAAACATAGTAAAGGTGCAGTCGTGCCGCGCCGTGCCCACAGATTGGTCACACCATTGGAATTGATGTATTCAAATTTAAAACCGAGCGGGGCGAGGCGGTCTTGCATCAGGGTTTGGCAACCCGCGTCGTCTGGTGTGCTGGATTGGCGAATGATGAGATCTTGGGTGAGTTTGAGTGTGTCGTTCATATTATTTGGCTAATTGAGAATATTCGGTTTCGTTAAATCCTACCAGCAGAGTGGTGCCTGACATCAGTACGGGACGTTTAATACTGCTGGTTTTGCTGTGCATTAAGTCAATTGCACTGGCAGCATCAATAACACTGGCTTTGGTCTCCTCATCCAGCTGGCGCCAGGTTGTACCTTGCCGGTTCAGCAGCTTTTCCCAACCCGCCTGTTGTGCCCAAGCGCTCAGTTGTTCGATGCTGGCTCCCGTTTTTTTGAAGTCATGGAACTGGTAAGCAATTTGGTGCTGCTCCAGCCAGACGCGAGCTTTTTTTACAGTGGTGCAGTTAGGAATGCCATAGAGTTGAATTATTTGGTTTTGCGATGTGGGCATGGATTTTTATTGCAATCTACATATAAATGAAGGGAGTGCTCGTGGATGGTAAATCCGCGTTCGGCAGCGATGTTTTTTTGGCGACGTTCGATTTCTTCATCGAAGAATTCTTCAACCAGACCGCACTGCATACAAACCAGATGGTCGTGGTGCTCTTCGGCATTGAGTTCGTATACGGCTTTGTCACTGTCGAAATGATGGCGCAGTAATAAGCCAGCTTGTTCAAACTGAGTAAGTACGCGATAAACAGTAGCCAGCCCAATGTCGATTTCTTCGGCAATCAGCATGCGATAGATGTCTTCGGCAGTCAGGTGGCGTTTAGCACTATTTTCAAATAGCTCCAGCACTTTTAAACGAGGCAGTGTCGCTTTTAAGCCTATATTCTTTAAATCAGAGGGTGCGCTCATATGGGGCGTGTTGCTGGTAAATGATACCCACTATCATAGAGGCTTTATCTGATTTTGCAAACACTCGTTACCTGACGAAGTTTCATTGACGATGTGATGACGGGCTGAAATGGTTAATTCAGCCCGTTTACTGATTATAAAACGACTTGAGTCCCCATTTCGACTACGCAATTTGGTGGAATATTGAAAAATGTCACTGCGCTGCTGGCATTGCGATACATGGTTACAAACAGTTTTTCTCGCCACAAGGGCATGGCAGTCCCTGTTTTTGGTATCAGGGTCTCACGTCCAAGGAAATAGGAGGTTTCCATAGGATCCAGTATCAGTCCAAACTGATGCGTCATAGCAATTGCCTTGGGGATATCCGGTTCATCCTTAAAGCCGAAATTGATGATGACTCGATAAAAATTATTCGATAAGGCTTCGAATTCCAGCCGTTCTTCATTTGCAACATAGGGAATGTCGAGCATGTTTACCGACAGGATGACGACGTGTTCATGCAATACCTTGTTGTGTTTTAAATTGTGCAGCAGCGCGTGTGGCACATCATTGGGGTTGGCAGTCAAGAAGATTGCGCTACCGGCTACCCGAGTCACTGAGTCTGGTTGTATGGCGGCAATGAATGGAACCAGTGTTAATGCATTTTGCTGCATGCGATCACGCAATAATTGTCTTCCGCGTTTCCATGTGGTCATTAACAAAAATACACCGGAAGCAAACGCCAGTGGGAACCAGCCGCCTTCTTCTATTTTGATGATGTTTGCACTAAAAAAAGCCAGGTCTACGGAGAGCAGGGCGGCAATCAGTAATCCACCCTTGATCCAGCCCCATCCCCAGATTTTGCGCACGACGATAAAGGCGAGGATGGAGGTGATCGCCATCGTTCCCGTGACGGCTATGCCATAAGCGGAACCCAGATTGCTGGAGCTGTGAAAACCTATAACCAGCGCGACTACAGCAATGAATAGCGCCCAGTTGATACCTGGCAGATAAATCTGCCCATACTCTTGCTCCGACGTCTGCTGCGTGCTCATGCGTGGGGCATAGCCTAACTGCATGGCTTGGCGGGTGATGGAAAATGCACCCGAAATGACGGCTTGTGATGCGATGACAGTTGCAACGGTTGCCAGCATGATGAGCGGATAGAGTGCCCAATTCGGGGCAAGCAGATAAAAAGGATTTTCTATGGCTTTGGGTGTGTGTATCAATAATGCGCCCTGACCAAAATAATTAAGCAACAAGGCCGGGAGCACGAGGATAAACCATGCCAGTTGTACCGGACGTCTGCCAAAGTGACCCATGTCAGCATAGAGCGTTTCTGCCCCAGTTACTGCCAGTACTACACCACCAAGGGCGAGAAAACCTATCCATGGGGAATTGATGAGAAACCTGATGCCGTGTAGAGGATTCAGCGCATTCATGACTGACACTTCGCTCAGGATGTTAATTACGCCCAATGAAGCGAGAGTACCAAACCAGATCAGCATGACAGGACCAAATAATGCACCTACGCTGGCAGTGCCTCGGCGCTGAAACATAAATAATCCGAACAGCACTGCAATAGTGACAGGAATGATGTAGTTATGCAGTGCGGGACTGGCAACTTGTAGCCCTTCGACAGCAGACAGCACGGAGATGGCTGGCGTGATAACACCATCGCCGTAAAATAGCGCTGCGCCAAATATACCTAATAGCATGATGGTATTGCGCTGCTTGCTGTTCTTGTCGAGATGCTGCAAAGCCAGTGCCAGTAGCGCCATGATACCGCCTTCACCTCGGTTATCTGCACGCATGATGAAAACGACATATTTGAACGAAACGACGATCATAAGTGACCAGAAAATTAAGGACAGGATGCCAAGTATATTTTCCGGGTTTAGCGGCACGGGGGCTAATCCACCTGTAAAGATTGTACTTAATGTATAAAGCGGACTGGTGCCAATGTCGCCATAAACGACACCTAGTGCGGCGAGCGCGAGCGGTGCGATTTTTTTGGGATGTTGCATGTTTTCCATCATGAGTTTCCTCTGAGTTGATGACAGGTTAAAGCTGAAAACGGTAACCTACGCCGGTTTCCGTTAATATGTGTTCAGGCTGGGTCGGGTTGTCTTCCAGCTTCTGGCGCAGATGCCCGATGTAGATGCGCAGATAATGATTGCTCTCGATAAAAGCTGGTCCCCAGACTTCGCGTAATAAATAACGATGGGTGAGCACCTTGCTGGTATTGCTGACTAGTTGCGTGAGCAGTCGGTATTCAATTTGGGTAAGGTGCACAGGCTCGTGGTTGTGAGTGACGATGCGTTCGGCCAGGTTAATCTGATTGTTGCCAAAATGAATGATGTTACTTGCTGTGACTGGGTGACGCCGCCGCAACAGCGCGCGTACTCGTGCCAGCAGTTCGCCGACACCGAACGGCTTGGTCAGGTAATCATCCGCACCTGCGTCCAGCGCGATGATCTTGTCGTTTTCTGAAGAGCGGGCAGACAATATCAAAACAGGTGCAGTAGACCAGCTGCGGAAGTCGTGGATGAAGTTAACGCCGTCAAGATCGGGCAGTCCTAAATCAAGGATGATCAGGTCGGGCTTGCGTGTACCGGCTTCTATTAAACCTTGTCTGCCTGTTTCTGCCTCATATACCTGGCAGCCTTCTGCTTCCAGCGCAGTGCGGACAAATCTGCGGATTTGCTTTTCGTCTTCTACTACTATGACATGCGGGGCGAGTGTCGTCATTTTATGGCCGCTCCTTCATGGTAGTCGGGCTCTTCTTCAATTATTGGCGGGTTGCCTCTGGGGAGGGTGAAGGTGACAATGGCGCCGCCTGCAGGCAGGTTGGCGATAGTAAGGCTGCCGTGATGTGCCTGGATGATGGCATGGCAGATGGCCAGACCTAACCCCACGCCAGGTATCGAAGATTCGTGGGTGCCACGTGCAAACATCTCAAAACGGACTAGAGATTGCTGTTGTTCGAAACCGGGCCCCTGATCGGCAACAGAGATTTCAACAGAGTCTGTGTTGATCTTGGCACTGATGGTAATGACTGTGCCGACTGGGGCATATTTTGCAGCGTTTTCCAGCAAATTGCAGAAAACGCGTTCCAGCAGGACAGCATCATATTCCAGCAGAGGCAGGTTTTTTTCCAGATTGATCTGCAGGGTATGCTGCTGCAGGCTATGTTCGAGTAATTTGATGCTGGAACCGATGACTTCTTCCAGTAATTGCCATTCCTTGCGTAAGGTGACACGGCCTGCGTGCAGGCGTGCCATATCCAGCAGGTTTTCCAGCAGATTGTTTAAACGTAATGCCTGCTCATGAATAGCGACGGCAGATTCCAGGGTGGCTGCCGGGAGTGTGGTGCTGGTGAGGGGTAGTGATTCAGCGAGGCCTGCTAATGCTGTCAATGGTGTGCGTAAGTCATGTGACAGGGCGGAAAGTATGGAGCTGCGTAGTCGTTCTGAAGTCATTTCCAGTTGCGTGTCATAAGCCACAGTTACGTAATGTAATCGTTCGATGACGATGGCAATTAATGATGACAGGGTAGATAACAGGGCATGATGTTCTTGTAATGCACTGCTGTCATCGGTAGGCATGAAAACAACCACACCGCGAGTTTTCATGGGTGCTTGTAAAGGGAAGTAACTGGCGCCATGTCCTTCGCCCGATAATATGCTGTCTTCAATAACCTGCCCTTGCTCATAGGCAATCAGCGCGAAACGCTGATCTATCCTGAGATGTTTGTCGTCGTGGTTAATCGGTTGCAGTTGTTCTGCAGCATCGGGTAGTAACAGTACGGCATTCAGTTTGAAGCCCGTTAACAGGAAACGCTGCAGTATGGTTGCGACTTGTTCAACCTTGATGACACCCGCCAGTGCACTGGACATGTCATAAAGGTCGCGGGTTTGTTGTGCTTGTATGGCACTCAGCTGTGCTTGTCGGCGTAATCCAGTAGTTAATTGTCCGGTAATCAGTGCGACGGTGAGCATAACTGCAAATGTCACCAGATATTGCGCATCGTTGACGGCAAAGGTAAAACGCGGTGGGACAAAGAAAAAATCGAATAGCGCAACGCTGAGAAATGCAGCCAGAATGGCTGGGCCACGACTGAAGCGTGCAGCTATCAATAATACGGTCAAGAGAAATAGCATGACAATATTGACTAGATCCAAATATTGGCTTAACGGCGTGGCAATGATCGTCGTGACGATGCATCCTATGATGGCCCAGCCATAGCCTGCCGGTGAATTACGGATATTCAGAAGGTGGGTGCTTAAGTTTGATTTTGGTATATCCATGCTCATAGCCATCTTTCCTGCGCAAGGTTAAGTGCTCTGCCTGTGTACTTAGGCGGATTGTGAGCGCAAACATATAAAAATAGTGTAAAGATTTTGATACTGCGTGGATTGGTGTGGCGGGATGGGGGATGCAGAGAGTTTATGTATTTATCAAAATGGCAGCGTGCTGAAATAGGGCGTGTTGCTGGTAATTGATTTAAGCTATCATAGAGCCTTTATATGACTTTGCAAATGCCCGTTATGCGCGTACTCATTATTTCCAGTTTATTTGTAGTTGGTTTGGCAGGCTGTAGCCATTTGCCGTCCATGCCTAAAATCAATGCTCAGACCTTTTCACCTTACAAAATTGATATTCAGCAAGGTAATTATGTTGATGAATCTATGGTTGATAAGTTGAAATTGGGGATGACTCATACTCAAGTCAAATTTATTATGGGCACACCTCTGGTGTCTGATGTGTTTCATGCGAACCGTTGGGACTATATTTATACTTATCGTAAAGATGGCAAGCTCACCGAACAGCGTCGCGTGGTGTTGATTTTCAAGGATGATGCGCTCGAGAGTATTGATAAACACATGGGTGAAACGCCTGTAGATAAACCTGTGGAAGCGGTAAAACCAGTTGATGCTGCGGTTCAGCCTGTGAAAGCAGATGAGAAAAAAGATCTACCTGCGGCAGCGGGGGCGAAATAAATGCCTAATCGGTTAAGAATTGTTATTGCGGGCAGTGCAGGTCGTATGGGTCAGGTGTTGATAGAGGCGGTAAATAGTGCGCCAGATTGCGTGTTATATGGTGCGCTGGAACGTGTGGGTAGCCCTAATGTTGGTCGTCCTGCGGCGCTGATGGACGGTGTATTAATAACGGATGATATGGCCACTACACTGCGTGGTGCAGATGCATTGATAGACTTTACTCGTCCTGAAGGTACCTTGGCGCATCTGGCACTGTGCCGCGAGCTGGGGGTTAATATCATTATTGGTACGACAGGCTTCAGTGCCGAACAAAAACAGCAGATTGCCGACGCAGGTAAAGATATCGGTGTTGTGTTTGCCCCGAACATGAGTGTGGGCGTCAATCTCACGTTCAAGTTGCTGGAAATTGCTGCCAAAGTATTGAATGAAGGTTATGACATTGAAGTAGTGGAAGCGCATCATCGTCATAAAGTTGATGCGCCTTCAGGTACAGCATTGCGTATGGGCGAAGTGGTTGCTGAGGCGCTGGGGCGTGATTTGAGTGAGTGCGCGGTGTATGGTCGTGAAGGTGTAACGGGTGAACGTGACCCTTCTACTATTGGTTTTGCAACCGTACGTGGCGGTGACATCGTGGGTGATCATACGGTGATGTTCGCGGGTATAGGTGAGCGTGTTGAGATTACACATAAGGCATCCAGTCGTATGACCTTTGCGCAAGGTGCATTACGTGCAGCGCGATATTTGTCCACTAGTGGTGCTGGAGCGTTTGATATGCAGGATGTGTTAGGGCTACGGGGTTAGTCTGTAACGCTTTGTAACATTTTATTCTGCTTGTGAAATATTCTGTATGTATTTGATCGGCATAATATGCACGTCAGCCCGACAACTTATTAACTTTATTCAGTATTTAGGAGTCAGCAATGAAAAAATCCAGTTTAGTCTTATTAGTCTTGGCAGCAATGAGCGCTTCAGTGAGCTTTGCTGATGATACAACTCCCAGTATGGACAGTGCGCAGGCACGTGCACAAACATTCCAGAGTTTGACCCCTGAACAACAGCAAGCTGCAATCAATGCAGCTAAACAGCAAGGTCAGGCAACAGCACAACAAAAACAGGAAAACTGGAACAGCATGACGCCAGAACAACAACAAGCGCAAAAGCAAACCATGCAATCCAATATGCAAAGTAAAATGGGTGAAATGAAATCCAAAATGCAATCGCGTATGGGTAGCGGCGGTGGCGGTATGATGCGTAGCCGTATGGGTATGTAATTTACTCAGTCTTAACAAAAAAGCCCCAAGGATGACGACTTGGGGCTTTTTTGTTGCCTAGCGCATGGATTTTGCGGCAAGCACCATGTTTTGTAATGCAGTGCTGGTTTCTGCCCAGCCTCGGGTTTTTAGCCCGCAATCTGGGTTGACCCACAGGTGCTCGGCGGGGATGACTTCAGCGGCTTTTTTCAATAGGCGCACCATTTCATCGACTGATGGCACGCGTGGGCTGTGGATGTCATACACGCCCGGGCCGATTTCATTAGGATAATTAAAATCGCCGAAGCCGCGCAGTAGTTCCATATCCGAGCGCGAGGTTTCTATGGTAATCACGTCGGCATCGAGTGCGGCGATGGCGGGAAAAATGTCGTTGAATTCTGAATAGCACATATGCGTGTGGATTTGTGTGCTGTTATCAACGCCGGAGGCACTAATGCGGAAGGCGCGACCTGCCCAGTCCAGATAGGCATCCCAGTCACCACGCCGTAGCGGCAAGCCTTCGCGGATGGCTGGCTCATCTATTTGGATGATGCCTATATCGGCGTGTTCCAGATCCACTACTTCATCGCGGATAGCCAGTGCGATTTGTAACGCGGTATCACTGCGAGGCTGGTCGTCGCGCACGAATGACCATTGCAATATGGTGATAGGGCCAGTCAACATGCCTTTCATCGGCAAACTGGTGAGGCTTTGCGCGTATTGTGTCCATGCCACTGTCATGGCTAGAGGGCGTGATACGTCGCCGTAAATAATCGGCGGCTTGACGCAACGCGAGCCGTAGCTTTGCACCCAGCCGTTCTGACTGAATGCGAAGCCGTCGAGCTGTTCACCGAAGTATTCAACCATGTCGTTGCGCTCGGCTTCGCCGTGCACCAGCACATCCAGTCCCAGGCTGATTTGTTGTTCAACGGCGTATTTGATTTCTTGTTGCATCGCCAGCGTGTAGTCTGCCGCGCTGAGTTCGCCACGTTTATAGCGCGCACGTGCGGCGCGGATTTCCTTGGTTTGTGGGAACGATCCTATGGTGGTGGTCGGGTAAGCGGGCAAATTAAAACGGCTGCGTTGCGCGGCTTGGCGGGCTTGGAACGGCGCATGACGCTGGTCGGCATCAGCGGGTAAGCTGGCTAAACGTGCGTTGACAGCGGGATTGTGGATGCGCGGACTGGTGCGGCGCGAGGCGGCGGCAGTGCGGGATGCGCTGAATGCGGTTTCAGCGGCGGCTACGCCTGTGTCGAGTGCGGTTTTAATTGCGCCGAGTTCATCGAGTTTTTGCGTGGCGTAAGCCAGCCAGCTACGCAATTCGTCGTCAAAGGCAGTTTCCAGTGCTAAATCCACGGGGACGTGTTGCAATGAGCACGATGGGGCTATCCATAAACGGTCGCCGAGTTTTCCTTGTGCGGCGTGTGCGGTTGCCAATACTGCATCCAGATCGGCGCGCCAGATATTGCGTCCGTCTATCAAGCCTAGGGATAACACTTTGTAATGCGGCAAGCGGTCGATAACGCTGGTGATTTGTTGTGGCGCACGCACTGCGTCGATGTGCAAGCCTGCGACAGGCAGGTTGCAAGCCAGCACTAAATTATCATCCAATGTGCCAAAATACGTCGCTAATAGTAGCTTGATATTGGCACTGTTGAGGATGTTGTAAGTAGGTTCAAACGCGGCTTTCCATGCTGCGGGCAAGTCCAGACACAAGATAGGCTCGTCGATTTGTACCCATTCCACCCCTAGCTGTTTGAGTTGGCTGAGGATTTCGCCATAGACCACACGCAATTGTGGCAACAGGCTGAGGCGGTCGAAGTCGGCGGATTTTTCTTTACCTAAATACAGGAAAGTAATCGGGCCGATTAAGCTGACTTTAGGCGTGTGTCCCAAGGCAAGTGCTTCGCGTACTTCATCGAATAAACGCGTGGAATTGAGCCTGAATTGCGTGTCGGCGTTAAGTTCAGGTACGAGGTAATGGTAATTGGTGTCAAACCATTTGGTCATTTCCAGTGCCCAAGTGCCGTAGTTATCGTGTGGTCGTGCGCCGCAGCAACTGTCAGGGACTTCGTTGGCAACGCCACGGGCGAGGGTGAAATGGCGGTCTAGCTCGGATTCTGCGCCTGTGAAGCCGAAGCGGCCAGGCTCGCAACCTAGTAGTTGTATGTGGTTGAGCACTTGATCGTAATAAGCAAAATCGCCCACCGCGACAAAATCTAGCCCAGCATCGCGTTGCAATTGCCAATGGCGGGCGCGTAATTCGCTAGCTGTAGCTTCGAGGGCTGCATTGTCTATTTCGCCGCGCCAGAACTGTTCTAGTGCAAATTTCAGTTCGCGATGTTTACCTATGCGGGGGAAGCCTAAAGTGTGAATGGTGGTCATGTTATTACTCGTTTAATGAAGATGACGTGCATTTTGCGCCGACATGCTTTATGATACAAACGACTTAATTTTGACAAATTGATGAATTTTTTTCATATATGCTTGCGCTCAAACATTTACGTTTAATCGAGGTGCTGAATGAAGCGGGTAGTCTGACGCGGGCGGCAACGCGTCTGTTTCTCACTCAGTCTGCCCTTTCTCATCAACTGGTAGCGCTGGAGGCACATTACGGCCTGACGCTGTTTGTCCGAGCGCGACCGTTACGACTCACGCCTGCAGGTGAATATCTGCTCGGTCTGGCACAGGAAATATTGCCGCGTATAGAGACCGCCAAGCGTGATCTGGCAAGGTTGGCTGAAGATAATCAACCTGCAAAATTGCGCATCGCGGTCGAATGTCACACCTGCTACGACTGGCTGATGCCAGCCATGGACGCATATCGTGTGCACTGGCCTGAGGTGGAGATGGATCTGGTCGGTGGTTTTCATACCGATCCGCTTGCCCTGCTGGCGGAGGACAAAGCTGACTTGGTGATATTGTCTGAAATGCAGAACCAGAAGGATGTGGTGTTTAATCCGTTGTTCAGATACGAAATGCAGGCACTAATGGCGGCAGGGCATCCATTGGCGGATAAGTCTTATTTGAGCGCCAAGGATTTCAGCCAGGATACCTTGATTACCTATCCCGCCCCCGACCGATTGCTGGATCTGGTGCGGCGCGTGCTCAAGCCTTCGGGGGTCAACCCTGAACGGCGATTTGCGGAATTAACTATTGCCATTGTGCAGCTGGTTGCCAGTCGGAAAGGATTGGCGGCTTTGCCGGCCTGGGCGGTACAATCTTATCTGGAACGCGGTTATGTGGTGGCGCGCCCGATTACCAAACAAGGTTTATGGAGCGGTTTATATACCGCTGCGCGTAGCGATGATGCACAGCGCGCATTTCATAAGGATTTTGTGGCAACCCTGCAAGAACAGGCGTTCATGACCCTGCCTAGTATAGAACCTTTAGTGGAGATCGAACATGACTAAATCTGATGAGTTGGATGTAATCCATCATGCAGCAATTCCTGTAACTGATGTCGCTGCCAGTGTGATCTGGTATCAGCAGCATTTTCGATGTGTAGTCGCCTATCAGGATGCAACCTGGGCGCTGCTTAAATTTGCCAATGTCAGTCTGGCGCTGGTGACGCCAGGGCAGCATCCGCCGCATTTGGGCGTGTTGCATGAACATGCCGAGCAATTTGGCGCGTTGACCACCCACAGGGATAAAACCCGTTCAATCTATGTGCCTGATCCCGATGGCAATCAGATCGAAATTATGGATACACAGAGCGTAAAACGTTAATGGATATCATCGCATTGCAGCAAAAATTAACTGAGTTTGCCAACGAACGCGAGTGGAATGAATTCCATACACCGAAAAATCTGGCAATGGCACTGGCTGGCGAAGCAGGCGAGTTACTGGCTGAGTTTCAGTGGCTGAGTGCAGAACAATCATGCGCATTAACCACTCAGCAGTTGACTGCCGTTAAATATGAAATGGCGGATGTATTGCTGTATTTGTTACGACTGGCGGATAAGCTGGGTGTGGATCTGGAACAGGCTGCTTACGAAAAAATAGCGTTAAACGCAGAGAAATATACTATAGCCTTGGCCAAGGGAAATGCGCTTAAATATAATCAGCTAGAGGAGTGACGGGGAAAGGCTGGTGGGTGCTGAGGGGTTCGAACCCCCGACAATCGCCTTGTAAGGGCGGTGCTCTACCAACTGAGCTAAGCACCCATGCGGTTTAATGCTTGGGTCGTTGCTGTATTGTTACCGTGCAACGAGGCCGTAATTTAACCACAGCCGTGAGTTAAAGTCAACTCATTCTGTTGTTGAGCTTCGGATAGACTAAAATTGCCTGCATGAAATTGGCTGGTGCTGTGGTACAGTGGCAGGTTGATTTAAAAAATAATAATTAGGGAACGAGAATGTCCAAATCGAACAATACTCATCTGAATACGATAGTGTCGGATCATATTGCCCCAGAAATTTTGCTGATAGAAGATCAACATTCTCTGGCACATATGACGGCAGCGATGTTGTATGAGCGTTGGGATTTTGCGGTTACGATAGCGACTACCAAACAACAGGCTCAGGATATTATTCGGAAAAAGCCTGGAGTTTTTTTTCTGGCAGTGAGTGATTTGAACCTGCCAGATGCGCCTCATGGTGAGATTATTGATGTATTGACGGCTGCTAAACTGCCATTTATCGCCCTTACGGGTATGTTTAATGAGCAGATGCGCAACGACATTATGAGCCGTGGTGCAATTGACTATGTGTTGAAAGACACAATTAATGCCTATGAATATATCGTTGAGCTAGTCGGGCGTTTGCATAAAAACACCTTAACCAAGGTGCTGGTGATTGATGACTCCGCTTCTGTGCGAGCAATGTTGCAGGAAATGCTCAGAATACAGTTTATTCAGGTGGTAACAGCTGAAAATGGGCGTGAGGGTATTACCAAATTATGGCAGCAGCCGGATATTAAACTGGTACTGGTTGATCATGAAATGCCAGTCATGGATGGCTTTACCTTTTTATCTACGGTCAGGCGTAAGTTGAGTAAAGTACAACTTGCGGTAATAGGCATTTCGGGCAGCGAAAATA
The DNA here is from genome assembly GCF_009937995.1 of Sulfuriferula nivalis. Lineage (NCBI taxonomy): Bacteria > Pseudomonadati > Pseudomonadota > Betaproteobacteria > Nitrosomonadales > Sulfuricellaceae > Sulfuriferula > Sulfuriferula nivalis. Next base: position 874,204 of record NZ_AP021881.1, read on the forward strand.
AACAGTTATCAGCGCAGTTCCTGAAGATGGGCGCGAATGATTTTATCGCCAAGCCTTTCAGTTATGAAGAACTGGCGTGTCGGGTTCGGCAGAATCTGGAAATGCAGGAGGGTATAGAAGCGGTGCGTTATATCGCCTTTCATGATTATTTGACTGGCTTATTAAATCGCCGTGCCTTTTTTGAGCAGGGTGCGGTTCTGTTTAATCAGAACATCAAGCATGCCAATCCACTTGCTGTAGCTGTTATCGATATAGATTTCTTCAAAAAGATTAATGATGCCTATGGGCATGATGCCGGTGATATTACGCTGAAACATTTTGCGGCTATTCTGGTGGAACACTTCGGCGCGAACCTGGTTGCCCGTATTGGTGGTGAAGAGTTTGCGGTGCTGATAGACGAGACCACTAATGTGGAAGCACGTTTTGAAGCGTTGCGACTCCACGTTGCCAGCGCTATCGTTGATTTTAACAATATGCAGATCGCTTACACTATTAGCATAGGGTTAACTCAGCAGTCACAGTCAGGTCTCAATGCCATGCTGAAACTGGCTGATACCAATTTGTATACGGCTAAAAATTCAGGACGTAACCAGCTGGTTGCGGTGTAAACGAGCTTTTATTGCCAGTCGCCACCCAGCGCGGCAGCCAGTTTGACGCTGGCGGCCATGCGCCGATTGGCTATGCTGAGTGCTGAATTTTCGGCGCTGAGTAGTGTTGTTTGCACCGTGATTACGTTGTTGTAATTGACCATCCCCGCCTTGTACTGATTAAGTACGAGTGTCACCGCCAGTTTTGCAGATTGTACAGTCTGGTCTTGAACCTGCGCCTCATTTTCCAGTATGCGTAATGTCGCCAAATTATCTTCTACCTCCTGAAAGCTGGTCAGTACGGTTTGTTTATATGCGGCCACACTGGCGTCATAGCTGGCGATGGCTTGCGCCGTTTGCGATTTACGCAGGCCGCCATCAAAAATGCTCTGTGCCAGCGCAGGGCCTATAGACCAGATGCGACTGGGGGCGGTAATCAGATCCGCCAGACTGCTGCTCTGGTATCCTCCAGATGCGCTCAGTGACAGGGTCGGAAAATATGCAGATTTGGCGATGCCGATTTGCGCGTTGGCTGCTGCCATACGTCGTTCGGCGGCGCTGATGTCGGGCCTACGTTCCAGTAAAGCGGATGGCAGTGTCGTGGGTATGGCAGGTACGGTTGCTGTATATGCTACTGGCGCAATTGAGAAGCTTGAAGCGGGTTGTCCGATTAACAGGGCTATGGCATGTTCGGTTTGCGCACGTAACACACCTAAATCTATTAATTGCGCTTGAGCCGCACGTAATTGAGTTTGCGCCTGGATTAAATCGGCCTTAGCTACCATGCCTACCGCATATTGATTTTGCGTCAGTTGTAATGAGCGTTGATAAGCTGCGACGGTATCAGTTAACGAATATTTTTGTGCATCGAGTATGCGTAATTGCCAGTAGTCCTGTGCAAGGGCAGCCTGTGCACTCAGCCTTGCTGCGCGTAAATCGGCGGCGCTGGCCTGTGCGCTGGCTTCGTTGGACTCTACAGTACGCCGCACACGCCCCCACAGATCAGGCTCCCAGCTGGCATTTAGCGACAGGTTCTTGATGTCAGGAGTGGTATTGCTGGAGCTACGTGTTGCGGAGGCATTTGCGCCTATGGTAGGGAAATAAGCCGCACGTGCCGACTGTATCAGTGCGCTGGCCTGACGATATCGCGCTTCAGCCTGTGCCAGATTCTGGTTGGATATATCAATCTGATCAATAAGCTGGTTCAGCAGCGTGTCGTTATAGATAGCCCACCAATGCTGCCCCAGCTCATTATCGTGTGGCTCGGCGACTTTCCAGTCTTTAGACTCTTTGTAAGCAGCAGGAATGTCCATAGTCGGGCGTACATAGTCGGGGCCAACGGCGCAGCCACCTAATAACGTTACAAGAATTAACAGGCTGATGGGCTTGATAGTCATATAGCTTCCAATGCAAGTGTGCCGGGTTCGCCACGGTGGAATTTTGTACGCCACCAGATACTGAAACGATCCAGATAAAGGTAAACAACAGGGGTGGTGTACAGCGTCAACAACTGGCTCATGATGAGTCCGCCAACGATGGAAATACCCAGCGGTGTGCGTAATTCTGCGCCATAGCCAGTGCCGAATGCGAGCGGCAGCGCCCCCAGCATCGCCGCCATAGTTGTCATCATGATCGGGCGGAAGCGCAAACTACATGCGGCGAAAATCGCGTCATGTGGCGATAAACCCTGATCGCGTTCAGCGGAGATGGCAAAGTCTATCATTAGTATGGCGTTCTTTTTGACGATACCGATAAGCAATATCACACCTATCATTGCCATCAGGCTGAAGTCGATTTTCATCAGCATCAAAGCCAGTAAAGCGCCTACACCTGCAGAGGGTAACGTAGACAGGATGGTAATCGGGTGGATATAGCTTTCATACAGTATGCCCAACACAATATAAATGGCGAGCAATGCCGTTAACATGAGCACAGGCATAGTAGCGAGTGAAGACTGGAAAGCGTTGGCCGTACCTGCAAACGTGCCATGTACATCGGTAGGGACACCTAATTTGCTCATTTCATTATTAATAGCGATGGTTGCCTGAGATAGCGATATGCCAGGGGCCAAGTTGAAGGAAATGGTTGCGGCGACAAACAGCCCCTGATGGCTAACCGACAATGCCGTGTTAGTCGAACTGAAATGGGCAAATGCTGACAGCGGGACTTGTGGTTCTGCGCTGGTAGACAGTGTTTGAGCCAATGTCGAATTCGTACTCAGCTTGCCGTTGGCAGTCAGTGACGGTGCAGTGCTTAATGCTGAACTGGTTGGCGACAGGCTGGTACTGCGAGTTGTCGCGCTGACATAGGTTTGATTGAGAATGTCGGAATTTTGTGTATAAGCAGGCGCAGCTTCCATGACTACGTGATATTGATTCATACCACTGTATATGGTTGAAATTTGGCGCTGGGCAAATAAATCATTCAGGGTGGCATCTATGGTTTGCGGCGTGACACCCATGCGCATTGCTGTATCTCGATCAATGATCAGGCTGGTTTGCAAGCCCTTGTTATTCTGGTCGCTGTTGACATCAGTGAGTTCAGGCAAGGTGCTGAGCGCGTTCTGGATGATGGGCTGCCAAGTACGCAATTGCTGGATGTCATCAGATTGCAAAGTGTATTGATAAGCTGCATCACTGGGGCGACCACCTACACGTATATCAGCCATAGGTTGTAAAAACAGCTTGGCGCCAGGTATATGATTGAGTTTGCGGCGCAGACGTGCAATGACCTGGTCAGCTGAGACTTTACGCTCTGTTAAGGGTTTGAGGACGATAAACATAGTGCCGCCTGAACCGCGGCCACCCCCACTGAATGCAATGACATTCGCGACCGCTGGGTCGGATTTGACGATGCTGACAAAAGTATTGAGTTTGTCGCGCAGGGCGGTAAAAGAAGTCGCCTGGTCAACCTGTATGCCACCCATGAGCCGCCCGGTATCTTGTTGCGGAAAGAAGCCTTTAGGAATGGTTTTATATAAGTGTATGTTGAGCGCTATCGTGCCCAGCAAGATGAGTATCATAAGTGGAGCAAATTTGAGCGCCCATGTCAGTGAGCGTTGATAGGCATGCAACACGCTGTTGAACATGCGTTCAGTTGCATTAAAAAAGCGCCCTTGCTTGTGTTCGGGTTCATATCTCAATAAGCGTGCGCACATCATCGGTGTGGTCGTTAACGACACCACCAGTGAAACCAATATTGCCGCAGAAAGGGTGATGGCAAATTCATGGAATAAACGCCCGACAATACCGCCCATAAGCAGCAGTGGAATAAACACCGCTATCAGTGACAAACTCATAGCAAGTACGGTAAAGCCGACTTCGCGTGCACCTTTGAGCGCAGCATCATAAGGTTTCATACCTGCCTCGATATGACGGGAAATGTTTTCCAGTACTACGATGGCATCGTCAACTACAAAGCCAGTGGCGATAGTCAGTGCCATTAACGACAAATTATCCAGGCTGTAACCAAATAAATACATGATGCCAAACGTACCGATCAGCGACACAGGTACGGCGACAGCAGGTATTAGCGCTGTCCGCCCATTACGCAGGAACATGAATACCACCATGATGACCAGCGCAATTGAGATTACCAGCGTATGCTCAGTATTAATGAGTGAAGCGCGTATGGTAGGGGTACGATCCATGACAATTTCAAGATTAATGGACGCGGGTATGGATGCCTGTAATTCCGGCATCAGCGCATGTACCTTATCGACTATCTGGATAATATTGGCACCTGCCTGCTGTCTTAAAACTAATAGGATTGCTGGCTTACCGTTGGATGATCCTGTGTTGTGGACATCGCTTACCGAGTCAGTCACCGTTGCCACGTCCTCTACCCGTACAGGTGCCCCATTGCGATAGGAAATGATTAAGGGCCTGTAATCAGCTGCGGTACTGGCCTGATCATTGGCGTAAATTTGCCAGTTTTTATCACCCGCTTCCAATATACCCTTGGGGCGATTGGCATTGGTGGCAGCAACCGCGGTACGCACGTCGGCACTGCCTATGCCGTATTTGTTCAGCGCCGTGGGGTTAAGCTCTATACGTACCGCAGGTTGTGAGCTGCCGCCTATGGTAACACTGGCTACGCCCGTAATTTGTGCCAGTTTCTGTGCCAGTATGGTATCGGCAATATCATACATTTTCCCCTTGCTCATGGTGTCGGAGGTGAGTGCCAGAATAATCACCGGGGCGTTGGCTGGGTTTTCTTTTTTATAGGTGGGATTGCTGGGCATGCCTGTGGGCAACAAAGTGCGTGCTGCGTTAATCGCAGCCTGTACGTCGCGTGCTGCACCATTGATGTCGCGGCTCAGATCGAATTGCAGGGTAACCTGCGTGCGACCTAATGAGCTTTGTGATGTCATTTCGGTGACGCCTGCTATGGTGCCAAGCGAGCGTTCCAGCGGTGTGGCGATGGTCGATGCCATAGTTTCCGGGCTGGCGCCTGGCATATTTGCATTAACTTCTATGGTCGGAAAATCTACCTGCGGCAATGGCGCAATTGGTAACAGTGTGAATCCGACCAGACCTGCCAGCACCACTGCGATAGTCAACAGTATGGTGGCAATAGGGCGTTCGATAAAAGGGCGCGAGATATTCATGCGCGAATTAAGGCTCGGTATGGGTCTGAGCCGTGGCGGTTTCCGCATCTGCACGCGGGAATTTAGCCCTGACATAGCGTGACCAGCGATCAAAAGTCAGATAGATAACAGGCGTAGTAAACAGCGTTAATACTTGCGAAACCAGCAGTCCACCGACCATGGTAATCCCCAGCGGCTGGCGCAGTTCTGCACCGATGCCGCCACCCAGCATGAGTGGCAGTGCACTCAGCAATGCTGCCATGGTGGTCATTAATATGGGTCGGAAACGCAGCAGGCAGGCCTGGTAAATAGCATCCCGTGGCGATAAGCCCTGATGCCGCTCAGCATCCAGCGCAAAGTCTATCATCATGATGGCGTTTTTCTTGACGATACCGATCAGCAAAATAATGCCGATGATGCCGATGATGCCCAGATCATTGCCCGAAATAATCAGCGCCAGTAAAGCACCTATGCCAGCAGATGGCAGTGTGGAGAGTATGGTAACAGGGTGTATGTAGCTCTCATACAACACGCCGAGCACGATATACATGGTGATAATAGCCGCGAGTATCAGCCACAGGGTGTTGCTCAATGACGCCTGAAAAGCCAGTGCCGCGCCCTGGAAAGTAGTCATGATGCTGATCGGTATGCCGATTTCCTGTTCCGCTGCAACGATGGCTTTCACCGCTGCGCCCAGCGAAGTGTTGGCAGCCAGATTAAATGAGATAGTCGCTGCCGAAAATTGGCCAATATGATTGACGACCAGCGGTGCGGTGCGCTCACTGACGCTGGCGATACTGGAAAGTGGAACCTGTCCGCCGCTGGCCGTGACCACGAAAATGCTGTCGAGAGCGGGTAATCCGGCACTGAATTCAGGTTTGACTTCCATCACCACACGATACTGGCTGGACTGAGTATAAATCGTTGAAATCAGCCGCTGGCCAAAAGCGTTGTATAAGGCATTGTCGATGGCTGCTGTGGTGATACCCAGACGCGAAGCCGAATTGCGGTCTATCTGGATATAAGCTTGCAAGCCTTGGTTTTGCAGGTTGCTGGCGACATCCGCCAGTTGCGGTAATTGCTGTAACTTGGTCACCAGCTTGGGAACCCAGGTAGCGAGTTCAGCCGCATTTACATCTTGTACGCTAAATTGGTACTGAGTGCGGCTGATACTGGATTCCAGTGTTAAATCCTGCACTGGCTGCATAAACAGTGTAATGCCCGGCACATTCTGGTTGAGCTTGGGTTGCAGGCGGCGGATGACTTCTGTGGCACTGACACTGCGCTGATCCTGAGGCTTGAGATTGATGAGGAAACGGCCGCTGTTCAGGGTGGTATTGGTGCCATCAACGCCTATAAAGGAAGACAGACTGGCAACAGCAGGATCTTGTAATACAGCATCGGCCAGCGCTTGCTGGCGTTGGGACATGGCTGCAAATGAAATGGATTGCGATGCTTCTGAAATGCCCTGAATAGCGCCTGTATCCTGAGTTGGGAAGAAACCTTTAGGCGTGAAAATATAGAGGACGACGGTGAGGGCGACCGTACCTGTTGCAACAGCCAGCGTCAGCGTTTGGCGGTTGAGTACCCATTGCAGCGCCTTGCCATACTGCGCAATGACCGCGTCAAACCACGCGCCGCTGCGGCGGTAGAATGCGCTTTGTTCTGCTTCCGGTGTATGGCGCAATAACTTGGCACACATCATCGGTGTGAGCGTGAGAGAAATAAAGGCGGATAACAAAATCGCCACTGCCAGGGTGATGGCGAATTCACGGAATAAGCGCCCGACGACATCACTCATAAACAGTAGTGGAATCAGTACAGCTATCAGCGAAAACGTCAGCGAAATAATGGTGAAACCGATTTGTTCCGCGCCTTTTAACGCTGCCTGCAGTGGTTTCATGCCTTGCTCAATGTAGCGGCTGATGTTTTCTATCATCACAATCGCATCATCGACGACGAAACCCGTGGCGATGGTCAGTGCCATCAGGGTCAGGTTGTTAATTGAAAAACCTATTAAATACATGATGCCGAATGTGCCTACCAGCGATAAAGGTACGGCTATACTGGGGATGAAGGTAGCGGGTACGTTGCGCAAAAAAAGGAATATCACCATCACCACCAGCACCACTGCCAGCATGAGCTCATGTTCGACATTGGTGACTGAGGCGCGAATGGTGGTGGTGCGGTCAGTCAGTAGTTTGACCTCGATAGCGCCGGGTAAGGACGCCTGCAAATCAGGTAATATTTTTTTGATTTCATCGACGACTTTAATGACATTGGCGCCAGGCTGGCGTTGAATATTCAGAATAATCGCAGGGGTTTTGTTAGCCCATGCTGCCAGCCTGATATTTTCCGCATCATCCACCACGTCGGCCACATCTGCAATGCGGATAGGTGCGCCATTTTTATAAGCGATAATCAGATTGCGATATTCATCCGCAGATTTGAGCTGGTCGTTGGCATCGATAGTTGAGGCCTGCGTTGCGCCATTGAAACCACCTTTGGCCTGATTGACGTTGGCATTGCCGATAGCGGTGCGGATATCGTCGAGATTCAAACCCAGTGCCGCAACTGCACGTGGATTAAGTTGCACACGTACAGCAGGGCGCTGCCCACCAGACATGCTGACCAGACCAACTCCCGCGACTTGTGAGAGTTTTTGTGCCAGACGGGTATCGATCAGATCATGCACTTGTGGCAAGGGTATGGTTTTGGAAGTAATTGCCAGGGTCAGTATCGGTGTGTCGGCTGGATTTACTTTGCTGTATATCGGTGGCGATGGCAGATCCGACGGTAATAAATTATTGGCAGCGTTGATTGCCGCCTGCACTTCCTGTTCGGCGATATCCAGACTCAGATCCAGACTGAATTGCAACGTAATCACCGAAGCCCCACCCGAACTGGTGGAGAGCATCTGATTCAGCCCTGGCATTTGCCCGAATTGCCGCTCCAATGGCGCAGTAATCGACGATGTCATCACATCCGGGCTGGCACCTGGATACAAGGTCACGACTTGAATAGTAGGGTAATCAACTTCAGGCAGTGCAGAAAGCGGCAGTTGCTTATAGCCAAGCAGACCCGCCAGCAAAATTGCCAGCATCAGTAAAGTGGTGGCAATAGGGCGGAGTATGAACGGGCGTGATGGATTCATGCTGAGGCTATGTGCCGATTATTGTTGTGGTGCAGATTTGTGCGTATTAGTAGTGGCACTCTCTTGGGTTGTTACACCTGCGTCATCATGTCGCTGATGCTTTTTGTGTCCCTGAGACAGTTTGGCAGAATCTGCCAGTGCACCCGCCGCACTGCGGGTTATCGGCTTCACTTTGCTGCCATCATGTAATTTATCCACGCCGTCTACAACGACAGTTTCACCTGTTGTGATGCCTTGATTAATGGCGGTGAGCTCGTTTTCTGATGGGCCAGCAGTGACAGGGCGTATGCTGATAGTGTTGTCTGCTTTGACTATGTAAACAAAATTGCCATTATTGCCACGTTGTATCGCTGCGGTAGGAATGACTATCGCGTCGTGACGGGTGTGGAGTAATACGCGGATATTGACGAACTGGTTAGGGAACAGCGCATAGTCGTTATTGGGAAATTTGGCTTTCAGTTTAACCGTGCCTGTGGTGCTGTCGACGACGTTATCCATGGTGACCAGTTCACCGTCGGCCAGTTTGTTTTGCTGATCTCTATCCCATGCTTCTACGCTCAGCGTTTTGCCAGCCTGTAGCTGTTTCATGACCGCAGGGATGTTGTCTTCAGGGATGCTGAATACCGAGGTGATCGGCTGAAGCTGGGTAATCACGACGATACCGTTGGCATCCGAAGCATGGACGATATTGCCCAGATCAACCTGACGCAAACCCAGACGACCACTGATGGGGGCGGTAATATGCGCGTAATCCAATTGCAGTTTGGCATTAGCTAGTACACCTTTGTCAGTCTGCACCGTGCCCATATACTGTTTGACCAGTGCGGCTTGCGTATCCACTTGCTGGCTGGCGATAGAGTCTTGTTTGATCAGTGTTTGATAGCGTTTCAGGTCTATTTGTGCGGCTTGCAGCAATGCGCTGTCACGTGCTGTCTGACCTTCAGCTTGCGCCAGTGTTGCCTGATAGGGGCGGGTATCCAGTTCAGCGAGAACAGCGCCGGCTTTGACGACTTGCCCTTCCTTGAAATTGATTTTCATTAATTGACCATCAACCCGACTTTTCACGGTAGTTGTTGCCTCGGGCGTGACACTGCCTAAACCAGATAAATAAATATGCACATCAGCTGTTTTTGCTTGGGCAACACCTACGGGTGTAGTCGCATTTTTGCCACCACCTTTGCCGAGCTCGGCGCTGTTGGTTTGCGCTGTTTTAGGTGTGCTATCCCGTCCCCAAATAAAATAAGCTGCTATACCCAATACGATAATAAGTATCCACCAGCGGCCAAATATGCCCGTGGATTTATGCGGCATGGTTTTATGATGTGTATCAGTATCGTCAGGGGTCATGTTGGGTCAGTATGCTGAAATCAGTTACAGGGATAGTTATTAATCGGCACTCAATCAAGTGCGTATAAGTACATTATGTCAAAACGATAAATGATGCATGAGAATTCTTACAGCTTGATGAAAACACAGCCTACGTGGCCGTATCACCGCAATTGTACGATAAATTATGCAAGTCTCAGCGTGCGGCATCTGAGACTTGCACTGGCTTACTTAGTTCTTGGTGCCGTTTGTCGGGCCATTGCCCATACCAGGTGCGTCACCATGATGACCAAAATGCTCATGCTGTTCATGGCTGAAATGCTGATCCATGATTTTTTGTTGTTCAGGCGTCAGCACTGCATAGAATTTTTTCAGATTGGCTGATTGCTCGGCCATCCGTTCCTGCATTTTTTTCATGAATTCCATGCGTTGATCCATACGTTCCGGCGCAGTCATTTTAGCCATGTCCTGCTTGTCTGGATGGTGCATGGCTGATTTGTCAAACATGGATTTTTCCTGGTCAGTAAAGGTTTTCCATGCGCCTTCCTGTGCAGGGGTAAGTTTGAGTTCGTCGTGCAGTTTGGCTTCGCGCTGTTGCATATGTGCTGCGAACTTGGCGCGTTGTTCTGCGGTTGGTGGTGAATAATCGTTGCTAAATGCGACACTGCTATAGCCAACGATGCCCATCGTACTAATACCTATGGCAGCGATACCCATTAATAATTGTTTATTGAGTTTGAACATGATAAATCCTTTCAACGATATGGTGATTGAGCAGAAAACCTGCACAGGATTGATTAAAGCGCACAGTTGTTTCAGCCATCTTTCAAGTTACTGTCAGTTTGTATCACTTTACCCTATCGCCGAGGCTGATTTGTATCGTAATGTATCGAGCGGGCTAGTTGATGAATTAAGTTACAAATCAAGCTGCTGATTATTGAAACAAAGCTCCAGCAATTCTCCGATATTGTTCACGGGTGGCGAGCATTGCGTACCCTGACAGATCCAGGCACTGATGTGTGGTAATAGCGGTTTTGCCAGTGCTGCTGGCAGCCCATCAATTTCGCCTTCCAGCGTGAGGATGAACTTGTCTGGTGCGTAGTGCTGGTATAGCTGGTGACGCCAGTCCTCGCTCAGGCCTGACGGGCTGCGCAAGATGATGATTTGCGGTGGTAATAAATGTTCCTGCAAGGTCATCAGCAGGCTGGAAAAGCCGCCGGGATGTCTGGCCAGTGCGGGGTAATATAGCTTCAGGGTGCGTTCAGCAGCATCCAGATAATTTACTTCGCCGAGCAGATACCCCAGACGTTGTAGCGCAAAAGCCGCAATGCCGTTACCTGATGGCATGGCGTTATCGTGGCCGGGCTTGGGGCGGTGGATGAGCTGTTCGTGATCATGGCTGGTGAAGTAAAAGCCACCTGATTGTTGATCCTCGAATTGTGCCAGCAGCGTGTCGGCAAGCTCGCGCGCAAATTCCAGATCACTCAGCCGGAATTCTGCCTGTAGTAATTCCAGTAGCGCATCAAGCAGAAATGCATAGTCGTCAAGATAAGCGTTCAGATGTACCTTATCGTCCTTGGCAGTCGCCAGCAGACGTCCGTTTTGCCACATTTTGCTATGGATGAAATCCACGGCCTGTTGTGCTGAAGCAATCCAGTCGGGCTGGTTCAGTATGCGTCCTGCATGTGCCATGCCCTTGATCATCAGCGCGTTCCAGCTGACCAGTATTTTTTCATCACGCCCAGGTCGTATTCGACTGGCACGTGCAGCAAGTAGTTTCTGCTGTGCGCTGGCAAGTAGCTGTTCAGCCTGTATTAACGGCATATCGAGTGCGCTGGCAATGCTGTCCAATGGCTGCGATACGACCAGATTCCAGTGTTTGCGCTCAAAATTGGGTGGCTGATCCAGTCCATAATACGGTGCGGCAATCGCGTATTCCTCCACGCTTAACAGGCTGGATACTTGCTGCGGTGTCCACACGTAAAACTTGCCTTCTTCGTGTTCGGAGTCCGCATCCAGACTGGAATAATAGCCGCCTTGTGGCGCCTGCATTTCGCGTATGACCCAGTCAGCTATGCCATGGACTGTGCGCTTAAATAGGGTTTCGTCGGTCAGCACACAGGCATCGGTATACAGCGTCAGCAGCGGGCCGTTGTCGTACAGCATCTTTTCAAAGTGGGGGATAGCCCAGTGGTCATCCACGCTGTAGCGGCAGAAGCCACCACCTAACTGATCATAAATGCCACCTTCAGCCATTTTGCGCAGGGTGTGCAGCGCCATGTGCTGCGCGCTGGTATCGCTGTTGCGTGCAGCGTGACGGAGTAAAAACTCCATATCGGTTGGATGCGGAAATTTGGGCGCTTTGCCGAAACCGCCATAGACACTATCGAATGATTTTTGTAAATCACCACAGGCAGCAACCATGGGTGCGGTGCTGAAGCTGACCTGACCCTGCGCGCTGGGCAGGGTGGTGTCGAATGCCTGTAACAGCGAAGCATTCTGTGCGGCAATATCCTGCTGGCGAGTGCTATATATATTCACGACCTGCTGCATCAGCGAAATAAATCCGGGCAGGTTGTGGCGTGCCTGCTTGGGGAAATAAGTGCCGCCGACGAATGGGGTCTGATCCGGCGTCAGAAATAGCGTCAGCGGCCAGCCGCCGTTGCGCTGGGTGAGCATGTAATGGGCGGTCTGATAAATTTGGTCGAGGTCAGGGCGCTCTTCGCGATCCACTTTGATATTGATGAAGTGCTCGTTCATCACTGCCGCGACTTCGGCATCCTCGAACGACTCATGCGCCATGACATGGCACCAGTGGCAGGCAGAGTAGCCGATAGACAGCAGTATCGGCTTGTTTTGCTCCCGCGCCAGTCGCAGTGCTTCTTCCCCCCACGGATACCAGTCGACCGGATTGTCGGCGTGCTGTTGTAAATACGGGCTGGTTTCCTGAGCAAGTCGGTTGGTCATGGTAGGCTCGATAATTGGAGATGAAAGGAATACGGTAGCAGTTTTCCCGGATTATTTCAGCAAGTCTTCATGTGGTTATATCCGGATCAAGGCGCTGACTGCGGGTTGAGTATATGCGTTCCACGTTCGACCCGGTCTTCCAGTTCGCCGATGTATGCCGCCAGTGTGTTTTCCGATTGCGCCAGTGCGGTATGGAAATCGGCATCCAGCCGTTCCAGTCTGGCCAGTACATCTGCCTTGGCTTCCGCATCCAGCTCTGCCTGCTGCTTGAGTGACATTTCCATGTAGCTGCGCAGTTCGGTGAAACGTGATGCCTCGGCCTGATCCGCCAGTTCGCGATTGGCATGCAGTTCTCGCGTGTGACGGCGGGTGTCGAGCAGTACCGTGGTCTGCAGATAGAGTATAAATATCAGGAACAAGACTGTGAGCAAGACCAGTAGCCCAAGCATGACCAGCCCCAGTGGCGCTTGCACGCTGGTGATACCGAGGGAGAGTTCCGTAGGTGTGACGAGGACATTCCAGTTGAGCGCGGCAAAAGCTGAAATGGCAAGCAGGACGATCAATAACAACAAGGTGCGGATTTTCATACTTGATCCAGTCTGTAGTGAGTGACGATAGAACTAGATGTTACTAGCTAACGTGCGGCAAAGATAATGCAATTTGCCTGATGATGGATATGGGTGTCAGGAATGTTCGACTCTGCCTGTTTCTCAAGGGTGAAACTGGTTATATGCCAGCAAGATTAGCCGCGCTGGTAAAGGATGGGGGCTGTTAGCGCAGACAACGTGATGCACTGCCGACCCTGAGCATCGAAGTTGGCAGGGTTGAGCCACTGCTGGAATGCTGCGTTGAGTGCAGGCCATTCCTGATCGATTGCGGCATACCATGCGGTATCGCGATTGTGGCCCTTGCTCACGGTAGCTTGGCGGAACACGCCTTCGAATGACAGGCCTAGACGCTGGGCGGCAGCACGTGAGGGTGCGTTAAGTGCGTTGCATTTCCATTCATAACGCCGGTAGCCCAGCGCAAAGGCTCGCTGCATCAGTAGGTACATGGCTTCGGTAGCGGCGGGGGTGCGTTGCAATAGTGGTGAATAATTGAGGTGGCCGACTTCGATGGAACCGCTGCTCGGGGTAATGCGCAAATAGCTGGCAACGCCGACAGCGGCTTCGGTGGCAAGATCGACAATGGCATAAAACTGCGGATCAGAGCTGCTGTAGTTGTGCTCCAGCCAGTTATGGTAGCTGGAAAAATCTGCAAACGGGCCATATGGCAGATAAGTCCAGTTGCGGCCATCAGCATCGAGCTGGTAGGCGGCAAACAGGCTGTGTGCGTGGCGTGCCGGGTTGAGCGGCTCCAGACGACAAAAGCGCCCGGTCATGATCTCGTGTGGCGGGTAGGGCGGCGGCTGCCAGTCAGGGACAGCGGCGCCCAGCGGCTGATCTAGATATGGTGAGGTGATGCTGTCAGCCACGGTTGTGTTCCGGCTCAACGATCACGGCGGTGCCATAGCACAGCACTTCGGTGAGACCGGGCATCAGCTCGGTCGCATCGTAACGCATGCCGATGATGGCGTTGGCGCCAAGTTGCGTAGCGTGCTGGCACATCAGGTGGTAAGTCTCGGCACGAGCTTGTTCGCACAGGTTGGTATAGATGGTGATATTGCCGCCAAATACCGATTGCAGACTGCCGAACAGACTGCCGACGATGGAACGCGAGCGCACCATGATGCCGCGTACTACCCCCAGATTGCGGACTGTGGTGTATCCGGGCAGCGTCAGTGCTGTGGTAACCATGGAATCTTGCATTTGTATCTCCTTGCTTGTTTGATTGCAGACGGTTGCCAGATCGCAGTCTATTTTATACGTTGAAATCGGAGGGGAGTAATTCCGATTCCGGTATTACGCTAGTAACAGCCATTCCCCTGTGCCGACCAGCTTTCAACGATGTTGGCCGCTGAAATCTTGAACAATACCTTGCAGAAATATTCGTAACTGGATAATGGCGTGGTTCGTTGTGTTGGTATTGACATCCAGCTGCCACCACCATTGGCACCGGGTACAAACATCGGCTGCATGGTTGTATACGAGTTACCACCGCGGGTCACGGACTGGCTGTTGGAATACTCGAATACTTTAGCACCGGTAGAGAGCGTAAAGGAACTGGTGGGCGGGCCTTTTGCCAGTACCAGATCATCGGCGTTCTTACCGACATATATATCCAGACTCTGGTTAAAGGTGGCTTTACGTTGCTCCATTGAAACGCAACCGGTCAGCATGGTGAACATCAGAATGGCAATTATCAGGCGCATGGCAGGGCTCATAATGTGTATAGATTGCAAGGCTATCAGTTTTCTCTTGATGGATGTGTATGCTACACCTTCAGCGTAATTTAGGTGGAAACGCTAATGCTGATATCAGTAGGTGCGCTGGTGTCTACGGCGGGGATGGTAGTGCTGGCTGTGTCAGCGTCATTTGCTGCTGCGTTATCCTGTACCGATGCTACTGTCGCAGCTATCTGCTCGATCGGATTGCCAGATTCGCTCAGGGAACGAGCCAGTTCAAGCATTTTGTTTTCAGTATCTTTTATATCCTTGTTGTGACTGCCTAGCTTGTTTTTGAGCAGAGCAAGCACGGCACGCAGCGATTTTAGCGCATCCTGTAATGCGGCTTTCAGTTCCTTGTCGGTAGCATTGCCAGTTTGACTGCCAGTGTGGTTGATGCGGCTGAACTCAGCTGCATAAGCAGCCAGAGCATGGCTAGTGTTGCGTGGTGATGCAGTTGAAGCAGATGGAGTGCCAGTAGCCATTCCAGTAGTGGCTGTCACCGATGCATCTGTCGTCGTGGTTGTAGATGCATTGGAGCTGGTGGCCGTGTCAGTTGTCGTGCTTGCAGTTGCTACGGCTGATGTTGATATATCAGTGTTGCTTGCTGTTACGCTGGCGGTGGTTGAATCAGTATTAGCCGCGCCGCCATTTTCTGCCAGTAGTTTTCCCAAAGCGGCCAGCTGTTTAGCGATGTCTTTTAGTTGAGCCGCCAGCGCCTTGGCCTGCGCTGGCGTGGCGCCTATTGCCATTTGTTTTAGCATATTCAGTATCTGCTTTAGCATGGCTGCCTTTTCAGTAGCCATGCGTTTTGACAAATCTTTGGCCGATGCTGGCATGGCGCGCATTGTAGCTATGGCGCTCTTCATTGCGTCCAGCTGTTTGGCCTGGTATGCGGTCGTGCTTGCGATGGCTGCGGCAAGGGTGACACTACTGGAGGATATATCTGCCCCAGCATAGGTGGTCGCCACGCTCGTATTAGCCGTACTCGGCGCCAGGCTGGCCGCACTTGTCTTTTGTAGCTGACTGGCGGCGAGGCTGGAAAAAGTAGCCTGCAACACAGTCTGGCTGGAAGAATATAGTTTCATTGGATAGATTCCTTAACCACATATACTTACAACGGCATTTTGGCGAAGGACTTGAGTTTTTATATCGGCTGTAACGATTTATGCAATGGTGAAAACTATGAATGCAACAGCCAGACAGTTTCAGTTGATGGCAGACGACCTTTAAATCCACCTGCAACCTCACCGCTTTCGATAGATTTCACTTGATAAGTAGAACCATAATGCAGGTTTACTTCGTCTGCGTTAACTGAAAAAGGTGGGCCATCTGCCAGCTGCTGATCATATTCATAAGTAATCAGCAATTGGGGTGCCGCTTTGGTGATCCCTATCAGGTGTGACGCATATCGCGCCCGCGTACCTGCAGGCAAGGCAACTAACGCAGCGCGATCATATATTGCGTTGACGGAACCCAGGTGTTCAGCGGTGACATCGAAAATATCCCCGACGAATATGGTTATATTTTCTGCACTGTAGTGGGTTAAATTCCCCACTTTGGCAATGTCTGGTGTCACTCCAAGTTCTTCAAACAATGCGTTAATGGCGAGTTCACTTAATTCCGCGCCAACAACCTGATAATCGTTGCCAAGCAGCCATGCTATATCCCGCGTCTTGCCACACAACGGCAGAAAGATGCGACTGCCCTGAGGCAGATTCAGTTTTGCTAAGTGTGCAGTGAGTAACGGATTCGCCTCTCCAGTATGAAAACCGATTTCACCGCGTTCCCATTTTTGATGCCAAAAACTTGCTTCCATGTAAGCTCCTTAAAGGGTTTCAGATATAAATAACATGACCACTACTTATTGTCCAAAGTGTTGAACATGGTCGTGTTATGAACTAGGATACAAGTTAAAGTCGACTTTAAGTCAAGCATTAATTAATACAGGTGAAATTATGGATATAGCCGAGGTCGCAAAGGCGACTGGATTAACTGCCGCTACCCTGCGGTTTTATGAAGAAAAAGGACTGATACAGTCAACTGGCAGGAAAGGTTTGCGTCGATTATTCAGCAGCAGCGTGACAGAGCGTCTGGCACTGATATCGCTGGGGCGCAGCGCCGGATTTTCGCTTGATGAGATAGCGGAAATGTTTACACCAGAAGGGGTGAATATTAATAGAGCGCTACTTTTAGCCAAGGCAGATGAGTTGGACAGAAAAATCAAGGAACTGACCGCTATGCGTGAAGGACTTCGCCATGCCGCCGTTTGCACAGCCCCCAACCATTTTGAATGCCCGAAATTTCTTCGTTTCCTGCGAGTGGCAGGTACAAATCGAATCAGGCAAACCAGCAAATTGAAAAGTGATGGAATTAAGAAATAGGTAGAGCTAGTTTTTGCATTTCAATAAATTGTTTGGATGTGCAAATTGAACTACATACCTTCCCTGATTACTCGCTTTCCACTTCCAGATAGGTTCGATTGGCATTGCCTCCGCTTAACAGCTGAAAGTTTTTCAAATAACTGTAAGCACTTTGATCTAGCGTATCGACTGCCGTCTGTAAATCAACTCCATCGTCAATTGCCTTGCGCATATGATTGCGCAATAGCAACAGATAATCCCTGGTGTCATGTTGCGCGCGGGCAATATCGCATACTTGTCCATGTCCCGGTACGATTATCAGCGGCTGGAGTTTTTCAATTTCTGCGAATGAGGCTAGCCAATCCCTGGTATTGCTGAATGGCCATATTCCCAGCATGCGATCGACGAAAATCAGATCACCACTAAACAGGATGCGTTTGCTTGGCAACCAGACCACGTTATCACCTGGTGTGTGCCCGCCATAGAAATATAATATCTGTATATCCTCACCACCCAGCTTCAGCGTTTCCATCTTGTTTATCAAATGTGTAGGATAGGTCGCTCGCGTACCAGTAAATTTGTCTTTTAACTCAGGCTGCAGTGCTGTCAGCTCCGCGGCACCTCGATCCTGCATATCTGCAAGCGCCTTACTGCTACTAATAATTTCTGCACCGATTTCCTTGAAATAGCTGTTACCCAACCAGCGATGGTCTTGTCCGCCAGTGTTGATCACGTACTTCACTGGCTGCGTCGTAATATGTTTAATTGCTTGGTGCATGGCTTTCGCCACCAGATAACTTGAGCCGCTATCCACTACCACTACCCCTTGCGCAGTGACAATAAAACCCGCATTGGCATTCATGCCTGCGTTTTCATAAGTACGCATCCCGGTATCGCCGATGAATGCATAAACATTGGGTGCCACCTTTTGTGGCGTAAAGACAAACGCATTGGCAGTCCCAGTCAGGAACCACAACGCGATAACCAGCAGTAAAATAGTATGCTTAATTTTCATACGCAATCTTTCTGTAATTTTGAAGTGCCCCTCACTTTATACTAAAAGCCAGTGAGTAATGGGTAGTGCAGAACGAAATTTATCGTGATGTTATCAATCAGTTGTGCACTGAAAATGCTGCTTTTCTAGACCTGACCTCGAAGTGGCATTGCTTAGTAATTATCACTAGAAAAATCATCAATATGCACACCATTTGGGTTGTTGGCACGATAAAGACTTAATTGGTTAACTGATATTCGATGTCTGGCACGGGGATTCAGGTACAGCCATGAGGGCATCTGATGGGCAATGCTCGAATCAGCATCTAATGGCCAGACATTTACAAAAAATATAGCAGACAATAGACACGAAGCGTCAGAAAGAGTTACGTCATCAGCTACGCTTGAACATACTGTGTTTGCGGGAGTCATGTCTGTCGAGAATTGCATGAAAGCACGGCGGGCAAGTGAACGAGTAAACGCTGTATCTATACCTGAAAAATCATTGTGAATGGCTAGTGAGTTAAACCAAGGGTGAATGACAAATATCAACACAAAAGGGGCGTTTTTTGTGAACTGCTTCGCATACTTAAATGGGTAAAGAGCATTTTCCTGTGCTAGGAGATAGGGATCAATAATACGGCTGGAAATGGAAACTGGAGATTTTTGAACCAGCCGGATCTTAAGTCTGCCAAACTGCATCATGTTTTTTTCTTTTAATTCAACAGCTATGCTTGATGCGGACTTAATTAATTCCTGGAGTTTTTCAGAAGAAATGTCCCATGATTCTTCGATTAAAATTTGTTCGTTTGGAATCAAGTCTTCAAGTAATTCCTTTAATCTCTGGACAAGATGCCCATTAAAGCCGAAAGCTTTTACATCAAAATAGGTTTCGTAAAGCTTTATCTTTCCATCAAGTGTTGACCCGTTTTTAGATAGAACCTCATTGGCTGGCATGTGAATTTGAGTATCTATAGTCGTATAGCAACGAGCAAGCCAGTCATATGCCGCAAGCTCAGCGAAAGCACCATAGGTGTTTTTGCCAATTAAATTGCAAAGAAGGTCGCTGGTATTTTTATTTGTTGAGAATCGTTTTTTTACCAACTCATCAGTAGCTCGGACAATTAAGTTGCAATGAGCGTCGCAACTGGCAAGATTTAATGCATTGTTATTTAGCTGGGAATTTTTGATAAGCGACTTTAGGTTCATTGCAGATATCACGTCACTTGCGGCTGCGAGTTTATCAATCCAATCACCAGTAGTACTTATTTGCATGATTTCCCTTTTATGCTTTAAATCAATTCAGCATGTTTGCTATTTCCAGTAATTCTGTTGTGTCATATTTGATTTCAATGACCCCGCTCCTGCACCAATATCCAAGGCGCGACCACCACTGTCCAGATCGCAGGCTTACGCTGTTCCCAGTCCATTGCAGTTTCGTCGTCGAGTTTGATGAGTTGGCCGCTGCTCATCCATGCATGAACGTTAGCAGTGTCGTTGGTGGCGATGTGGGCGGCGACTTCGACCAGGTCTAGCTGGCTACTGACCAGGATTAACTGGCCTTTGGCGAAGAACGGGAGTAGTTCTGCCCAGTCGGCTTTGGCGGTTTCGGTGTTGAGTTTGGCGCGCATTAATTCTAGTGGGGTGGTCATGCTGATTTCCTTATTCTTCTTCAGGCAGTAGCGGTGGTGTTGGGGCACGCAGGTGCTCGAGGTCGACTGCTTCTATCTGGCTGAAACGTTTGCTGATTTTCTGGCTGGTGATGTGGACATCTTCGGCGTCTTTGTTGGCCATGCGGATGTGGTCGGCGAGCTTTTTCATGCGTTCGTCGAAACGGATGAAGTCTTTGCCCAGCTTGGATAGTTCGTCCTTGATGATGTGTACCTGACGGCGGGTTTCGACGTCTTTGATGACGGCGCGGGCGGTGTTGAGTACCGCCATCAGCGTGGTCGGTGATACTATCCATACCCGGCGTGACATGGCGTATTCGACCAGGTCAACGTGGTAGGCGTGGATTTCGGCGAATACGGCTTCGGCGGGGATAAACATGACGGCGCCGTCTGAGGTCTCGCCTTCGATGATGTATTTGTTGGCGATGTCGTCTACGTGTTTTTTAATATCGGCTTTGAATGCGCGGGTGGCAATGGCGCGGTCGCCTTCGGCCATGTCACGGGCGAACATGCGGTTGTAGTTTTCCAGCGGGAATTTGGAATCGACGGCAACGCGACCAGTCGGCTCGGGCAATACCAGCATGCAATCGGCGCGGCTGCCGTTGGAGAGGGTGGCTTGGAATTCGTAGGCGTCGGGCGGCAGGATGTTGCGTACCAGACCTTCGAGTTGCACTTCGCCATAGGCACCGCGCGAGCGTTTGTCGCCTAGCAGTTCTTGCAGGGTAACGACGTTGCTGGTGAGGCCGTCGATTTTCTTCTGCGCTTCGTCTATGGTGGCGAGGCGCGCCATGACATTGGCAAAGGTTTCGTTGGTTTTCTTGAAGCCATCATCCAGGCGCTCGGTGACTTTGCCGGATATTTCCGCCAGCCGCGTGTCAACACCTTTGGCCAGTGTTTCAACGGCGGCGGCGAGCTGGGCGCTGGCCTGCTGCATGGTGGTCTGGATTAGCGTCTGTTCGGCGCGGGCTTGTTCGGCCAGCGTTTGCAGGGTTTTGCTGAGGAATTCGGCTTGTGCGGTTTGCAGACCTGCGGCAAATTCGCTCAGTTGCTGATTGAGTGCAGTGCGGCTGTTGGCCAGCTCGGTCGCTTGCGATTGCGCCAGCGCGTGCATGGCTGTGCTCATGGCTTCGCGGTTGGTGGCGAGCTGGGTGGATTGCTCCAGTTGCAACACCTGTACCGCGCTGCGCGTGCTTGCCAGCTCGGTGCTGATCTGGGTGCGCAGGCGGTCGGATACATCTAATAACACCGCCTGAGTGCGGTCAGATTGTGTGCCCAGACCTTGATGCAGATCACTCAGCATAGCGCGGTGGCGTTGTTCCAGACCCGAGTCGAGCTGGGCGGGGAGTTGCGCCAGTGTGCTTTGCAAGGTGTTGATGCGTAGCGCCAGCCAGATGAGGATGGCCAGGGCGATGAGTACAGCGATTAGGGTGAGTGTGATGAGCATGTCAGGCAGCTTCCAGTTTCGCGTATTCCAGTGACAACCATTTTACCCCATGCGCACCGCCGAAGTTGATTTGCACGCGGGTGTCGGTGCCTTGTCCTTCGACGTTGATGACTACGCCGACGCCAAATTTGGCATGGCGTACGTTCATCCCCATGCGCCATGGTGAGCTGCTGTGTTGCTTTGCTGTGCGTGGAGCGGGGGTGGCGTATTGTTCAACGGCTGGCGCGTAGCCCTTGTTGATGGGTTTTAATAGCTCGACGGGGATCTCATCGAGGAAACGCGAGGCGATGCCGTAGCGGGTCTGGCCATGCAACATGCGGCTTTGCGCGTGGCTGATGTACAGTCTGCGCCGTGCGCGGGTGATGGCGACATACATCAGGCGGCGCTCTTCTTCCAGCCCGTCTCTTTCGCTCATGGATTGTTCGCTGGGGAATAAGCCTTCTTCCAGCCCGGTCAAAAACACTGCGTGAAATTCCAGACCTTTGGCTGCGTGGACAGTCATTAATTGCAATGCGTCATGGCCTTCACCTGCCTGATGCGTACCTGCTTCCAGTGCAGCATGAGCGAGGAAGCTCGCCATCAAGCCGCCATTGTCTTCGGCGTTGGCGATGGCGTCGGCATCGTTGATGAACACAGTGGCGGCGTTGATGAGTTCGTTCAGGTTATCAACGCGATCTTGCCCGTCTTTTTCCGCGACGTAGTGCGCCATCAGTCCGCTGGCTTGCAAAATGTGCTCGATGGCTTCGGGCAAGGTCACGCCTAACGTAGCTTCCTGCATGGCGCGGATAAGGTGGACGAAGCCAGCCAATCCTTTGCCCGCGGGCGCATCAGCATATTTGGCATAAGCGGTTTTCCACAGGCTGGATGAACTTTGCTGCGCTGCGTCGATGAGCTGTTCCAGCGTGCGCGCGCCTATGCCTCGAGTGGGGAAATTGACCACGCGGGTAAATGCGCCGTCGTCGTCAGGGAAAGCCAGCAGGCGTAAATACGCCAGCGCGTGTTTGACTTCCTGCCGCTCAAAAAAGCGCAGGCCGCCATAGACTTTATAAGGCACGCCTGCGCTGAACAGAGCGTGTTCCAGCACGCGTGACTGCGCGTTGGATCGGTACAGCACGGCTATGTCGTTGAGGGCTATGCCCTCGCGGTGCAGGGCTTGTGCTTCTTCGGCGATAAAGCGTGCTTCTTCCTGATCGTTGTAAGCCAGGTAAACGCGGATGGGTTCACCTGCGTCGGCGGACGTCCACAAGTTTTTACCCAGCCGAGTTGGGTTCTTGCTAATGAGCGCATTGGCGGCGTCAAGGATATTGCCGTGGCTGCGATAGTTTTGTTCGAGCTTGATGATATTGTCATGCGCATAATCACGCTGAAACTCATTCATGTTGCCGGTGTGTGCGCCACGAAAAGCGTAGATGGACTGGTCGTCGTCACCCACCGCCATCAATGCGGAATCCATGCCGGCGAAATGCTTGAGCCAGCGATATTGCAGGCGGTTGGTGTCCTGAAATTCGTCCACCAAAATGTAGCGGAAACGTTGCTGATAATGGCGGCGGATGGCATCGCTGCGTGCCAGCAGTTCTTCGCTGCGCAACAGCAGTTCAGCAAAGTCCACAACGCCCTCGCGGTTGCATTGCTCGTCGTATGCGGCATAGAATTCAACCAGACGGCGCATGTAGGGGTCGTAAGATTCGACATGCTGCGCGCGCAGTCCCGCGTCTTTGTTGTTGTTGATGAAGTTCTGAACTTTTTTTGGCTCGAATTTATCCGTATCCACATTCATGGATTTGAGCAGGCGTTTAATCGCAGAAAGCTGATCGGCGCTGTCGAGAATCTGAAACACCTGCGGCAAACCAGCTTCATGGTGATGCGTGCGCAACAAACGATTTGCCAGGCCATGAAACGTGCCTATCCACATGCCGCGGGTGTTAATCGGTAACATCGCACCGAGACGAGTCTGCATTTCTTTTGCGGCTTTATTGGTAAACGTCACCGCTAAAATACCCAGAGGAGAGGTTTGTGCAGTTTGCAGCAACCAGGCAATACGCGTAGTCAGTACACGAGTTTTACCGCTGCCAGCACCTGCGAGGATGAGTGCGGATTGGTGTGGCAGGGTGACTGCGGCGAGTTGTTCTGGATTTAATCCATCGAGTAATTGAGGCATGATAGACTGGTCTCAGCGGGCAAAAAGCCCTAATCAAAAAGGAACATTATAATGGCTAAACAACTAGGATGCTTTGTTAAAGAGGCGCGCAGATACATTACCGAATGGGATGCGGAAAGCGCAGATGAAAAGCTGGCCGCAGGCGGTGTGCTGGTAATTGATGTGCGTGAGCCGGATGAATTTAACAGCGGACATATTGCAGGCGCGATCAATATTCCACGGGGCACGCTGGAAGCTTCGGCTGATGCGACGACCAAACACAGGCATCCTGACCTGTGCCATGCACAGGATAAACCGATATTGCTTTACTGCCACTCTGGTGCACGCTCCGCCATGGCTGCATATGTGCTCATGCAAATGGGTTTTAACCAGGCATATTCGCTTGCGGGTGGTCTTGAATGCTGGGAGGCCGAGGGGCTGGCGTTGGAATAGGGTGGTGCGGCAGAAACAGTGATGCTGGCTGTGTTCAGGTCAGTTCGAGTAATGATTACCACAAATAGATGTAAGACAAGGTGATGCTGTTCACCTTATTGGAAGTGTTGGTAGCCATGATGGTATCTTGATACAGTAATCGCAGATATTGATGCTTGTCAAAAGCATAACGTATGATGGTGCCGGTTGATAATGCGTTTTGTTGCAGATTGAGGTCGTGATTGTTCAGGCTGACATCACCGCCATGCAGATAAAAAGTATCCAGGCTAGCCCATATTCGTGGCGTAAATTTGTAACTGCTGTGTGTTTCAAAGTGGTAAAGATTATCTTGTGCTAATACATTGCCATGGTAATAATCATTGTTATCGCCATAATGGGTAAATCCACCCACCATCTCTAGTAGTAGTCCGTTATGTGCCCATCCCGCCTGGCACTCGCTTTTTTCTGTATAACGGTTACCCCCTGTATTCAGCATGTTGTTCGAATTATATGCACCTACAGGTAGTGTTACAAAAACGGCACATGCCGAAGTCCATCCGTTTTTATCATGAAGTGCGTATTGTTGTGGTGTCAGGGCGGGCATGTTGTACATCCCCCATGCAAACATAAGTACAGGGTCGCCATAGCCATTTGTTCGCGTTGATTGCTGCTTTAGACTTGTATATGGCACGATCAAACCGATAGCAGCTAAATCGCTACCGATGTTGAAATAATGCGTATGCCTGAGTAATTCTGTTTGGTTGTCAGTGTGTGTGCTTGGGGAGGTAATCTCGCTATAAGTTAGCCTGCCTTCAGTTACATCAGATCCCTCAGGCATGAGTATGTAATTTCGGGCATCAGTGGCAAAAGCGGGTGTCGCAAAAAACACAGACAGGATGATAACTGTATATCGCATGTCACCTCCACTAAACCATTAATTTATGGTCAGGTAGTTGAGTTTACTCCACCCCGTTTGTGCTTGTAAATTTGTTACAGGGTGTGAATAAAATACGCTTCAATTATTTTGCAGACTCAAACAATGCGCCAATATTGGTACACATAAATCTTTGCCTAATTGCTGGCTACGTATGGGACTCCAGCCATACGTGGTGTCGGGACGGTTGTTGTGGTCTTTGAATGGCATCTCCAGTGTGAGTGAGACACAGCCAAAGGTGTGGCCAACATACTTGGAGGCAAGAGTCAGCATTTCGTCTGAAAATCTGTCGGGTGCGTAGCCATATGCGGTCTGAAAATCAGGTGTGGTAGAGGCTAATAGCTGGGTAAAAGTCTGTTCCTGCGCGAGGCTGGCAGCAGGGTAGTCGGGGATCATGCCGCAGCCGTCGGTAAAGACATGTGGGATGGTTTCGTCGCCGTGGATGTCAAGAAACAGACTGACTCCGGTTGTGTGCATCTGGTTACGCACGTGATAGACCTCGGGGCTGTTATTCAAGCTGGGATACATCCATTCCCGATTCAGGTTGATACCTGCGGCATTGCTGCGCAGGTTGCCGTGAATTGCGCCATCCGGGTTCATATTAGGAATAATGTGCAGCGTAGCAAGTTGTGCGATTTGGCGTGCGATAACATCGTTATTGTTAAATAGCCGATTTATTAAGCCTTCTATCAGCCATTCGGTCATTGTTTCGCCAGGGTGCTGACGTGCGATTATCCAGATAGGTAATGGACCTGTACCCCACGTAACGCAATCTATGGGGCGGTCTTCTATCGTAGTGCCCAGGCTGCTGACGTGAGCATGGGTGTTGGCAAATGCGATTAAGTCGCGGTGGCGTTCGTAGGGGTAAGGCGCAAAATAGGCGATGAAAATATTATTGTGGATGGGGGTGTGCTGCAGAGTCAGCACTTGCCCGTCGTAGTCGGTTTGAATGCGAAACCATGTTTGGCGGTCATAGCTGGCAACAGCCTGATAACCTTCCCAACCTTGTGGATAGGTGCAGTTCCCAGCATTTTCCAGCCTGATTGTGAGTGGAGTGTTACGTACATCCTGAATGCGGAAATAAAACCATTGACGAAATTCGCAGGCATTGTCGGCGCGGATATTGAGGCGGATATTGTCGGGCTGGCCAGCATCGATAATGTCGATTGCGCCTGCATCAAATTGGCTGGTTATGTACATAGTTTGACTCGCAAGGCTGCATTCCCGTTTGCACGGGAAGGGTGAAAAAGTGAATTATACCGCGGGGTTAAGCGCTGCGGTCAGCATCAGTTGCTTCATATCGCGTATTGCAGCTTCCCAGCCTACAAATAGCGCCTGGGCAACAATGGCGTGACCAATGTTGAGCTCGGCGATATTGGGTATCGCGGCGATAGCTTGGACGTTGTGATAATGCAGGCCGTGTCCAGCGTTGACTTGCAGACCAAGCTGATGGGCATAGGCAACAGCATCTTTGATGCGTTGCAATTCTTCAGCCTGTTCGCTACGGCTGGTGGCGTCGGCAAATTTTCCAGTGTGAATTTCTATCACGGGCGCGCCACAGGCATGAGCAGCAGCAATCTGGCGTTCGTCTGCATCGATGAATAACGACACGCGTATGCCGGCATCGGCGAGTATGCCGCAAGCACGTTTAACTTTGTCTACTTGTCCAGCGACATCTAGCCCGCCTTCGGTGGTGAGTTCTTCACGACGTTCCGGTACTAAACATACATCTTGCGGTTTAACACGGCAGGCAATGGCCAGCATTTCATCAGTTACAGCCATTTCCAGATTCATGCGTGTGGTGAGGACGCGACTCAGGGTGTCGACATCATGATCCTGAATGTGGCGGCGGTCTTCACGCAGATGCAAAGTAATCGCATCCGCACCAGCAGATTCAGCAACCAGTGCGGCTTGTACGGGGCTAGGGTAACGTGTGCCACGTGCCTGACGTATAGTTACGATGTGATCAATGTTGACACCGAGTTGTATCATAGTTGTTGTAAATCCTTGAGTAGTTCCCGCGCATGCAAGGTTTGCCCTGCGAGGTGGTGGTTAATGATGTGGCGCATGAGCTGTTTGCCTTGTTGCAGACTGACTGGGTCGTCGTAATTGCCTTGTGCCAAGTCTAACAAGGTTTTGCCGCGCAGGGTAATGCCTGATTCGCTGTTAGGCTGACATACTGCACCGCGTTCGCAGATGTAGGTGTAATAATCATCGGCAAGAATTGCACTGTGGCTATCTGCAGTGTGTGTAAATGGCTGGGCATAACCCAGTTCGGCTAGCAGTTTTTGTTCAAACTGACGCAGAATAACAGCGTAGCCCGTTTGGGTTAAATGCGGCGTGGCGAGCGCGCGTAAGGTGGCGAGATAATGCTCAAATAAAGCAGGGTGCGGATCGTCGCGGGCGAGTAATTTGAGCAGCAGTTCGTTGATGTAAAAACCACACAATAAGCCCATGCCTTGCGGTATAGGTAGACCACCTTGCCATTCTGCGCTGTGCAGTGTGCGTAATTCGTTTTTACCCGCATAGGAAATTAATAACGGGGTAAACGACAGTATCAGTCCGCGTAATTGCGCCCGTGGGCGCCGTGCACCGCGCGCAACCATGGCAACACGGCCGTGTTCCTGAGTGAATACTTCAGCAATCAGGCTGGTTTCGCGGAAAGGGTAGCTATGCAACACCAGACCCAGCGTGTTATCCACGCGTCCGCGTTCATGTGTGCTGGGCAGACGTGCGTTCATACGACTATTTTAATCATAGCCCAGTTGTTTGAGTATGCGTTCGCTATCAGCCCAGCCACCTTTGACCTTGACCCATAGCTCCAGATAAACCTTGCCGCCGAACAGGCGCTCCATATCCAACCGTGCAGCCGTGCCGATTTCCTTGAGCTTGCTGCCCTGATGGCCGATGATAATGGCCTTCTGATTTTCCTTATCGACAAGGATGGTGGCGAAAACGCGGCGCATATCGCCTTCCTGTTCGAATTTTTCTATCATTACGCTGGCGGAGTAGGGCACTTCTTCACCTGACAAGCGGAATACTTTTTCACGCACCATTTCGGCAGCAAGAAAACGCTCGCTTTTATCGGTAATGTCGTCCTCGTCAAACATGGCTTCGGCTACGGGTAAATAGCTGCGGATGGTCGTCAGCAATCGCGGCACTTGCTCGCCATTGCGGGCGGAGATGGGCACGATGGCAGCGAATGGGAATATCTCATTCATCTCAGCCATAAATGGTAACAGGCTGTCTTTATCTTTAACCAGATCCTGCTTGTTAAGCACCAGAATCACGGGGATATCTTTAGGCAGTAAATCCACCACCTTCTGGTCACGGCTATCAAAGCGCGTACCTTCGATGACGAACAGTACTACGTCGGTCGAGTGCAAAGCATCCACTACGGTTTTATTCATACCGCGATTTAACGCGCTGTCGTATTGAGTCTGAAAGCCGGGAGTGTCGACAAAAATATACTGTGCGTCTGCATCAGTATATATGCCATGGATACGATGTCGCGTAGTCTGCGCCTTGCGCGAGGTAATGCTGACTTTCGCACCGACGATGTGATTGGTCAGTGTGGATTTGCCCACGTTAGGGCGACCAATAATGGCGATATAACCAGTGCGAAAATCGGGATTGCTGGGGTTCATGGTGTGGACCGTGTGGCTGTAAATATAGGTGTTATTTTACTCGCTTTCCTGATTGCTCGCCTGCTTTCTGGCTGTTTGGGTAAACAGCTGTGATTAGTATTTTACTCTGACACGGTATGTTAAGCTGGTTTGCCCCTCTGCAGGAATAATCACCGACCACATCGCTGTGTTGGCGTTTGCTTTGATGTGAGGTTGTGATTCACTGAGGATGCTCCAGTCGCCGGGAATGGGTTCAAATACGCTGACGGTAACAGCTGTCGCTTTGGCGTTATGCAGAATGATTTGGTAGGCCGATTCGTAGCTGTTGCGTGCGCCGGCAACTTTCTGGAAATCGGTCTGTTTTTTGTCGGCATAGACGTCGAACGCATCGCCCAATTTTAGTCGGACGGTGTCATTTTTTGCGGTGTGGTCTATGCTGTCTTCGCCTATAAACTGGGCGTTGCCAGCGTTGTCTTTCTGGTAGATACGCATGATGCCTTTAGGTAACGGCACACCCAGATTACCGCCTTTGTTGTCAAAGCTGATGTAGACGCTGGCTTTGAGTTTTTGTCCTAAATCACCTGTTGCTCCTTGATAATAATATTCTGCACCGCGTAGTTCCAGTGTTTTGCGTACGCTGATTTGTGGGGCGGTGAGCAGAGCAACTTGTTTGGTTTGCTGGTTGTTTAATGTGGTAGTGCGTCCCAGGCTGTAGAGGTGATATTCAAACAGCCCTTCCTGTGCCATGTTAGCACTATCCACTTTCGCCACGCTCATGGCTCCGCGTGCAACCATCTCTGGGCGTAGCTGTTCGCTGACTCGGTGGACGTCACCTGCAACAAATTGCAACTTGGCATTGGGGTAGCTGGTTCCGCTTTGGTTGTTGATAGTAACCCAGCCGTTCAAATCCATTTTTGTGTCATTGGCGCCGAGTTCGGCGACGTAATCGGCACGCCACGATAAGCCGCCCGTGAGGTAGGATAATTCCAGATTTTGACTGGCGGCTTTGTTGGCGATGACGGTCATGGTCAGCGTGGGTTGATCACGCAGATTATCGGGTACGCCTGCATAGACGATGCGCCCGTTGATGCCTGTTTCTACGCGGTCAGCATATTTCAGCACGACACCACTGTTGGCCGCCAGTATGGTGGCAGTTTCACGGGTTTCTGTACCTGTGACTGGGTTGGTTTTGACGACTGTAACGCTATTGCCGACATTTTTTTCCAGCAGTTTTTGTGGCGTAAGCAGGTCATAATCGAAATTCTGTTCCAGTAACCGTATGCCGGCGGCATCGTTGATGTTGCGTAGCAGGGCGGTTTCGGGACGTATGCGTGCGGATACATCGCGCCATGCCAAGCGGTTGGTGTCAGCAGACAGGCCGACTTTGCGCTGGTCTTTGACCAAGGCTAAATCATCATTGTAAATAGTGAGCGCCAGTTCGCGTTGATCGGCGAGGGTGGTGGTTTTTTCGTCCATCCCCGTAGCGTATGCGTGGCTGGCAAAAAGCAGGCTGATGATAAGCGCTAATTTCATACATTTTCCTTTACGCATACGGGTTCTAACAACACATCGACGCCTGTTTTTACTGCAATCGCAGCCGCCGGGATGGGGTCGCCACGCTGCCATGCTGCTACTGCATCACGCTTGCCAGCACCCGTTACCAGAAACAGTGCGGCGCGAGTGCCGTTCAGACAACGTACTGTGAGGCTCACTCTGTCTGCAGGTGGCTTGGGGGCATTGTGTACGGCGATGGCTGCTGCAGGGTTATCTGGATCAAACTGGTCTGGGAACAGGCTGGCGGTGTGGCCGTCTTCACCTAGGCCTAGTAGCACTAAGTCAAACATTTCCACTTGTTGTAGTTGTTCGGCGTAATCGGCCGCCGCTATTTCTGCGCCGCGTTCAGCATGGATGGTATGGATGTGAGTTGCAGGAATAGGGCAATTCGCCAGCCAGGCTTGTGTCGCCATGTGGCTGTTGCGGTTGATATCATCGGCGGGCAGGCAGCGCTCATCACCATACCAGATATGCCAGCATGACCAGTCGGTCTCCAGATTTGTCAGTCGTTCGTATAAGGCTTTGGGCGTGTTGCCACCTGCCAGCACGATGTGAAATTCACCTCGGATGCTGATGGCGCGTTCAGCGGCCTGGGCGACACCAACTAAGGCAGCGGTGACGACATCGGCGACAACTAGCCAGCGAGTTTTTGCTAAATTTTCTTGTGACATTACGGCGATTCCTGATGATGAGGTTTATCGTCGTAGCGTAACATATTTCACAGATAGACGGGATGATGCCACAGGGAACTGTGGCATCGGGATAGTGCAGAATTAACTTAGGCGGCTAGTGTCAGGCTAGGGTAGTCTGTATAGCCCGCTTCATTGCCACCGTAAAATGTGCTGGCATCAGGCGTATTGAGCGGCGCATTTTGGGCAAAACGCTCGGCGAGGTCAGGATTGGCAATGTAGAGGCTGCCAAATGCAACCAGGTCGGCTGTGCCTGAGCTAATCGCTGCATTTGCTTTATCTAACGTATAACCACCGTTGGTCATGTAAGTGCCCTGATAGGCGGCACGTAATTGTGCGAAATCGAATGCTGGTTTGGGCTGGCTGGCATCATGTCCTGCCCATTCTGTTACGTGCAGGTAAGCTAGCTGGAATGGACTGAGTGCTTGAGCCACGTAGTCGAATGTGGCTTGAGGGTTGCTGTCGCTCATGTCGTTAAATGGATTGATAGGGGATAAACGCACGCCGACTCGGTCTGCGCCCCATACGTTAACAACTGCCTGGGTGATTTCCAGTAAGAAACGTGCACGATTTGCAAGTGAACCGCCGTATTCGTCGGTGCGCTGATTGCTGCCGTCACGGATAAACTGGTCAATCAGATAACCGTTGGCACCATGGATTTCTACGCCATCAAAGCCGGCCTGCAATGCATTTTGTGCTGCCTGAGAAAATTCAGCGACGACGACTGCAATTTCGGCTGTCGTGAGTTCATGTGGGGTAACAAATGCCTGTACGCCTTCCATGGTGTGGGCATGACCTTCTGCACGTATAGCCGAAGGCGCAACTGGCTGCATGTTGTCTGGAAGCATGGATGGATGTGAGACGCGGCCACAATGCCAAAGTTGCAGAAAGATGCGACCACCGCGACTGTGTACGGCAGCCGTGACTTGCTGCCAGCCTGCGATTTGTGCATCGCTGTATATGCCTGGTGTGCCCAGATAGCCAACGGCTTTTGCCGTGATTTGTGAGCCTTCGCTGATGATTAGCCCTGCTGTAGCACGTTGGCGATAGTATTCAACGTTCATTGCGCGTGGCGCATTGTTTTCATCAGCACGACAACGGGTGAGCGGTGCCATGACGATGCGATTGGTAAGGGTATAGCGACCTAGTTTGATCGGGGTAAATACATTGGTAGTCATGGTGGTGTCCTTATTGTGTCACTGTGGGTGGATGTCAAAAAGCAATATTTCTGCCTGGTCCTGGGTGCTGATAGTGATGCTGGTGGTATCTTCTATAGTGATTGCATCCCCTGCGCTAAGGGTCAACTCGTTAATCATGATGCTGCCAGTTGCAACATGCAGATAACCAGAGCGAGCCGGCGCGAATTGATGGGTAAGCTCGCTGCCTGCTGACAGATTGGCTGCGTATAGCTTCAAGTCTTGATGCAATGGTATCGGTGCACCTTCGGGCGCAGCAATCAGCAAGAGCCTATCCTGCTTGTCCTGTACGCTAAAATTTTGTTGTGCATAGCTGGGTGTAATGCCGCGTTGAGCTGGTTGTATCCATATTTGTAGCAAGTGTACAGGTGTATCAGCCGATGGATTGAATTCACTATGCTGTATGCCTGTGCCTGCGCTCATCTTTTGTACATCACCTGCTTGTATTATCGAGCCGTTACCCATACTGTCTTTATGCGCGAGCGAGCCTGACAGCACATAAGTGATAATTTCCATGTCGCGATGAGGATGGGTCGGGAAGCCTGCGCTGGGCGCAATATAGTCATCATTGATCACGCGTAAGCTACCGAAGCCCATTTTTTTGGGGTCATAGTAGTCAGAAAAAGAAAAGCTATGCCAGCTTTCCAGCCAGCCATGTTGGGCGTGACCACGTTGATTTGCAGGGTATAGGGTAAGCATGATGATTTCTCCTGATGTTGATGCTATTTAGTTTAGTATTGAAATAATCTGAATGATAGCGAATAATTCTGCATATTATGTTCAATAAATTTGATAATGAAGCTAAATCTTGATCATTTAGTAGTCATTGATGCCATTGCAACCCACGGCAGTTTTGCGGCTGCTGCACAAATATTGCATAGGGTGCCGTCAGCGCTGACTTATAGCGTGCAGAAGCTGGAGCAGGATTTATCGGTGCAGCTATTTGACCGTAGTGGTCATCGTGCTGTGTTAACAGCGGCTGGTGTAACTTTGCTACGTGATGGGCGCTATCTGTTAGATGCCGCACGTGAGCTTGAGTCACGTGTGCAACGTATTGCTGCTGGCGTTGAAGTCGAGCTGCGTATTGCGGTTAGTGATTTGATAGATTGGCAGTTGTTATATGTTGGGCTGAATGCATTTTATGCGCAAGGATTCGGTACGCGATTGCGTGTAAGCACCGAGGTGTTTGGCGGTTGCTGGGATGCGCTGGTTGACGGACGGGCTGATCTGGTAATCGGCGCACCTAGTGATGGACCTGGGGGTGGTGGATATGTGACGCACGCGATGGGGGTAGTGGATTTTGTTTTTGCTGTTGCACCAGATCATCCGTTGGCAGATTATCCTGAACCATTGCAGGTTGTTGATATTGTCAAGTTTCGGGCAGTCTCGGCTGCAGATAGTTCTCGGCAATTACCTGCTCGTACATCAGGCCTGATTAATGGGCAGGATGTGCTGACCGTGCCCCATATGACGGCGAAATTGTTAGCTCAGGAAGCAGGTTTGGGTGTTGGTTATTTGCCTAAGGCTTTGGCCATGACGGCACAAGCTAATGGGCGTCTGGTAATTAAGACTGTAGCCGAACCTAAATCCAGTGCGCAGTTTTTTATGGCGTGGAACAGCCATCATCATGGCTTGGCACTGGCTTGGCTGGTTGATTATTGGAAGTCACATCCACTGTGGGAGAATGCTTAAGCGTTGGTTTGAGGCGTTATTTGCTAAGCGCTTCATACGCGCTCTGTGCAGCGGCTTGTTCAGCTGCTCGACGACTGTTTGCAGTGCCTGTGGTCAGGATAGAGAGTGCAGGTATGTTGCAACTGATGCTGAAAATTTGCTCATGCGCATGCCCCGTTGCATTGATGAGCTCATAGTGTGGCAGTGGCAAGTGTCTACTTTGCAAGGCTTCCTGTAGCAAGGTTTTAGGATCTTTAGCGGGTGTAGCAGGGTCGATAGCGGCGATACGTTTGGCATAGAGCTGTTGAATAATTAGCTGAGCCTGATCAAAATTACTATCGAGCAATATCGCACCAAATAATGATTCTACAGCGTCTGCCAGTATGGATGGGCGATTGCGTCCGCCGCTTTTAACTTCGCCGTCACCAAGACGTAAGTGCTCGCCGAGTGCCAGTGCGGTGGCAATTTCATGCAGGGTTTGCTGGCGTACAAGATTGGAGCGTAGTCGTGATAAAACACCTTCTGGTAAATCAGGGAAGTGACTATACAGTTGCTGGGCAATCGCACAGTTGAGGACGCTGTCACCCAAGAATTCGAGGCGCTCATTGTGCGGCGTACTAAAGCTACGGTGGGTGAGCGCCTGTACGAGTAGTTGCGGCTGCTTGAAGGTGTAGCCCAGCGCGCGTTCTACAGGGTGTAAATCAGGGTGCGCCATTGGCATCGGTTGTTGGTGCGAAGTCAATGTAGATACCAATGTTGTCAAATAGTGGTTTTTCTACGTGATATTTTGCACTGAGCGTGAGTTTGCCATTGTCACGGGAAATATCTACATCATCAGCTTTGACACTGGTGATATTGTCTATGCTGGAGCGACGGACATACGATTCACGAATTTGTGATGGCTTCGCATCCTGCATTTGTGGATCGGCAACCATAGCATTGAAGACTTTTTTTATTGAAACATATTCGATATATGGGGGGATGACTTTCATTACTACCAGAGCAATAAATACTAAACCCATAGCTACAAAAAACATCCCAAATAAACTGATACCACGTTGTTTGTTACGCATGTTATGCCCTCTTTATTCTATGAAATGACCAATACGTTTCAAATTATCAAAGTTAAACCAGATCATGAAAGCACGACCAACTATGTTGCGGTCTGGAACAAATCCCCAGTAGCGACTGTCATTGCTGCTGTCACGATTATCGCCCATCATGAAATAGTAGCCTTGCGGTACTTTGCAAGTGAATCCTTCGTCATTGTAATCGCAATTCTGGCGATGTGGGAATTGGCTGTTTACCTGGTCAACAAAGACGGTTGGTGTATCGGGAAGAATCAGGATTTTATGGGTATGTTCACCCAGTTTCTCGGTGTATTGGTTAGCACTGACAGCATTCAGGTTGCTATCGACATAGCTGAAAATGCCGTCACTCTCTTGTGAAATAGCCTTGCCATTGATAGTCAGTTTTTTATTGTAATAACGTACCGTGTCGCCCGGTACGCCTACCACACGTTTGATGTAGTCCAGACTGGGATCTTGTGGATAACGAAACACCATCACATCACCGTTTTTAGGTTGGCTGACTTCTAAAATTTTGGTGTTGATGACAGGGATGCGGATGCCGTAGGTGTATTTGTTCACCAGAATAAAATCGCCAACCAGCAAGGTAGAGAGCATAGAGCCGGACGGGATTTTGAACGGCTCTACCAGAAATGAGCGCAGCATGAAGACAGCGAGTATGACGGGGAAAAAGCTCTGGGCATATTCTGCTAAGACTGGCATTTTCGCGTCTTTAGTGCGCTTTGGTTTGAAGATAAGACTGTCAATTAGCCAGATTACGCCAGTGACAACCAATGCTACAAACATAATGAGTGCAAAATCCATGGGGTTAAATCCTTATTTATCGCCAACTTGCAGAATTGCGAGGAAGGCTTCTTGCGGAATTTCTACGTTACCTACTTGTTTCATGCGCTTCTTACCTGCTTTTTGTTTCTCCAGCAATTTACGCTTGCGACTGATATCGCCACCATAGCATTTTGCCAGCACATTCTTACGTAGTGCTTTCACATTTTCACGAGAGATGATTTGTGCACCAATGGCTGCCTGAATTGCTACGTCGAACATTTGACGTGGAATTAACTCACGCATTTTTGAAGCCAGCTCGCGTCCTTTGTATTGGCTGGTGGCACGGTGGACGATCAGCGAGAGCGCATCGACCTTTTCGTTGTTGACCAGGATATCCAGCTTCACCAAGTCCGCAGTGCGATATTCTTTGAAATCATAATCCAGTGAGGCATAGCCACGTGTAGCTGATTTAAGTCGGTCAAAGAAGTCCATCACGACTTCATTCATCGGCATGTCGTAATTGAGCATGACTTGACGTCCCATGTACTGCATATTTGTCTGCGTGCCGCGTTTTTGCGTACATAGCGTCATTACGCTGCCGAGATACTCCTCTGGTACGAGGATGGTCGCGGTAATCATGGGCTCACGTATTTCTTCGATTTTGGAGAGCTCAGGTAATTTTGATGGGTTTTCAATATGGATGACTTCGCCACCTTTCATCACTACCTCATAAATAACGGTAGGGGCAGTGGTGATGAGATCCATGTCGTACTCACGCTCTAAGCGTTCTTGTACGATTTCCATGTGCAGTAAGCCAAGGAAACCGCAACGGAAGCCAAAGCCTAATGCTTGAGAGACTTCTGGCTCATATTGCAAAGATGCATCGTTGAGCTTGAGTTTTTCCAATGCATCACGCAGTGCGTCGTAGTCATGTGATTCAACAGGGTATAGACCTGCAAAAACTTGCGGCTTGATTTCTTTGAAACCAGGCAGTGCTTCAGTGGCTGGATTGCCATCCAGAGTGACAGTGTCGCCAACTTTGGCAGCTTTGAGTTCTTTGATACCTGCGATGATAAAGCCTACGTCGCCAGCTGATAGCTCGGTAAGTTGACGTGCTTTCGGGGTGAATACGCCGACTTGTTCAACCAGATGGACCGTTTTGGTCGCCATTAAACGGATTCTTTGTTTAGGTTGTATGCGTCCATCAAATACACGCACCAACATTACTACGCCGACATAGTTATCAAACCAGGAGTCGATAATTAATGCTTTTAGCGGTGCATCAGGGTCACCTTGGGGTGGCGGGATTTTGCTAATAACGGCTTCGAGAATGTCTTCTATGCCTATGCCTGTTTTAGCAGATGCATGAACTGCATCACTGGCATCAATACCAATAATGTCTTCGATTTCCTGCATGACCCGTTCAGGTTCAGCGGCGGGGAGGTCGATTTTGTTGAGTACCGGAACGACTTCCATACCTAATTCGGTTGCGGTGTAGCAGTTTGCAACCGTTTGTGCCTCTACACCTTGGGATGCATCAACTACCAATAACGCGCCTTCACATGCTGATAGTGAACGGCTGACTTCGTAGGAGAAATCGACGTGACCTGGGGTGTCAATTAAGTGCAACTGATAAATCTGGCCGTCACGCGCCTTGTATTCCAATGCTGCAGTTTGCGCTTTGATGGTAATGCCACGTTCACGTTCCAAATCCATAGAATCGAGAACTTGTGCTTCCATTTCACGTGCAGATAACCCGCCGCAGAGTTGGATAATGCGATCTGCTAAGGTGGATTTGCCGTGGTCAATATGGGCAATAATGGAGAAATTTCGTATGTTTTTCATCAATAAAAAAGGCACACACGGTGCGCCTAGGGGCAATCTGAAGTCATGATTTTAACGGATTTTCGATAAATAATCTGTAAGCGCGGCTTCATCAAGGAAATAATGGCAAATTTCATTGTCATCAGCCCCTGTCAGGACAGGGATTAATGCGCCATAACGTTCTTCCAGTTCAGGGCTGGTGTCTATGTCTAATTCAATAATTTCGAATCCATAGCGTTGTTGATATGGGGCGAGTTTAGCCAGCAAATCATGGCATAAGTGACAGTAAGTGCGTAAATAGATTTTAAGTTGGGTCATGATATATTTGCGGCGGGGATTACCCCGCCTGTTAAGTTTATTCTATATGCACAGGAAGGTAGAGGCGTGACTCATCGCGCATAATTAATAGGGCAATACTGCTGCCTTTGTTGGTTTTATCTATGATTTTATTAAATTGAACCACGCTATCGATACTCGTGTTACCGACGGCCAAAATAATATCACCTGTCTGTATACCCGCACGTGCGGACATACCATCACTGTTTTGTACGACTATGCCATGGGTAATGCCGATTTGATCACGTTCTGCAGGAGTGATGTTGGCCACCATTAAACCGATTTTGTTGGCAGTATGATCAGTTTGTGCGTCACCATTTTTAGCGATGACATCTGACTTCATTTCGACAACGGTCACCGGGACTGTGATTAACTCACGATTTCGCCATATTTGTAGTTTAACTGTCGTGCCTGGTTTAGTCATTGACACCAGGTTAGGTAAATCGAGTGAGGTTTTTATGGGCTGGTCGTTAAGTTTGACGATAATGTCGCCAGATTTGAGCCCCGCTTTGGCAGCTGGACTGTCTTTCTCAACTTCAGATACTAGTGCGCCTTCAGCGGAATTGAGACCAAATGCACTGGCGTTACCCGCGTTCAGTTCCTGGATGACGACGCCGAGTTTGCTGCGCTGAACTTTGCCGTGAGTTTTGATCTGGTCCGCGACTTGCATCGCTACGTCAATTGGAATCGCAAATGAAAGTCCCATGTAACCGCCGGAGCGTGACAGGATTTGGGAGTTAATGCCGACCACTTCACCTTTCATGTTAAACAGAGGGCCACCTGAATTGCCTGGATTGATGGCAACGTCAGTTTGGATAAAGGGAACAAAATTCTCACTGGGTAGTGAGCGGCCTTTGGCGCTAACGATACCTGCGGTGACTGAATTTTCAAAGCCAAAGGGCGAGCCGATGGCCAATACCCATTCGCCAACTTGTAGTTGTTGTGGGTTGCCTATGGGTACTTTGGGGAGGTTGTTGGCTGCAATTTTTATTAATGCAATGTCGGAACGGCTGTCCGTGCCGATAACTTTAGCTTTTAGTTCACGTTTGTCAGTCAGTTTGACGATGACTTCATCTGCACCATCAACTACGTGTGCGTTAGTGAGTATGTAGCCATCACTGCTGATAATAAATCCAGAGCCGCTGGCCTTGATGGGGACTTCGTGGGATTTTCCGTGTGCACCCTGTGGTGGCATGAAACGACGGAAAAAATCGAACATTTCATCATTTGGCATGCCAGGCATGGTCTCAAAACCATTGCGTGTTATTACCAGCTGAGTCGTTGTAATATTTACTACTGACGCGCCATGATCTTTGACCAGTTCAGTAAAATCTGGAAGATCTTTCGCTTGCACATAAAAACTGAAATTCAATAAAAAAAACATAAAAAACAATACTCTTCTCATCGTTTGACCTCCTTCAGTATAAATGTGCC
Source organism: Sulfuriferula nivalis (assembly GCF_009937995.1). Lineage (NCBI taxonomy): Bacteria > Pseudomonadati > Pseudomonadota > Betaproteobacteria > Nitrosomonadales > Sulfuricellaceae > Sulfuriferula > Sulfuriferula nivalis. The sequence goes on from NZ_AP021881.1 coordinate 913,305, forward strand.
CGCATGGGCGTTACGTAAAATAACAGGCTGGTAATGAGGGTTGCGACTGGCGTGCTGATTGAAGCGGAAGAGCCATAGTGCGCTAATAGTGAATCCTGATGCCGCGCCTATGATGGACGCTAAATCTGCATTGATGTTGGGCATGAGATAATGTGCAGTGATCGCACCGATAAAGATCAGTATGAGTGGCAGCATATAGACGACAGCAGAACCTCGTAGTACTGCGCCGTCCTCTATGCCAATGATCACCTCGTCACCAATGCGGCTGGAAATAGCATTAATCACACGGTAGTTTTTTGTTTTGATAGTGAATATCTGGCCTATTTTGTCTGCACCACAACCTGCGCTGGGCGTTGAGCCTGCGCTGCTGCTGCAGCTGCTGCAAGAGCCTCCTGACATAGGTTCAACTAATGCCATACCGTCTTCGACTGCAACTACTCTGGCCTGCATTTCTATCATGGTGCGGTTTCTTGCGACAGGTTTTCGACCATAAACATGAGTGTGGCTGGTGGTACTTCACCTAATGCGGTTATCTGATACTGACCGATTTGGTGCGCATACAGGCTCATCAGACCTTGACTGGTCAAACCTGTCGGTGGTGGATTGCCGACTTGTTCTAGCGGTTCAATAAAAATGGATACAATGGAGAGTCCATCGCCATAAACTTGATGAATAACACTATGTTGTTTGCCTGGCAGTTCACGCAGGTTTTCTCTGATAAAAAGGTATCCAGAGGGCAATTTATGTACTCTCCAGTTGGATTTTGTCTCGACCTCCTTGCTTGGGATAGTGATGGCTTTTTTGCTTAAATAGCCGGCCTGAAATTGACTGCGTTCGGGTGCTTGTCCTATATCAACTTGTGAAAAAGTAAATTCGCCAGCATCCCTTAATTTACCGTCCAGTTTAATGAATTTAAGTAATAAACCTGTTTCTGCATCTGACCAAAGTTGGTATGCATATCGGTAGCCATCATTAGGCAGCAGGTTTAATCCTATACTGTTACGATTGGCAATGGTTGATGTGCCCAGGCTTTTAATGGTGTAGTTTTCGGTGATGCTGGTTGTGTTGATAGGTAGTAGTTCAGGGAAAAATTGATGATGTTGGCGGCGCTCCACCTTAACTTCATTACCATTTGGAATGTAGCAATAAACTGCATCATTCACGCGTACAAAAGCATGTGGTGGGCCTGATAATATGTCGAGCTTGGCTAATTCGCCTGCGCTATCTATACGATGTGCTATATGTGATATGTCTACGTGGCCATCGTGTTGATACATGAAAGTGCCGTCATAACTCAGCTGAGCTGTAGCTTTGGCAATGCGGCTCAGGGTAGCATTGAGGTTGTTGCTGTCTGTTGCTGCGGTGGCTGGTAAACAAAAACAAGTCAAGCAAATCAACAACCATTTCATCGATTGCGCTCCGCAGGGATTTCATAACTGGCATTAACGAATGGAGAGTTAACCCCCGCTGAATAATCGCGGTGGGCAGCTATGAATTCATTCAACTGAGTTGGGTCTATCTGTGCTGTTTGTATGACAGGTTGTTGGGCACTTGGGGTGTTGGCTGCCAATGTTGATGAGTGTATTGGATCAGAGGTTAAATTGAGTGCGCTCCAGCTCACCAGCATAACTGCGGCAACTGACGCAGCAACGGGCAGGGCATACTTATGCACCAGAGATTTACGTTGCGGTGCGAGTAGCGTGGGCTCATTAGCGAGTTGTGCACTGACGCGTTGTGCAATGCTAGACGCATGCATCGGTGTCTGGCGTAGGGCATCACCGATAAGATGATAGGTTTGCCATTGCGACTCAAGGTCATTGTCGCGTTTGTAATCGCGCAGAAAGGTATCGAACTGTGCTGAGTCCAATTCGCCATCAATTGCAGCGGAAGTAATGTCCGACTGTTCTGCTGCGCCAGTGCTGTCTAATTTAGCTGTATTTTGCATGATAAATCCTTACCATCGTGTGTCTGTATTAGTGCCCAAAATAGGGCGCAACCTTGCTGCAATTGCTTCGCGCGCACGAAATATGCGCGAACGTACTGTGCCTATCGGGCAGTTCATGGTTTCAGCTATTTCTTCATAACTTAGCCCTTCAATTTCGCGCAATGTGATTGCCGCGCGCAAATCTTCAGGTAATGCTGCCATTGCATCGTTAACCACTTGCCCGATTTCCTTGGACAGAAGCTCGCTTTCGGGCGTGTTGAGTTCCTGTAGTGCTTCTGCACCTTCGAATCCTTCTGATTCTTCAGCGTCAAATTCAGTTACCGTCGGCGCGCGACGACCGCGAGCCATTAAATAATTCTTTGCGGTATTGATGCCTATACGATATAGCCATGTATAAAAAGCGGCATCACCACGGAAACTGCTTAATGCTTTATACGCTTTGATGAAAGTCTCTTGTGCGATGTCCTCAACTTCGTGCGAATCGCGCACGAAGCGAGACAGCAGTCGCGCCAAACGACGTTCATATTTCACCACCAGTAAATCAAATGCGCGTTTGTCACCACGCTGCACTCGTTCCACTAGCTGTTGATCGAGTTCACGATCAGTCATTATGCGTATTCATCCCTGAATTCTTGTCATGATGGCAACGTCACCATCTTAATGTTATTTGTGAATAAAGACTGCTGTTGTGCTGGGAAAGTTCAGTAATTAAGTGATTAAAATAAAAAAAGCGGCGAAAACGCCGCTTTTTTTATTGAATCTTGATGCTTAGTAGCACAAGGTTACAACATCTTCATCCATAGCTTGCTGGATTACATATGCGCCACCAATTGTTTCTTCGATTTCTGGAATCAGATCGTGACCCCATAGTTCCAAGGTTGGGGTGCAAACCTTGAATTTTACGCCAGCTTCGTGTGCGTCTTTGATAAAGTCATACACGCTCTTAGGTGAGCCTTCTTGAACAAATAATTTTTCCGCGAAGCCTTTAACAGCCAATTCGCCAGAACGTGCAGTCAAGATTACTTCAACTTCATATTCCATCGCAGCCGCAACAGTTGCTTGGAAAAATGGTGCGCCCAATTCAGAAGGATTCGCTGGATCGGTGTTGACCATCATAATCATTAGCTTATCAGCCATGTGTTTCTCCATAAGTTAAATAAAAGTGATGCTTAATTACGTCAAAAAAAGCCTTTGGATTATAACAATAAATTCAACTTGTGACGATATTTTAATTAGCATCTGCTAATGCTCTGTTGCTATAAGTTGATGATTTTAGTTTCTTGTGGCATTGCAGGAGGCATATTGCGCGCCCCACGAGGAACTGGATTTTGTTATTACACAGGCCCAACTTAATTAATCAATTTTTAGCACCGCTCATTAGCCGTTATACTGTCGCTATTTTAGGAAAGTGTGTCGCATGAGCCAAATGGATGCATTGTTGTTATATTGTCGCGCGGGTTTTGAGAAAGAGTGTGCGGCTGAAATTATCGCGAATGCGGCGCAATTGGGTGTTCATGGTTATGTTAAGGCAGAGCCAGGTTCGGCGTGGGTGCTATTTCAATGTGCATCGGCTGAAGAGGTTAAGCTTTTGACGACGGAATTGCCCTTTTATCGTCAAATCTTTGCGCGT